>NZ_FXUY01000001.1:2111250-2412857 GCF_900182985.1 Pseudomonas helmanticensis | reverse complement strand
CGCCCAGCGAGATCGCCGGGAAAACCGCTGAGGCGGCGTCGATGGTGATCGTCCAGGTGCTGATCGACGTGTTGATCGGCGTGGTTCTGACGTTCGTCGGGGCGGGCGCAGGGATCGCTTATCTGACGCTGCGCCTGGCAGATCGCGCAGCGCAATTGCTGTCAGCGGTGAAGCGCTTGGTGAAGGCGATGTTTGGCATCGTCGAGGGGTTCATCAAATACGTTGATCAATACAAATCGGTCGCCGCCCGTGGCATCGCCGCCGGCGTGAAAAAGGGTCGAATGCAGCTCCGTTGGGATGCCCAACGCAATGCCTCGCTAAAGAAAGAGGAAAACCACGACGACGCCTCTGACCAAGCTAAAAACCCCAACGGTGACAGCGCCGATTGCGCGCTACTGACCTGCACCAACGGCTGTCCGGTGTCGATGGTCACCGGCGAGGAGTTGCTGACCCTGACCGATGCGGTGCTCGATGGCCGGCTGCCGTTCGAGTTCAGCCGTTTGTATCGCAGCAGCGCGGTGGAAATCGACGTTGGCCTGGGCTTTGGCTGGAGCCATTCGCTGGCGCATCGGTTGGTGTTCGAGGGCGATTTTGTCGTCTGGATCGATCATGAGAACCGGCGAACGCGGTTTCCGTTGCCGAATGTTGCTCGCCCGGCGATTCACAACAGTTTGTCGCGGGCGGCAATCTTTCTCGGGGATGAGCCGGAGGAACTGATTCTTGCGCTGGCCGGGGACGCGGCGCGGTTCTATCACTTTCGCGCGGGTCGGCTGACGGCGATCAGTGATGTTTATGGCAATCGTCTGACGGTCCATCGCGATCGGTCTGACAGGATTCAGCGACTGGATAACGGCGCAGGTCGCGCGCTGTTGCTGCGCTATGACCGGGCGCAGTTGATTGCGCTGGATTACCAGAGTTTTCAGGGCGGCGAATGGACGACTGAGCAAAACCTCGTCAGCTATTGCTACGACGCCCGTCAGCGTTTGTTGGCCGCGAGCAATGCGGTCGGCGACAGCGAGCGTTACGACTACGACGACGCCAACGTCATTCTGCAACGGCAACTGGCCGGCGGCGCGAGTTTCTTCTGGGCGTGGGAGCGCGCGGGGACATCGGCGCGTTGCGTGCGGCACTGGGCGTCGTTTTCGCAGATGGACACGCGCTATGTCTGGGACGACAACGGCAGCGTCGCGGTGCATTACGTCGATGGCACCGAAGAGGTTTACGTCCACGACGACCGCGCGCGCTTGGTACGCAAGGTTGAAGCCGACGGTGGCGAGCAGCTCAAGGCTTACGACGCGACCGGACGGTTGATCGCCGAGCAGGATGCTTTAGGCGCTGTTACCGAATACCGCTACGACGAGGTCGGACGACTGATTGCGCTGCTTCCTGCGCAAGATGAGCCAACGTCCTACGAGTATCGCAACGGTTTCCTCTACCGGCGTTCACGTGGCGATGCGGTGTGGATTTATCGGCGCAATGCCGAGGGCGATGTCACCGAAGCGGTCGATCCTGACGGCAAGGTCACCCATTACTACTACGACGTTCGCGGGCAATTGCTGTCGATCCGCTACCCGGACAGCAGCCGGCATCGACTGGCGTGGAATGAGCTTGGCCAGCTTATTGAAGAAACCCTGCCTGACGGTGGTGTGCGGCGCTTTTCCTACGATGCGCTGGGACGACGGACTACCACGATAGATGAACACGGTGCGCTGACGCGTCAGCAGTGGGATGCGGCGGGGCGACTGGTTCAGACGACGTTGGCGGGCGGCGCCACCCGGGCTTACAGCTACGGCGCTTACGGTCAGGTGACAGCCGAGCGCGACGAACTCGGGCGCGTTACCCGGTTTGAATATGACGACGATTTGCACCTGGTCTCGCGAAAGATCAACCCCGACGGCACGCGGGTGCAGTACCGCTACGACCATGCGCAACTGCTGCTCACCGAGATTGAAAACGAATCCGGCGAGAAGTATCGACTGGACTACACGCCGACGGGACTGATCCGCCAGGAAACTGGCTTCGACGGGCGGCGCACGGCGTATGCCTATGACCTCAATGGGCATCTGCTGGAGAAGATCGAGTTTGGTGATGACGGCTCACAGCTGCTCACTGCTTATGCGCGCGATGTTGCCGGGCGCCTGCTGGTCAAAACCTTGCCCGACGGGGTCAAGGTCTCCTATCAATACGACTGCCTCGGTCGTTTGATCGCTGTCGATGACGGCCAGAAGCATCCGCTGGCCTTCGAATACGACCGTCAGGATCGACTGATCACCGAGCATCAGGGCTGGGGCACGTTGCGCTACAGCTACGATGCCTGCGGTCAGCTCAAACGTCTGCGCCTGCCGGACAACAGCAAACTCGAGTATCACCACGCCAAGGGCGGCGCGCTGACCGGCATCGACCTCAACGGTGCGCAACTGACCACGCACGTCTTTCAGTCCGGGCGTGAACAACAACGCCAGCAAGGTCTGCTGCTCAGCGAATATGCCTACGACGATCAGGGAAGATTATTGGCCCATGCCGTAGGACATTCGCACGATGCGCTGTATCGCCGCGACTATGCCTACAGCGCCAACGGCAACCTGGAACACATCGCCGACACCCGCCACGGCCAACGCACCTACGGCTACGACAACCTCGACCGCTTGATCCGCGTCCGCCACTCGCGCGACGAACTGCCGGAGTCCTTCGCTCACGACCCGGCCGGCAACCTGTTGATGCAGGACCGCCCCGGCCCGAGCCAGATCAAGGGCAACCGCCTGCTGATGCAGGGCGACCGCCATTACGACTACGACGCCTTCGGCAACCTGATCCGCGAACGCCGTGGCACCGCGCAAAAACTCGTCAGCGAATACCGCTACGACAGCCAGCACCGCCTGATCGGCCTGACCCGTCCGGACGGCCAAACCGCCTCGTACAGGTACGACGCCTTCGGCCGACGCATCAGCAAAACCGTCAACGGCGTCACCACGGAATTCTTCTGGCAGGGCGACAACCTCGTCGCCGAAAGCAGCCAAAACGAATATCGCAGCTACGTCTACGAACCCGGAACCTTCCGCCCGCTGGCCCTGCTCGACGGCAAAGGCCCGAAAAAGGCCTGCCCGTTTTATTACCAACTCGATCACCTGGGCACCCCGCTGGAGCTGACCGATTACAGCGGCGAGATTGTCTGGTCAGCGCAGTACGACGCCTACGGCAAAGTCGCTGCGCTGAGCCTGGCGGCGGCGGAATACCTCGATCAGCCGCTGCGGTTTCAGGGGCAGTATTTCGATGCGGAGAGTGGGCTGCATTACAACCGGCACCGGTATTACGACCCGCGGTTGGGACGGTATCTGACGCCGGATCCCATCAAGTTGGCTGGGGGGTTGAATCAGTACCAGTACGTGCCGAATCCGACGGGGTGGGTGGATCCGTTGGGGTTGAGTTCCAATTGTCCTCCGCCGAAGAAGCCGGGTTGTGCAGTGCCGGGAGATGTCAGCGGCGCTAAAGTTGATGAAGGCGGGCCTGCGCTGCCGAAGATGACGGCGCAGGAGCGGAGGGCGAGGATTGATGAGTTGGCGGAGGGGAATGCAAAGCAACGTGTGAGTGAATATGAAAAACTTTATGACATGCACACTGTGAAAAAGCATGGTTCGGAAATTCCCGATCTAGCCCTCAAACAGCGAGCTATCGATGGTGCTGATCCTCATACCGGGGATGTCCCGAAAGGTGCCAAAGGTAATCTAAGCTCTCAGTTTCATAGTTGGCGCATGCATTTGGGGGCCTTGAATAAAGCGATGACGAAGGATAAAAACGGATTGATTAGGCATACAGGGAAGGATCAGAAGAAGAATCCGATAGTCAGGTTGGAACTGCCTGGAGCTGGGCGCGGTTACAGACCCAATAAAAAAGATAAGCAAAAACCGGGGCTTAATGAGGATATGAATTGGTTTGAGGTGAAGTTCGATAAAGTGAATACACAGGAGCCTTTCACAGGCTTCCCTGCGGAGGGGAAATAATGCTAAAGGACCCATTTTTAAATGAGCGTTTTGAACCTGACTTGATGTGGTTCGTTGGGGTGTTTGATGTTTATGATAGAGAGGAGTCCAAGGGTATAGAGCTCGAGGCTTATGATCCGAACGATAGAACTGATAGGAGTATCCTAATAAGGAAATATTGCTTGAATCAGCCTTATTTCTCACATAGACATAAATTTGTACTCGTTGAGAATTTAGAGGCAGCGCTTAAGGATCCAAGCTTCGATTTTCAAGTTGTATTCGAAATAGATGAGTGCGAGGCAAACAGTTGGCCGCGCGAGGAATGGTATTCATTAGAAAGTCCTCGCTGTTTTTTTCAAGATATCTTTAAATTGGCAAAAGAAGTTTGGAAAGAGGACCTGTTGATGGCAGCAAGTGAGGATAAGTCGGCTTGGTAGACTAAAAATCAAGTCAACGTTGCCCGATTAACTGCGCTGGATGTAGCTCGGATGCAATGAGACTATCAATCACATGCACGCTATACCCCGGAATGTTCTTCGCATGGTGCTTCGCCTGCGAAGCCATCTCCGCCAGCTGACTCGCATCAAGTTGTGCGCAAGCTTCGGGGTGCAGGTGAACAACGCCGATGGACAGTGACAGCAGCGGAAACTCCTGGCGCATCCCCTGACGATTCGGCGCGATAAAGCATCCAGCCTCAAGGTGTTCAGGCCGATAAAAGCGGCGACATTGGCTCTGGAAATCGTCAAGAAGCTGGTTGAGGCGTTTTCGCCAATCTTCGGGGCCTAGGACGAGGAGGAAATCGTCGCCGCCGATATGCCCCACAAAGTCGCGCGACGGATCGACCCGTTCGTTCAGGCATTGCGCCAGGCACAGCAAGACTTCGTCACCGCGACCGTAGCCGTAGATATCGTTGAAAGGCTTGAAGCTGTCGATGTCGACATAACAAATCACCGACTCGCGCGCCTGTTGCAGCAACCGTGTCAGGCATTGCTGAATCGGCACATTGCCCGGCAACAGGGTCAGCGGATTGGCGTAACGTGCTTGCTGGATTTTCAGTTCAGTGATCAGTTTGAGCACGTCAATCACTCGGCCCAAGCCGAGGTAGCCGCCGTTGAGGGTGATGATGAAGTCTTCTTCGATACGCTGCCGGGCGCGGCTGGTGATCAGGCGGCTGACCTGTTGCAGCGATTGGCTCATTTCCACGGCGAGGAAATCGTCGTTCATCAGGCGGCTGATCGGTTTGCGGGCGAACAGGTCGGTGGCGAACGGTTTGAGCAACGCATCGGACAGCGAGTGCCGATGGACGATGCCGCAGGGCTGGCCTTGTTCGTCGAGCACGGCCAGAGAGTTGAGGTTGGCCTGGCGGCGGAAGGCTTCCAGCACGGTGGCGGTCGGTGTATCGCGATGGACCGCCGGTTGGTCGTTGAGCAGGGCACTGAGGTCGCTGCCTTCGTCGTTCAGCGCAACGTTGCTGCTGTCGTGTTTGGGCATCAAGGCGCGGGCGTCGCGGGGAGGATGTTCCTGTGGGCGACCGAGCAAATAACCCTGCACCAGGTCGACACCCATCTCGGTCAACACTGCGAGCTCTTCAGGTAACTCAATACCCTCAGCGATGACCTGCGCCCGTGAAGCTTTGGCGATTTGCAGGATTGAGCCGACGAACTCGCGTTTCAGCGCGTCCTGATGAATACCGTCGATGAAGTGCCGATCGATCTTCACGTAATCCGGGCGCAGTTCCGACCATAAACGCAGGCTTGAATAACCGGCGCCAAGATCATCCAGCGCAATCGAAAAGCCCATCGCCCGGTAGTGATGCAGCGCGGTTTGCAGCAACTGGAAATCGTCGATCGGCGTTTGTTCAGTCAGTTCGATAACTACCTGGCTCGGCGGGATGCCGAAGTCTTGCAGCAGCTGCAGTGTACGTCCGGGCTGGTGCGCAGCTTCGAGCAAGGATTCAGGAGAGACGTTGAGAAACAGTTTGCCCGGCAATTGCTGCTCGTTGAAACGGCGGCAGGCGCTTTGTCGGCAGGCGATTTCCAGTTCACTCAGGCGTCCGGCCTGACGCGCGACGGCAAACAAGGCAATCGGTGAGTGCAGAGGGCTGTTGGACGGGCCGCGAGTGAGGGCTTCGTAACCGAGAATGCGTCGCTCGGAGAGGCAAATGATCGGCTGGAACAGGCTGTGCAATCCGCTTTGAGTCAGGATCGAGCTCAAGGCACCCAGCTGTTCGGTCGTGGTCATGGCAATCTCTGGCGATAAAAAAAGGACTGGGAGCGCTCTCGGTGAAGAGAGTGGCTCCCAGTCCTTTATTGCACGACAGAATGATGACTGTTTGATGACGATCCGGGGATCGTCAGCATTAAATTGCCATCACGTTACTTCTTGGCCACCTGATTGCTCAGCTTCAGGTAATCCAGCAACACGCGCCCGGTTTCGCTCAGGTAGGCGTCGTCTTCTGGTTTGACCTTGTCCGGCTCGGCGGCGGTAAGCGCGTCGTCGTCTTCTTTCTTCAGCTCTTTGAGCGGCTCTTCGCCTTTGGCTTTGCGACGGATATTTTCCATCGCCAGTTGCTTGGCGTCGATGTCAGTGTGCTGGGCGCGACGCTCGGCTTCGTTGAGGCTGACGGTTTTTTCTTCCATCAGCTTTTGCGCGAGTGCCAGCTTGTCACGAATGAACACGAACTCGGCGTCTTTGGCCGTGCGCGCATCATGCTCTGACTTGAGCTGAGCCAGGTACGGTTTGAACGGATCGGCAGCCGGTTTGATCGCCGCGCGGATGGTGTCCCACGGCATGGCTTCCGGCAGTGCGCTCTCACCGATTTCCTTGGTGTCGATCAGCGACGGGTAGTCGATGTCCGGCAGTACGCCCTGGTGCTGGGTGCTCTGACCGGAAACCCGGTAGAACTTCGCCAGGGTCAGTTTCAGTTCGCCATGGTTCAGCGGTTGAATGGTCTGCACGGTGCCTTTACCGAAGGTCTGGCCACCGATGATCAGCGCGCGGTGGTAGTCCTGCATGGCGCCGGCGAAGATCTCCGAAGCCGAGGCGGACAAGCGGTTGACCAGGAGCGCCATCGGGCCTTTGTAGAACGCACCCGGGTTTTCATCTTCGAGCACGTCGACGCGGCCATCGGCATTACGCACGAGTACGGTCGGGCCTTTGTCGATGAACAGGCTGGTCAGCTCGGTGGCTTCCTGCAGGGAGCCGCCACCGTTGTTACGCAGGTCGATGACTACGCCGTCGACTTTGTCTTTCTGCAGCTCGGTCAGCAGTTTCTTGACGTCGCGGGTGGTGCTCTTGTAGTCCGGATCACCGGCACGGAATGCCTTGAAGTCGAGGTAGAAGGCCGGGATCTCGATGACGCCGAGCTTGTAGTCCTTGCCGTCCTGTTTCAGGTTGAGGATGGACTTCTTCACGGCCTGATCTTCAAGCTTCACCGCTTCACGGGTGATCGGCACGATCTTGGTGGTCTGGTCGTTCGGCGCATTGCTCGCCGGAATCACTTCCAGACGCACCACGGTGCCTTTCGGGCCACGAATCAGCTTGACCACTTCGTCCAGACGCCAGCCGACGACGTCGACCATCTCTTTGTTGCCTTGGGCAACGCCGATGATCTTGTCGGCCGGGGCGACCTGCTTGGTCTTGTCGGCCGGGCCTGCCGGCACCAGACGCACGACTTTGACCTGGTCGTTGTCGCTCTGCAACACGGCACCGATGCCCTCGAGGGACAGGCTCATGTTGATGTCGAAGTTTTCCGCGTTATCCGGCGACAGATAATTGGTGTGCGGATCGTACGACATGGCGAAAGTGTTGATGTACGCCTGGAAGATATCTTCCGGACGGGTCTGGTCCAAGCGCGCCAGCTGGTTCTTGTAGCGCTTGGTCAGGGTTTCCTGGATCTGCTTGGGCTCTTTGCCGGCGATCTTCTGGCGCAGGACTTCGTCCTTGACGCGTTTGCGCCACAGGTCGTCGAGTTCAGCAGTGGACTTGAGCCAAGGGGCATCCTTGCGATCGATCAGCAAGGTCTCCTTGCTGTTGAAGTCCATCTTGTCGACGCCTTTGTCCAGCTCGGCAATGGCGAAGTCCAGACGCGCCTTGACGCGATCCAGATAGCGCTTGTAGATGGTGAAGCCGGCGTTGAGGTCGCCGCTTTTGAGGAAGTCGTCGAACTGGGTCTTCCACTTGTCGAATTCGGCGATGTCGCTGGCCATGAAATAGCTGCGCGACGGATCCAGCAGCTTGATGTAGCTGTCGTAGATGATCACCGAGCGCGCATCGTCGAGCGGCGGCTTGCTGTAGTGGTGACGCTTGAGCAACTCGACGACGTTCAGGCTGGCGATGACTTCATCGCGATCAGGCTGCAACTTGTCCCAGCTGTTGGCTGCGAATGTACTGCCCGATACCGGCAACAGGCCGATACCGATGAAAAGAGCGAGGGCGGTGCTGGGGAGCAAATGCTTCATGCTGATTCGACGCGGGGACAATTGATAACGCATATTAGGCCGTCTTTGAAGTCGCCGGTCTACGAGAGCCGGTCGCATAATGCAAAAAGCCCGGCGCTACAGCTTCGGGCTCAGTCCAGACTCACTATGGAGGCACTGTGAAGGCATTGCAAGGCGTTGAAGGTCAAGTGGCATGGGTTGAGGAGCCGAGTCCTACATGCGATGTAGGACAAGTTCGCATCCGAGTGGCGGCAGCCGGCCTCAATCGCGCCGATTTATTACAGAAGGCAGGGCTTTATCCGCCACCGCCTGGTGCCAGCCAGGTGCTCGGTCTGGAGTGCTCCGGGGTGATCAGCGAGGTCGGTGCGGGCAGTTCGTGGCAGGTCGGTGATCGGGTTTGCGCCTTGCTGGCCGGGGGTGGCATGGCCGAAGAGGTGGTGGTCGACGGACGGCATGTGCTGCCGGTTCCTGAAGGTGTTTCGCTGATCGAGGCGGCCGCATTACCTGAGGTTTACGCAACAGTCTGGCTGAATGTGTTTCAACTTGCGGCGCTCAAACCGGGTGAGAAAGTTCTCTTGCACGCCGGAGCAAGTGGAATCGGTTCAGCCGCCATTCAGTTGTGCAAGGCGTTTGGCAATCCCTGCTGGGTCAGCGTCGGTTCCGCCGAGCGTCTGGCTTACTGCGAGGCGCTGGGTGCGCAGGGCGGGGTGGTGCGCACTGACGATCTGGAAAGCCTGCGCGACTTTGGGCCGTTCAATGTGATTCTTGATCCGGTGGGCGGAAATTATTCGGCACTGAATCTGAAGCTGATGGCGCTGGACGGACGTTGGGTGCTGATCGGCTTGATGGGCGGCCGCGAGGCGAAACTGGATCTGGCGCAGGTGTTGGGCAAGCGCGTGCAGTTGCTCGGTTCGACGTTGCGCAGTCGTGACGATCAGTTCAAGGCGGATCTGTTGAGTGATCTCGGTCAGCAGGTGTGGCCGTTGTTTGCAGAGGGGCGGTTGAGTCCGCAGTTGGCCAAGGCGTTTGCCGTGAAGGATGCCGAGGCGGCGTTTGCGGAGTTGGCGAGTAATACGGTGGCGGGCAAACTGGTGTTGGTGATTGACGAAAGTTTGAGCTGTTAGAAGGGCTGGATCAAAAGATCGCAGCCTTCGGCAGCTCCTACAGGGGGAAATGTAGGAGCTGCCGTTTGCTTTTATTTCCAGAGATGAATAGGCCAGCCGGCTTTTTCGGCGTGCTCAAGCAGCACTGGATCCGGGTTGACCACGTGCGGGAAATCCACCTTCAGCAACAACGGCAGATCATTGCGCGAGTCGGAATAGAAACTCGCGCCTTCCAGGTTCTCCTCCTCCGCATCCAGCCATTCCAGCAACCGGGTGATCTTGCCTTCGCGGTAGGTCAGCGTGCCAACGGTGTGGCCGCTGTAAACGCCATGGGCGACTTCCAGTTCGATACCGAGAATCTCATCGATGCCCAAACGGTCGGCAATTGGTTTGACGAGGTGCGTGCCCGACGCCGAAATCACCAGAATCCGGTCGCCGGCCTTGCGATGCGCGGCGATGGTTTTCGTCGCGTCGCTGAAAATGATCGGCTCAATGAAGTCTTCCACCCAAGGGCCGACCAAGTGCTCGACTTCTTCCGCAGTACGCCCGATCAGCGGTTCGAGGCTGAACTCCATGTACTCTTCCATGCGCAATTTGCCATGGCTGTAGGCGTCCATCAGTTCGTTGTTCTTGCGCATGAACGACTCGGGATCGACCCAGCCCAAACGCCCCATCTGCTCGCTCCAGAGGGTGGCGCAGTCGCCGTGGATCAACGTTTCGTCCAGATCAAAAATTGCCAGGGCCATCAGTTCTCTCCGAGAACAGCTGCGAGCTACAAGCTTCGAGCTGCAAAAATTGGAATCAGCTTCGCCGCAGTCTACAACTTGAAGCTTGTAGCTCGAAGCTTGCAGCTGCTTTTAAGCTACTTCGCACAGGGCCGTCGGATCGATGGAAAGCGCCAGGCGCTGACCGTCGGGATGCAGATCGGCCGCCGAGCGGTTGAGTACATCCACCACCAGTTCGACGCCGCGCGCTTCGACGCGATAGCGGATGACGTTGCCGAGCAGGCTGTGGCTGCGGATCTGCGCATCGAGTTCGCCGTTCAAGCTCAGCTCGATGGCTTCCGGGCGAATGGCGATGCGGTGATTGATCGGGCGCTGCAACAATTTCGAAGCGTCATCGGCATCGAGCAGGTTGTAGTTGCCAATGAAGCCTGCGGCGAACACATCGACCGGTGCGGTGTAGAGGGTTTCGGCGTCGCCACTCTGGACGATTTTTCCCTGATTCATCAGGAAAATTCGATCAGACATGGTCAGCGCTTCTTCCTGATCGTGAGTAACGAAAATCGTCGTCAGGCCGAGTTCGCGCTGGATCTGGCGGATCTGTTCGCGCAGGTGTTTACGAATCCGTGCATCGAGTGCCGAGAGCGGTTCATCCAGCAGCAACAAGCGTGGACGCGTGACCAGCGAACGGGCGAGGGCCACACGCTGACATTGACCTCCGGACAGCTGATGCGGATAGCGGCTGGCAAAGTCGTTCAACTCCACCAGTTTCAACACTTCAGCAACGCGCTTATGACTGTCGTCGGCGTTGACCTTTTGCATGCGCAAACCGAACGCAACGTTTTGCTCGACGGTCATGTTGGGAAACAGCGCGTAGCTCTGGAACACCATGCCGATCCCGCGTTTCTGCGGGCTTAAGGGCACGATGTCGACGCCATCCAGCAGAATCCTGCCGCCATCCACCGACGTCAGGCCGGCGATGCAACGAAGAAGAGTGGACTTGCCGCAACCGGACGGGCCGAGCAGAGTGACGAATTCGCCCTTGTTGATTTCGCAGTCGATGTCGCTGAACACCGTGGTGCCGGCGTAGCTTTTCTGCAGGTGTTGGACGCTGACATAGCTCATTCGCTTTTGTCCTTGTTCAAGATGTTGGCGATCCAGGTCAGGACCAGCACGAAAAAGAAATACGAGATGACCAGCGCACTGGTGAAGTGGCCGCTGCTGTTGCGCATGTTGTTCAGGTAAACCTGCAGGGTTTCATAGCGCGTACCGACGAGGATGTTGGCAAACACGAACTCACCGAACAGGAACGAGAACGACAGCAGCAACGCGACCATCAGGCCTTTGCGCAGGTTCGGCAGTACCACCAGAATTGCTGCTTGAAAGGTGCTGGCGCCGAGCAGTTGCGCGGCGTCCATCAGGTCGCGCAGGTTGATTGCTTGCAGGTTGTTGGTGATCGCCCGGTACATGAACGGCAGCGCCACGGTGAAGTAGCAACCGATCAGGATCCACGGCGTACCGACCATCGCCATCGGCCCGGAACCGTAGAGTTGCAGCAGGCCCACCGACGACACCACTGGCGGCACCGCGAAGGGCAGCAGGATCAGGATGTTCATCAGCGCATCGAGTTTCGGAAAGTGGTAATGCACGACGAACAGCAGCGGCAGAATCAGCACCACCGACAGCACCAGCGCGCCCACGCACACCAATAACGACTGGCCGAAGGCGTGGAGGAAACGTGGATCGCTCCACAACTGGATGTACCACTTGAAGGTGAAGCCGCTGGGCAGGATGGTCGCCGACCAACTGCTGGCGATCGAGTAGACCAGCGTGCCCGCCAGCGGCAGCAAGAGGATCGCGAACAGCAGGTAGACCACGACGCGGTGGTAGAGGCCGGCCGGGCCGGATTCAGCGCGAGACATGGTAGCTCCTCTTCAGCAGCAGTTGATGCACGACAGTGACGATGGTCATCAGCGCCACCAGCACCACGGCCAGGGCGCTGGCCAGATTCGGGTCGAGGGAAATATCACCGGAAACCATTGCCGCGATGCGAATCGGCAGGACGTTGAAATTTCCCGTCGTCAGTGCATACACCGTGGCGTAGGCGCCGAGGGCGTTGGCCAGCAGGATCACGAAAGTGCCGAGCAGCGCCGGGGTCAGCACCGGCAAACCGATGTGCCGCCAGAATTGCCAGCCGTTGGCGCCGAGCAGCGCCGCCGACTCGCGCCAGTCCTCACGCAAGGCGTCGAAGGCCGGGTAGAGCAGCAACACGCCAAGGGGAATCTGGAAGTAGGTGTAGAGGATGATCAGCCCGGTTTTCGAATACAGGTTGAAGTCCTGAATGATCCCCGACTGCTTCAACATGATGGTGATGCTGCCGTTGAAACCAAGCAGGATGATGAAGGCGAATGCCAGCGGCACACCGGCGAAGTTGCTGGTCATGTTGGCGAAGGCGTTGACGAAGTTGCGCAGCTTCGAATCGACCCGGCGCAGGGAATACGCACCGAGTACGGCAATGATGATGCCGAATACGCTCGACCAGAAACTGATCTCCAGGCTGTACTGGATCGCCTGCAAATAGAATTTCGAACTGAAGATTTTCGTGAAGTTTTCGACGCCCCAGCCGAACTCTTCTGATTGCAGGCTGTTGATCATCACCCAGACCAGCGGGGCGATTTCGAAGACGATAAAGAACAGTGCGAAGGGCACCAGGCACAACGCCGCCAGCCATTTTCCGCGAGTCATGGCATTCACTTGAGCAGCTCCCGGCACACAGGTTTGTCGTGGGGCACACCGAGCAGTTCGCAGACCGTGCCGCAGATTTCCGTCTGCTTCGGCGCGGCATCAGCGCTGAGGCTGAACGCGTCGCCGAGAACGAACAGCGGCACCTGGCGTTCTTCCGGCAACAGGCCGTTGTGCGAGCGGTCGTTGTTCATGCCGTGGTCGGCGGTCACCAGTACCTGATAGCCAGCGTCGAGCCAGCTCTGCAAATAGTCGGCGAGGATGATGTCCGCCGAACGCGCGCTGTTGCGGTACTGCGACGAATCGAGCCCGTGCTTGTGCCCGGCATCGTCGATGTTCATCGGATGGATCAGCAGGAAATCCGGATCGTGGCGCAGACGCAGGTTTTCCGCGTCGGCGAACAGGTGCGAATCCGGGTAGTGGTCGTTCCAGTAGAAGTGTCCGTGCTGGATCGGCAGCGACAGATTGTCGGTGTGACGGTCGCGCGCGGCGACGAATGGCGAGCGGTTGTACAGCTCGCTGACCCAGTGATACGCCGCCGCAGCGGTCTTCAAACCGGCATCGCGGGCGTAGTGATAAATGCTGCGCTGATTGGACAGGCGCGAGACGTTGTTGTGGACGATGCCGCTGTCGATCGGCGGCACGCCGGTGAGGATGCATTCATAAAGCGGTCGGGACAGGGCCGGCAGTTCGCACTCCAACTGATAGAGCGCGGCGCGTCCTGCGCCAACATAAGCCTGCAGATGCCCCATGGCGTGGCGCGCGACCTCGTAGTTGAGGCCGTCGAGCACGACAAGGATGACGTTGTGCTTCATAGGGGCGTTGACTCCGAAAACCAAACTTGAACCGGTCAATGTAGGAGCTGCCGCAGGCTGCGATCTTTTGATATTGCTTTAAAGGGCAAGATCAAAAGATCGCAGCCTGCGGCAGCTCCTACAGATGAAGGATTACTTCATCTCTACGATGACTTCTTCGTTCCACTTCTGCGGCAGGGCCTTGGAGGTTTTTTCCCACGCATCGGCGTCTTTGATCGGGGTGACTTTCTTGTACTGTTCGTTCGGCAGCAGCTTGGCCTTCACGTCTTCCGGCAGTTGCAGGTGCTCGGCGCGGATCGGACGGGCGTTACCTCGGGCGAGGTTGGTCTGGCCGGCGTCGCTGAAGATGTATTCGCGGGTCAGCTTGGCGGCGTTCGGATTTTTCGCGTACTTGTTGATGATCGTGGTGTAGCCGGAAATCACCGAACCGTCGGACGGGATCAGCACCACGTAATCATCCGGGTTGGCCATCTTGGCTTTGTAGCTCAAGCCGTTGAAGTCCCAGACCACGCCGACTTCGATCTCGCCTTTTTCCATGGTGGCGATGGTCGGGTTGGCCATCGACAGACGACCTTGTTTAGCGATGTCGGCGAACAGGGTCAGGGCCGGCTGGATGTTTTTCTCGTCGCCACCGTTAGCCAGGGCTGCGGCGAGTACGCCGTTGGCAGCTTGCGCGGCGGTGCTCACGTCACCGATCGAGACTTTGTATTTGCCACCCTTGAGGTCAGCCCATTTGGTCGGTACTTCGGAACCGTGCAGCAGCTTCTTGTTGACGATGAACGCGATGGTGCCGGTGTAGGCCAGTGCCCAGTTGCCGTCTTTGTCCTTGGCCCAGTCCGGAACCTGATCCCAGGTGCTTGGCTTGTAGGGTTGCACTACGCCTTGCTTGACCGCGATCGGGCCGAAGGCGGCACCGACGTCGCCGATGTCGGCGGTGGCGTTGTCTTTCTCGGCGGCGAACTTGGCGATTTCCTGGGCCGAACTCATGTCGGTGTCGATGTGTTTCAGGCCGTAGGTCTTGGCCAGGTCTTCCCAGGTGCCTTTCCAGTTGGCCCAGTCATCGGGCATGCCGACACTGTTGACGGCGCCTTCCGCTTTCGCAGCGGCTTCGAGGGTTTTCAGATCGGTGCCGGCCGCCATGGCGGAGGTGCACATTGCAATGGTCGAGCCTAACAGTGTTGCCAGGAAAAGCTGTTTCATTCCGAAGCTCCTTGGTCGTGTTCAACGCTGCGATTGCGGTTTGTGTTGGTCTAGGTCAGCAATACCTGAGCCAATTTAAGGGGGCTGGATGACACTTTGATGTCGGTGGCCCTGCGGCAGGCCTTTTGTTTGCCCGTTATCAGCGGTTGCCAGATAAGCGTAGACCATGCTCAGGCCCCGGCGGGCAAGGGACTTGGCCGATGTATTGCAAGTCATGAGAACGACCGTTCGGTAGGTTTGTCATCTCTCGGTCATCTGCACTGCCTAGGCTTGCAACACACGGAAACGCTTCGTTGGCCGTGCAGTTTTGCCCTGAAACAGTGCTGGTCTAGTCCAGATAGGTAACGTTGATGCGCGATGAGGCAACAAAAGCGGTGACAGCGATTGGCCAAGTCCTGCAGGAGCAACTCGATCACGGGTTGTTGGCTGCGGGCAGCAAGTTGCCGGCCGAGCGCAAGCTCAGTGAGTTGTTTGGTACGACGCGGATTACCGTGCGCGAGGCGTTGTTGCAGCTGGAGGCGCAGGGGCAGATTTATCGCGAGGAGCGCCGTGGCTGGTTCGTTTCGCCACCGCGTCTGGCGTACAACCTGATGCAGCGCAGTCATTTCCACGCGATGGTCAGTGCGCAGGGACGTGAGCCTTCGACCGAGGTGATTTCGGCGCGGTTGCAGCCGGCGTCAGCGGCGGTGTGTGCGTGGTTGCAGTTGCCGGCGCTGTCCAGCGTGATTCAGATTTGCCGGTCGCGGCGCATTGACGGGCGGCTGGTGTTGTATGTGGAGCACTATTTGAATCCGCAGTTTTTTCCGGGGATTCTTGAGTTTGATTTGAATCAGTCGATTACCGAGTTGTATGCGCGGCATTACGATTTGCACTATGGGCGGGTGCGCTTTGAGATTGTGCCTACGTCATTGTCTGTGGATGCGGCGGCGGCTTTAAGGGTGTCGGTGGGGAGCCCGGGGTTACGGATTGCTCGGGTTAATTATGATCAGCATGAGCGGTTGATTGATTGTGATCTGGAGTTTTGGCGGCATGATGCGATTCACGTTGGGGTTGATGTTGCTTGAGCTTTGACCTTGGCGGCCTGTGGGCCGACCAGGCTATTGGGTTCTGTGTGAATATCCGTTTCTGCGGGTGTCGCCGCTGGCGGTTTCGCTCTTACAGCGAGTCACTTTTGCAGACGCCCAAAAGTAACCAAAACGCTGGGCCCCGGCGTTCGGCCCGCTCGCTAAAGCTCGGGGTTCCTTCGCTCCGGGATTGATCCGGGGGGCATCGCCTACGGTTTGCTTCGCTGCACCTCCTCTCGATGTGTTCGACTTCGTCGAACGGTCGCTGCGCTCCCACCCCCGGATCAATCCCGGAACGAAGCCTGCCGAAGGGGCCAGCACGGCAAGATCAAGAGCGGTACTCGAGCTTGCGCTCATTGTGTTGAGTGGGGCGGCTTTGCCGCATGGGGTGTTCGCAAGTAAAACTGTGGGAGTTGCGGTGCGACCTGCCAGCGATGGCGGCCTGACAGCAGACCTGTTTCTGGCGGCTGCACACGGTCCAAATGTGGGAGCGAGCCTGCTCGCGAAAGCGCCCCCACAGTCATCTCGACACTACTTGCCAGCCTCCGCATTGGCATACAGATAATCCGTCGCCAATGAAGCCATTGTCCTCACCCCGACCACCAGCGCCGACTCATCCACAAAGAACCCCGGATTGTGATTCGGCGCTGCCTTGCTCATGTCCTGGTCCCTCGGGGTCACGCCGAGAAACACAAACAATCCCGGTACTTCCTTGGCATAGAACGAGAAGTCTTCTGCGCCGCCCACCAGCGGTGCATTCACCACATCGTCCTTGGCCGCCCACTTCAACGTCGGCAGCATTTTTTCGGTGAGCGCTGGGTTGTTAATCGTCGGGTCATATTTTTCGATGATGGTCACGTCTGCTTTTGCACCGCCACTTTCGGCGATTTTTTCCACGGTCTGGCGTACGTCGGCATGCAGTTTCTGGCGGATGCCGTAGTCGTAGGAGCGGATCGTGCCGGTCATGTCCACGGATTCGGGAATGATGTTGTAGCGTGTGCCGCCGTTGATGGTGCCGATGCTGACCACTGACGGGTACGAGGAGATATCGGTGCGGCGGCTGACTACAGTTTGCAGACCGACGATGGTTTGCGCGCCGACGGTGATCGGATCGATGCCGTCCCATGGGCGGCCGGCGTGGGTTTGTTTGCCGAGGATTTTGATGCGCAGGTCGTCGGAGCTGGCGAGGGTGGCGCCTGGGCGGTAGGCGATCTGGCCGGCGGGGACGCCGGCCCAGACGTGCAGGCCGAAGACCACATCGGGTTTCGGTGACTTCATCACGCCTTCCTCGACCATCATTTTTGCGCCCCAGGTATTTTTGCCGTCGGGGATGAAGTCGCTTGGGCCTTCTTCGGCGGGCTGGAAGTAGAACACCACGGTGCCGGGCAGGGTGTCGCGCATGCCCGTAAGAATCTTCGCCGTGCTCAGCAGGATTGCGGTGTGCGCATCGTGGCCGCAGGCGTGCATGACGTCGACTTCCTTGTCGAGATAAGTGCTTTTGGCTTTCGAGGCGAAGGGCAGGTCGGAAACTTCCTTGACCGGCAGCGCGTCCATGTCGGCGCGCAGGGCCACGGTCGGGCCGGGCAGGGCGCCTTTGAGGACGGCGACCACGCCGGTGCGGGCGACGCCGGTCTTGACGTCCAGGCCCATCGCTTTGAGTTGTTTGGCGACCAGCTCGGCGGTGCGTTTTTCCGTGTTGCCGAGTTCCGGGTGGGCATGGATATCGCGGCGGGTTTCGAGGAGTTCGGGCTCAAGCTTTTGCGCTTGTTCGGCGATTTGCGTGCGGGTGCTGTCCAGGGTGGCCGCGCTGGCGTGGCTGGCGAAAAGGCCGAATAGAACGGCTTGGGCAATGCGCGTCAGTTGCATCGGTTACTCCTTGATTATTGTTGTCGGGCTTCCCTGCCTGTGACTGCAACCGCGCGCCTGAGTGCTATTCCTTCGGCTGACCGCCACCAGCAGTGATCACTTGCACGCTCATACGCGGCGTTGCCAGATCGAGTCCGGCTTCGTCGAGATGGCGTTTGAGCGAAAGGTTGAAGGCGCGGGAAACTTCCCATTGCTTGATCGGCGCGGTCTTGAACCGGGCGCGCAATATCGCGCTGCCGGACTCGAAACTTTCGACACCCTGAATCTCCAGTGGCGACCAGATGTTGCGCCGTTGCAGCGGGTCGGTGCGCATCTTCTGGCCGACATCGCGCATCAGTTTGATCGCGTCGTCGATTTCCATGTTGTACGGCACCGCGACGCGGAAGATCGCGTAGCCGAATTCCCGTGAGTAGTTCTTGATGCTTTTGATTTCGCTGAACGGAATGGTGTGGACGATGCCGTCGATGTCGCGCAGGCGTACGGTGCGGATGGTCAGGCCTTCGACGGTGCCGAGGTGGCCGCCGACGTCGACGTAATCGTCGATGGCCAGCGAGTCTTCGATGATGATGAACAGGCCGGTGATCAGGTCGGCGACCAGTGATTGTGCGCCGAAACCGATGGCCAGACCGATCACGCCAGCACCGGCGAGCAGTGGCGTGACGTTCATGCCCATGTTCGCCAGTGCGACGATCAGCGCAATGATGAAGATCGCCACGAACAGCACGTTGCGGATCAACGGCATCATCGTTTGCGCGCGCGCGTTGGCCAGGCCTTTGCGCGAGCGGGTGAGGGCGTGATGCACGGCGGTGTCGGCGAGGATCCAGATCAGCCAGGAGAAAATCAGCGTGCCGATCAGGCTGAACAGTTTGACGCTGACATCATGGCCGTCGCCCTCGGCGAAACCGATCAGCGATTTGCCCCATACGCGCAGGCCCAGTTCGATGAACGCCAGCCACACCAGCAGATGCGCGAGGGTATAGAAGAAGTTTTTCAGGCGCTCCGAGTACAGGGCGTGGCGCCGTGGCCCGCGTTGCGGTTTCAGTGAATGGCGACGCACAAGGCCGTTGATCACCATGCACAACACCAGCAACACGGTGCAGATCAGCGACTGGCGCAGCGCGGTACTGGTGTCGCCGGCGGAGACGAACGTCGCGAACAGCGAGATGCCGACCAGTACCAGCGCCGGCACGTACCAGAACGTTCCGAGGATATCGATGGTGTCGCTGAGCGCACGCCGGGTCAGGCGTCGAGATAATGGCTGGTTGCGAATCAGGTGCGCGATCGGGCGGCGGAAGCGCAGGATGAACAGCCCGGTCGAGAGTGCCGCGAGAATGTTGGCGATGGTCGCTGCCGTGTGGGCCAGATGCACGCCGAGGCTTTCGATCAGGCGCGGGTCGTTCAGGGCTTCACCGAATGCTGCGAAGCTGCCGATCAGCCACAGCGGCCGGAACGCTTGATGACGCAGAATGTACAGCGCGCGATGGCGATGCGGGCCGTCGAGCAGCGAGAAGGCAATCACGCAGATTGCCGAGAAGCAGGTACCGACCACCAGCGCATAGGCCAGCACCATCGCCAGGCTTTTGCCCAGCGAAGATGGCAAGGCGTAGGACATGTAAACGGTCATCACCAGGGCGATCAGCCAAGGCCCGAGCTTGCGCAACGCAAAGCGCAGCATGTCGAGGGCCTTGGGGTGTTGCGGCAGTTCTTCGGTCAGGCCGAAGCGCATGCGCACGCGATGGCCGAGCCAGATCAATGCGGCGGCAAGCAGACTCCAGACCATCAGGATCATGGCGAAACCGAAGATGATCGGCAGCCATTCGTTGGCCGGCAGCATCATGCCGCTGAGTTCTTCCTTGGCCAGGTCGAACTCGTTGCCCCAGCGATTCAGTGGGCTGTCATCACCGGTAAACTGTTTTTCGAAGTTGGCCAAGGTGCCGCCGATCAGGCCCAGCACGCCTTCTTCCGGTGCGATCTGGGCTTTTTTCGTGGCGTCGCGCAGCTTCTTCAGATCGGTGAGCAACTGTGCGCGTTGCTTGTCGTTTTCCAGTGACTTGATGACTTCGTCGAGGGACTGGCCGAGGGGTTCCTGGGCTTCGGGCTGGGCCTTGCTGGTGTTGAGCAGGCCCGGCAAGCCGACCGCGTGGGCGGGCGCCAGCGGCAGCAGCGTCATCAGGCAGACAAGGAACAGACTGGGCAAAGCAAAAAGACGAGCGAACACTAGGCGGTCAACCTCGCAAGGGGCGGATTCGCTGGAGTGTACGAGGCCCACCCGATCAATGCGAGCCGTCGCGGATTATTCGTTGAGTTTGGCGAGGATCTTGTAGATCACGGTGGCGAGGATCGTCAGCATGCCGATCCACATGGCAAAGACGCCGGCATTCTTGTCACGGAAGTTGAAGCCGATGGCCAGCAGGATCATCCCGGTGAGGATCGGTACGAGCATGGCGTGAAACGAAGACATCGAGATCATGGAGACTGCCTTGTCGAAATGAATGATGTAAGTCTAGGTGGCTTTACCCCTGTAGGAGCTGCCGCAGGCTGCGATCTTTTGATGTTGTTTTTCAAGATCAAAAGATCGCAGCCTGCGGCAGCTCCTACAGCGGGTTACGGTAGATCGTGGCAGGCGTAGAACGCGCTCAGCACTTTCACCAGGTGCGCCAGGTCGTGGCTGCCGCAGAGTTCGCGGATCGAGTGCATGGCGAACGTCGGCAGGCCGATATCGACCGTGCGCACACCGAGGTGGCTGGCGGTGATCGGGCCGATGGTCGAGCCGCAGCCCATGTCGCTGCGCACCACGAAGCTTTGCACCGGCACTTCTTCGGCCATGCACAGATGGCGGAAGAACCCGGCAGTTTCACTGTTGGTGGCGTAGCGCTGGTTGCTGTTGACCTTGATCACCGGGCCGGCGTTGAGTTTCGGGCCGTGGTTGGCGTCGTGTTTTTCCGCGTAGTTCGGGTGCACGCCGTGAGCGTTGTCGGCCGAGACCAGCAGGGATTTCTGAATGGTGCGGACGAATTCGTCGCCTTCCGGCAACAAGCGGCGCAGGGTCTGTTCGAGCATCGGGCCATCGGCACCGCAGGCCGAGCAGGAGCCGACTTCTTCGTGGTCGTTGCAGACCATCACGCAGGTTTCATCGGTTTCGGCGGTGAGCAAGGCCTGCAGGCCGGCGTAGCACGACAGCAGGTTGTCGAGGCGCGCGCCGGCAATGAAGTCGCCATTCAAACCGATGACCGCAGCACTTTGCGTGTCGTAGAAACTCAGCTCGTAATCGAGCACCACGTCGGCGTTCAAACCGTGTTCGCGGGCCAGTTGATCGGTGAGCACGGCGCGGAAATCGACGCGCTCGTCACCGGCAAATTGCGCGAGGATCGGCGGCAGTTCGGTCTGCGCGTTGATCGCCCAGCCCTGGTTGGCTTCACGGTTGAGGTGAATGGCCAGGTTGGGAATGATCGCGATCGGTGCCTTGAAGTCGATCAACTGGCTTTCGACCTTGCCATCGCGGCGGAAGGTCACGCGGCCGGCCAGCGACAGATCGCGGTCGAACCACGGCGCGAGCAAGGCGCCGCCGTAGACTTCAACGCCCAGTTGCCAGAAACCCTGACGCTGCAGCTCCGGTTGCGGCTTGACCCTCAGGCATGGGCTGTCGGTGTGCGCGCCGACCAGGCGGATGCCGCTGTGCAATGGCGAGTGGCGGCCCATTTTGATCGCGACGATTGAGGAGTCGTTACGGGTGACGTAGTAGCGACCGTTGGCCTCGGTGGTCCATGGCTCGCGTTCGTCGAGGCGCACAAAACCGGCAGCCTCCAGACGCTGAACAAGGCTGGCAGTGGCGTGGAACGGGGTAGGGGAGGCCTTGAGGAAGTCGATCAGGCCTTGGTTCAACTCTTCGCGCATAAGAAGCTCCAGACAGCAATGGCCGGGAGTTTAACGCATCGGCCGGGGAATTGAATCTGCACCGGCCCCTGTAGGCGCTGCCGAAGGCTTCGATCTTTTGATCTTGTTTTTGATATTTGAAATACCCGATCAAAAGATCGCAGCCTTCGGCAGCTACATAGGGGATGTGTCAGAACGGTGCCGGGCACTCGAAGCGCAAGCGTTCGCCGGTTTGCGGGTGGGTGAAGCTCAACATGCTGGCGTGCAGGCACAGACGTGGCCAGGCGGCCAAAGCCTGCTCGTGGGCGTACAGACCGTCGCCGAGCAGCGGATGACCGATCGACAGCATGTGCACGCGCAATTGATGCGAACGGCCGGTGATTGGCGTCAGCTCAACGCGACACCAATCGCCGCAACGCTCGAGCACGCGCCAGAAGGTCAGCGCATGTTTGCCGAATTCGTGATCGACCACGTGCCGCGGCTTGGTCGGCGGATCGTAGCGCAGCGGCAAATCGATGCTGCCACTGTCCAGTTCCGGTTGACCCCAAGCCATAGCGGTGTAGGCCTTTTCGGTTTCACGGTCATGAAACTGCCGCGAGAGTTCACGGTGAGTGTCGGCGTCACGGGCGAGCAGAATGATGCCGGAGGTTTCCCAGTCCAGGCGATGGACGATGCGCGCTTCCGGGTAGCCGTTTTCCTGCAGGCGGGTAATCAGGCAATCCTTGTTGTCGTCGGCGCGACCGGGCACCGAGAGCAGCAACGTCGGTTTGTTCACCACGAGTACGGCGGCGTCCTGATGGATGATGCGGATGTTGGACAGCGGCATTAAAACAGCCTCGTAACAAATGCCAACGGCGGCTCGGGGACCACATTCCCTGTAGGAGCTGCGGCACGCTGCGATCTTTTGATCTTTTTAACAACAAGAGCAAAAGATCGCAGCGTGCCGCAGCTCCTACAAAGGCTTGTTGGCCCCGAGCCGCCGTGGCGACTGCCGGATCGACTCAGCGATCGGGCAGGGTGATATTGAGTTCCAGAATCGAGCAACTGCCCTGGCTTTCCAGTGCAACATGTACGTCGTCGTTGCCGATGTTGACGTACTTGCGGATCACGTCGACCAGTTCCTTCTGCAAGGCTGGCAAGTAATCCGGCGTGCTGCGCTGGCCGCGCTCATGCGCCACGATGATCTGTAGACGCTCTTTCGCGACCGAGGCAGTACTTGGCTTTTTGTTGGCACGAAAGAAGTCAAAAAGGTTCATTACCTACCTCCAAACAGGCGCTCGAAGAATCCCTTCTTCGTAACATCGAGAAAACGATGCTCTTTTTCTTTGCCCAGCAAGCGATCAACCGCGTCGCTGTACGCTTGACCGGCGTCGCTCTGGTCGTCGAGGATCACCGGGACGCCCGAGTTGGAGGCCTTGAGCACTGCCTGGGATTCCGGAATCACGCCCAGCAGGGTGACGGCCAGGATTTCCTTCACGTCTTCCACGCCCAGCATCTCGCCATCGCTGACGCGCTGCGGGTTGTAACGGGTCAGCAGCAAGTGTTCCTTGATCGGCTCTTCGCCTTTTTCGGCACGACGGGACTTGCTGGCCAACAGGCCCAGCATGCGGTCGGAGTCACGTACCGAGGACACTTCCGGGTTGGTCACGATGATCGCTTCGTCGGCGAAGTACATGGCCAGGTGTGCACCTTTCTCGATGCCCGCCGGGGAGTCGCAAACCACGAAGTCAAAGTCCTCCTTGAGTTGCATCAGGACTTTTTCCACGCCTTCGACAGTCAGCGCGTCTTTGTCGCGGGTCTGACTGGCGGCCAGTACGTAGAGGTTTTCCAGACGCTTGTCTTTGATCAGCGCTTGTTGCAGGTTGGCTTCGCCGTTGACCACGTTGACGAAGTCATACACCACGCGGCGCTCGCAACCCATGATCAGGTCAAGGTTGCGCAAGCCCACGTCGAAGTCGACGATCACTGTTTTGTGGCCGCGCAGAGCGAGGCCGGTACCGATAGCGGCGCTGGTGGTGGTCTTACCCACACCACCCTTGCCGGATGTAACCACGAGAATCTTGGCCAAGGTGTTTCACCCCTAAGGAAGAAGGACTTTTTAGCCCCTGAAAAACATCTCTTGAAAACTACTGCAGTCGGACAGCCTTGGCTGGAATTTGGCTTTTGGCCTTTTTCCTACTTCGTTTGAGCCGTTTTCGCTACGTTTTAGAGATGCTTGGAAAATGCGGCAGTATCCGTTAAAGCCGAATGATGTTCAACACGTCGCCCGACAGGCTGACCTGTACGCCCGAGCCCCACATCGGGTCGCGGCGCAAATCTTCGGAGACCTTGTAATGACCGGCGATGGAGATCAGTTCAGCGCTCAATTGCTGACAGAAAATCCGTGCCTTGGTGTCACCCTTCACGCCGGCCAGCGCACGACCACGCATCGGGCCGTATACATGGATGTTGCCATCGGCGAGAAGTTCCGCCCCCGGACTGACCGAGGACACCACCACCAAATCGCCACCCTGGGCGTATATCTGTTGGCCACCCCGTACTGGCGTGGTGATGACGCGGGTCTGTTTGATGGTCGGCTCGGGTGGCTTTTCCGGCTTCTTTTTGACTTCGGCTTCGGGCATCTCCAGCGGCCGCTCACGGGCGCCGGACGGCGGCAGCACCGGGATGTCGATGGCGATCGCGGCGGCGATGTCTTCGATGCGACTGGCACGGATCGCCAGGGTGCGCAGGCCGTGTTGACGGCAGACGCGCATCAGCCCCGGCAGATCGACCGCGCCTTCACCCGGCGGCAGTTTGTCGAGGGCCAGAACCAGCGGCGCGTTGCTGAAGAAGTTCGGCGCCTGCGCAACTTTGGCGGCCAATTGCCGATCGAGGCTGTCGAGGTCGTTACGGGCCAGTTCCAGCACGGTAATGGCCAGCATGCTGCCCTTCAACTGGAACACGGGATCTTGGTCTAACGGTTCGGTTTTGCTCATGTCGGCATACAACGGCTTGTCACTAAAAGTGCCGAGACTTATAACGAGAACGCCCGCAGGCCGCAAGCCGGGTCGAACGATGTAGAATGCGCGGCCACTGTATTTACGGAAGCTTTAATGGATCGCCCGCGTTTTCGAAAAGCATTTTTATCGCCACGCTTCTGGCCGCTCTGGTGCGGCTTGGGGCTTTTGTGGCTGATCGTGCAACTGCCGTATCCGGCGTTGCTGACCATCGGTCGAGTTTTGGGCGCATTGATGTATCGCCTCGCCGGCGACCGGCGGCGCATCGCCAAGCGCAATCTTGAGCTGTGCTTCCCGGAAAAATCCGCCGCCGAGCGCAAGCGCTTGCTCAAAGAAAATTTCGCCTCGACCGGCATCGCCTTTTTCGAAATGGCCATGAGCTGGTGGTGGTCACGTGAGCGTCTGGCGAAGCTGGCGCACGTCGAAGGTCTTGAGCATTTGCAAAAAGCCCGGCGCGAAGGCAAAGGCGTGATTCTGATGGCGGTGCATTTCACTACCCTGGAAATCGGCGCGGCTTTGCTCGGTCAGCAGCACACCATCGATGGCATGTACCGCGAGCACAAAAACCCGTTGTTCGATTTCATTCAGCGTCAGGGCCGCGAGCGGCACAACCTCGACTCGCTGGCGGTGGAGCGTGACGACGTGCGCGGCATGCTCAAGCTGCTGCGCTCTGGCCGGGCGATCTGGTACGCACCGGATCAGGACTACGGCGCCAAGCAGAGCATTTTCGTGCCGCTGTTCGGCATTCAGGCGGCGACTGTGACCGCAACCACCAAGTTTGCCCGTTTGGGTAAAGCGCTGGTGGTGCCGTTCACTCAGGAGCGCCTGGCCGACGGCAGCGGTTATCGTCTGGTCGTGCATCCGCCGCTGGAAGATTTCCCCGGCGAGACCGAAGAAGCCGACTGCATCCGCATCAACCAGTGGGTCGAAGGCGTCTTGCGCGATTGCCCGGAGCAATATTTGTGGGCACATCGACGCTTCAAGAGCCGGCCACCGGGCGAGCCGAAGCTGTACGCCAAGCGCGGTTGATTGATCCATTCCTATAAGCACCATGGAGCGTTGCGATGAGCCCAGCTGAACCGGTCACAGGTTTGATTCTTTCCGGCGGCGGGGCTCGGGCGGCGTATCAGGTGGGGGTGCTGGCGGCGATTGCCGAACTGTTGCCGTTGGGTGCTGACAATCCGTTTCCGGTGATCGTCGGCACATCGGCGGGCGCGATCAACGCCGTCAGCCTCGCCAGTGGCGCCACCGATTTTCGCGCGGCCATTGAGCGGCTCACCTTATTCTGGCAAGGCTTTCGCAGCCATCGCGTGCTGCGCAGTGACTGGCCGGGCGTCATCCGTCAGGCCAGCCGTTTTGTCAGTCACAGCTTGCTTGGCCTCGGCCGCCATATGCCGGTGGCGCTGCTCAACAGTTCGCCGCTGCGTGATCTGCTCAATGAAAAACTGCACATGCCCGGCATCGCCGAATCCATCGCGCGCAAGCAATTGCATGCGGTGGCGGTGACGGCGTTTGGTTATGAGTCGGGGCAAGCGGTGACGTTCTATCAGGGCGGCGGCACGATCGATTCATGGCTGCGGCATCGGCGCATCGGTGTGCCGACACAATTGTCGGTGGATCACTTGCTCGCCAGTTCGGCGATTCCGTTGCTATTCGCGCCGGTGAAGATCGGTGATGAATATTTCGGCGACGGCGCGGTGCGGCAATCGGCGCCGATCAGTCCGGCATTGCACCTAGGCGCCAGTCGCGTGCTGGTGGTGGGTGTCAGCGGCAACCCGCGCGGCTTCGATCCGCAGCAGCCGCTGGAGCGCACTTACACCGGGCAACAGCCGACGCTGGCACAAATTGGCGGGCACATGCTCAACAGCACGTTCATTGACAGTCTGGAGAGCGACATCGAGTTGCTGCAGCGCCTCAACCAGTTCAGTCATCTGATGCCCGCTGGCACGCCGACGCGCGAGCTGGGTGTGGCGCCGGTGGAGGTGTTGGTGATTTCGCCGAGTCAGCCGATCGATGAGATCGCGGCGCGGCATCGCCAGGAGTTGCCGGCGGCGTTGCGCTTGTTTCTGCGTGGACCGGGGGCAACGAAGACGAGTGGGGCGGGGGTGTTGAGTTATCTGCTGTTCGAGGCGGGGTATTGCAGCGAGTTGATCGATCTGGGGCGGCGTGATGCGTTGGCCAAGCGTGAAGAACTTTGCCGATTTTTGGGGATATCCGCGGCGGTGGTCTCGGCCTGAAATCTGCAGTGAGGCCTTCGCGAGCAGGCTCGCTCCCACATTGAAACCCGGTCGAATGTGGGAGCGAGCCTGCTCGCGAAGCTTTTAAGATCAGAAGTGGAACTTCACCAGGAAGCTGGTCACGTTCTGATTGGTGGTGAACGCACGGGTGTCGTCGATCCCGTACTTGTCTTTCCAGTAGTCGTACTCGACACCGACGTACAGCTGCTTCTCGCCGAAATTCAACGCCTTGCCCAAGTCGTATTTGACCTGTGGGTTGAAGTGCAGGTTGGCGTGGTATTCGCCACGGTTGTTGACGTCGTTGTCGACAACCCAGTCCATGTAACCGTCGATCAGCACGTTGGAGTCGCCGACCGGGATGGTGTAGGACCACACCGGAGTGATCTGCCAGACGTTGTCACCCGGGCGCGAGCCTTCGGTGTGGCGCTGGTAGAAGTTCAGCTGGAAGTAGTCGAAGCCCGGGATGGCCAGGTCGAAGCCTGGACCGATCAGGTAGGACTCGGTGTCACCCTCGCCGAACTCGTACGTCATCGCCAGCAGGACGTCTTTGATCGGGCCGAACTCGATCTTCTGGTCGAGTACCTTGCCCAGCGAGATGCGTGGCTGGAACTCGCCGTAGTAGGTGTTCGGGCCGTTGTTGAAGTCCTTGTCACCGTTGTAGAAGATCTTGTCGACGAACAGGAAGTTGTCCCCGTACTTCCAGGCATCGGCGTGCTCGAAGGTGACGGTCTGCTGGATCGCAGGGTTGACCTTGAAGTCTTTACCGTAAAGGTAGGTCAGGCTGTTGTTCTGCCACTGCAGCAGGCCATCGGCCATGGCCTGGCCGCCGGCCAGCATCGATCCCGCAAGCATCAGGCTGGTGCACATACGTTTCATTCGGTTGCTCCCAAAGTAGGTGTTCCACGTTTATTTTTTTAAGATCGGCGCTCTGGTGTGGCGCCTTTTTTCGTTGCTGCAAAAGTCATCCGATCGGTCAGCTTCAGTGCTGTTAGCAAAAGCTGAGCCAAGGCCTTCGAAAAGCCAAAAAACGCCCGTTCGGCTGCTGAAAAAACAGTCGATTGAGCGTGTTTTCGGGATGCCTCGGTACTGACCGGGGCCGGGATAAGTTGGCCCGTCGGTCAGGAATTAAATCCGGGCTTTTTTTTAGACCGAATTCAGGAGGCCGCGGAGAATACTGACTCCTCGGCCAGCTCTCAAGTGCCCCGCAACAGAGCACCGACGACAGGTAGGGGGCACGGTTGCGGGTCATCTTAAAAATGCACCTTCACCAGCAGGCTGGCGGTGTTCTGATTGGTGTCGAGGTTGTGGCTGCTTTCGACCCCGTATTTGTTCTTCCAGTAGCTGTATTCGGTGCCGACGTACAGCTGCTTCTGACGCCAGCCGAGGGCTTTGCCGAGGTCGTATTTGATCTGCGGATTGATGTGAAGGTTGGCGTGGTAGGTGCCGCGCGAGTTCTCGTCATTGTCGACGACCCAGTCCAGATAACCGTCGATCAGCAGATCGGAATTGCCCACCGGAATGCTGTAGGACCAGCCTGGAGTGATCTGCCAGACACCGTCGCCGGGGCGCGGGCCTTCGGTCTGGCGACGGAAGATATTCAGGGTGACGTAGTTGAAGCCGGGCACCTTGAGGTCGAAGCCCGGGCCGATCAGGTAGGCCTCGCTTTCGCCTTCGCCGTACTCGTAGGTCATCGCCAGCAGCACGTCCTTGATCGGGCCGAATTCGAGCTTCTGATCGAAGATCTTGCCGAACGAGAAGCGTGGGGTGAATTCGCCGTAGAAGGTGTGCGGGCCTTTGTTGCGGTCTTCTTCGCCGTTGTAGAAGATCTTGTCGACGAAGAGAAAGTTGTCGCCGTATTTCCACTTGTCGGCGTGCTCGAACGTCACCGTCTGCTGGATCGACGGGTTGATCGCGAAGTTCTTGCCATACAGATAGCTGAGGCTGTTGGTTTGCCACAGCAGGAGATCGCCGGCCATGGCTTGACTCGCGGCCAGCAGGCCGCCACTCAACAGAACGTTGGTTTGCGTGCGAATCATCTGTTGCTCCCTCTTGTTTTTATTGTTGAGGCGCAGAGCTGTTGCTTGCCCCTGTGGGAGCGAGCCTGCTCGCCAAGGGGGTGTGTCAGTCGCCATCACTGTTGAATGACACAGCGCTTTCGTCGGAACGCCGCCCGGAGCAGGCTCGCTCCCACAAGGTTTTGTGGTGACTTAGTTAATGCTGGTGTACGTGGCAGTCGTTGATCGCTGCGCGCTCTTTGCCGCCAAGAATGTTGAACAGCAGGTTCAGCGTCAGCGCGCTGAGCGTTGCCATGGCGATGCCGCTGTGCGTAATCGGGCTCATCCACAGCGGCAGGTGCGCGAAGAACTCAGGACGCACCACCGGGATCAGGCCCATGCCGATGCTCACCGCGACCAGCAACTGGTTGCGACGGTCACCGATGTCGGCTTCTTGCAGGATCTTGATGCCGGTAGCGGCGACCATGCCGAACATCGCAATCGCTGCG
This sequence comes from Pseudomonas helmanticensis, assembly GCF_900182985.1. Taxonomy (NCBI): domain Bacteria; kingdom Pseudomonadati; phylum Pseudomonadota; class Gammaproteobacteria; order Pseudomonadales; family Pseudomonadaceae; genus Pseudomonas; species Pseudomonas helmanticensis. The sequence continues at coordinate 2,383,320 of NZ_FXUY01000001.1, read as the reverse complement.
CCGCCGAGGACTGCCGGTGGAATCGATGCCACCAGGAACGCCGCTTTCGGCAGCAGACTGAGAACGATCAGCAAACCACCGGCAACGATGGTCACCGAGCGGCAGCGCACGCCGGTCATCTGCACCAGACCGATGTTCTGCGCGAACGAGGAATGGGTGAAGGTGTTGAAGAAACCGGCGACAAACGAGGCGCCGGCATCACACAGCAAGCCGCGACGCAGCATGCGCGGGCAGACTTCCTGGCCGGTGATTTTGCCCAGCGCGAGGAACATGCCGGTGGACTCGACGAAGATGATCACTACCACCAAGCACATCGACAGGATCGGTGCGAGTTCGAATTTCGGCATGCCGAAATGCAGCGGAGTGACGAACTGAATCCACGGCGCGTTGGCCATGCCGCTCAGGTCGACCATGCCGATTGCGCCGCACAGCACGTAGCCGAAGCACATGCCGATCAGCACGGAAATGTTGACCCAGAAACCGCGCATGAAGCGGTGGATCAGCAGAATGGTGCCCAACACCAGGGCAGCGATGGCCAGATAAATCGGTGAACCGAATTGCGCGGCGCCAGCACCGCCGCCCGCCCAATTCACGGCCACGGGGAACAGCGACAAACCGATCGAGGTGATGACCGTGCCGGTCACCAGGGGCGGGAAGAAGCGCACGACCTTGGACATGAACGGCGCGATGATCATGCCGAAGAAACCGGCGGCGATCGTTGCACCGAAGATGCCTTGCAGGCCGATACCGGGCATGCCGGCCATGGCGACCATGCTGCCAACCGCAGCAAAACTGGCGCCCATCATCACCGGCATGCGGATGCCCATCGGGCCGATGCCCATGGATTGCACGATGGTGGCGACACCGGCGACCAGCAGGTCGGCGTTGATCAGAAAGGCAATTTCTTCACGACTCAGGCCAGCGGCCTGTCCAATGATCAGCGGCACCGCGATGGCACCACCGTACATCAGCAGAACATGTTGCAAACCGACCAGGATCAGTTGCAAAAGGGGCAATCGCTGAATGGCGGGTGCGTCGGGGATGCGCGCTTCGGACAGCTCGGACATGCAACACCTCGGATCTTTTTATTCTTGTGATTAACAGCTGTCCGGTTGCTCACAGCTGTTTCTTTGCATCAGGTAAAAACGCGTTGCGGCGATTCGCGAGCAGGCTCGCTCCCACAGGAAATGCGCGATCTCTGTGGGAGCGAGCCTGCTCGCGAAGCTTTGTTGCTTAGTTGGTCTGTGCTCCCTGGGCAATCCATGCACCGATCAGGTCACGTTCCTGCTGGGTCATCTGCGTGATGTTGCCCAGTGGCATGATCTGCGTGGTGATGGCTTGCGCCTGGATGCGCGGCGCGTTCTGGCGGATCTGCTCAGGGGTGTCGAACATCACACCCGCAGGCGCTGCGCTGAACAACGGGCTGGTCGGTTTGGCCGAGTGGCAAACTGCGCAACGTTCTTGAATCACGTTGTGCACTTTGTCGAAGGCCGGACCTGCGTTGGAGGCTTGCGCCGGTGCTGCAGCAGGCGCTGCGGCTTGCGCAGGTGCCGACGCTTCAGCCGGTTTAGCGCCACCGCCCAGTGCCGTTTCCGGCAGCGGTTGGTACTCGATTTTCGCAGGAGTTTTGGCCACTTCCGGAGCGGTCGACATCGGCGTCGGGCCGGTGACGTACGCCAGAGTGATCATGCCCACCGCTGCCACCGGCAGAGTCCAGGCAAACTTGTGGCTGTCGTGACGGGTGTTGAAGTAGTGACGCACCAACACTGCCAACACTGCGATCCCGGCCAGGATCAACCAGTTGTACTGGCTGCCATAGGTGCTCGGGAAGTGGTTGCTGATCATGATGAACAGCACCGGCAGGGTGAAGTAGTTGTTGTGACGCGAACGCAGCAAGCCTTTGGCCGGCAGCGCCGGATCCGGCGTGCGGTTCTCGGCAATAGCCGCCACCAGTGCCCGTTGCGCCGGCATGATGATGCGGAACACGTTACCGACCATGATGGTGCCGATGATCGCGCCGACGTGCAGGTACGCACCACGACCGCTGAACACTTTGCTGAAGCCATACGCCGCGCCGATGATCAGCACGAACAGAATGAAGCCCAGCAGAGCAGGGCGTTTGCCCAAGGCCGAGTCGCACAGGAAGGAGTAGATGAACCAGCCGAGGAACAGCGAGCCGATACCGATGGCCACGCCTTCAGGGCCGCTCAGTGTGCTGCCCGGAGCCAGCAGGTAGAGCGTTGGGTTGGAGTAGAACACCACGCACAGCAGCGCGATACCCGACATCCAGGTGAAGTAGGCTTCCCATTTGAACCAGTGCAGGTTCTCCGGCATCGACGGTGGGGCCAGTTTGTATTTTTCGAGGTGATAGATACCGCCACCGTGGATCGCCCACAGATCACCGGCCAGGCCGGTTTTCGGGTTGACGCGGTTGAGGTTGTTCTCCAGCCAGACGAAGTAGAACGACGCGCCGATCCAGGCCACGCCAGTAATCATGTGAACCCAGCGCACGCTCAGGTTCAGCCATTCCAACAGATGTGCTTCCACAGTCTTTACCTCTCGCCTGTCACTCTTGTTGTCGAGTGATCAGACCTTCTCTTATTGGTGGGGGGCGAGGATCAAACGCTCATCCTCTTTGAAAAAATGCTCATCGCAGTTATTGCCTGTGCCACTGCGATCAACCACCAGGAAGTCATCCCGCTTTTCGATCGTCAGCACCGGATGGTGCCAAACGCCGCGATGGTAATTAATGCCCTGCCTGCCGTTGGTGACGAAGGCGCGGACCAAGCCTGATACAGGTTCATCGCCAATTGGCGCGACCACGATCAGAAAGGGGTTGCCGAGCAGCGGTATGAAAGCCTGGCTGCCCAGCGGATGGCGTTCCAGCATGCAAACGGTCAGCGGCATGTCCTGCGCGTCGGCGCGGAAGATGCTGATGATCGCGTTGTCCTCAGGCTGAGCGGTTTCGACCGTCGCCAGTTTATGGAAGCGCATGGTCGAACCGTTGTTGATCATGAAGTGATCGCTGCCGTCGGTTTCGATGACGTCACCGAAAGGGGCGAAGGCTTCTTTGCTCAGCGGTTCAATCGTTAGTGTGCGCATGCTGTTCTTCTTATCCGAATTCGTTGTCTGTTCACTGCATTACTCTGTAGGAGCTGGCGAAGCCTGCGATCTTTTGACTTTGTTTTTAAGATCAAAAGATCGCAGCCTGCGGCAGCTCCTACAGGCTCAGTGTTATTTAGCGACCTTGCCCAGTACGCGCAGGCGGCTTACACCACCGTCCGGGAACACGTTCAGGCGGATGTGGGTGATCGGGCCCAGTGCCTTGATCTGCTCGACGAAGGTGTGCTCGGCGTGCATTTCCAGCTTCTGGCTTGGCAGCAGATCGCGCCAGAACAGCGACTGGGTTTCGATCTGGCTGTCAGTTCCGCCCTTGACGAACGCGCCCTGAATCGAGCAAGTGTCCGGGTAGTTGCCTTTGAAGTGCAGGGTGTCGACGACGATCTTCTCGATCTCGCCCGGGTGGCCCAGCGCGACGATGACCCAGTCATTGCCTGGCGTACGACGACGTGCAGTTTCCCAGCCGTCGCCCATGTTGATGCCACGGCCCGGGTTGAGAATGTTGCTCATGCGGCCGAAGTGTTCGTCGGAGCAGGCGAGGGCGCGGCCACCGTTGAGGGCTGCTGCCAGATCGACTTGCTCGTTGTCGCCAACGGCCGACCAGTCGCGATGCGGAACACCGTACACACGCAGACGGGCAACACCGCCGTCCGGGTAGATGTTGAAGCGCAGGTGGCTGAACGCTTTGTCGTTGCTGATTTCGTGGTAGTGGTGGCTGTTGCCCTGCAGCTCGACGGCCGACAGCACTTCAGTCCACTGGGTGTTTTCGTCCGGCTCGCCCGAGGCCAGGAAGCACGCTTCCAGCGAGGCCGATGGCGGGAAGTTGCCGGTGAAGAATGAAGTGTCGATGTCCACGCCTTTGATCGAGCCCGGTACGCCCAGACGGATCACTGCGCTGTCGAAGCCTTCGAAGCGCTTGCGGCGCGATTCCCAGCCGTCCATCCACTTGCCGTTGTCATCGAACACGCCCTCCTTCCATACGGCCGGGGTCGGTTGGAACAGACGATTGGCGTCTGCGAACCAGTCATCGGTGACCGAGATGATTTTGGTGCCCAGACGGGCATCGGCCAGGTTGACGAACTTCTCGAAAGGTACGGCGTAAGCTTTCATTCTTCTTGTCTGCCTTTAATAAGTTGGCTGGGGATGCTTGCAAGACCCTGGGTACTCTCCGCGTTTGATGTACTCGGGTCAGGCTTGCTAAAGAGTCAGTAAACGGAACAGGGCAATCTTGTTGATCTCCGCCAGCGCGCATTTGAATTCGGTGTCGACCGAGTTGTGAATGCGCGTTTCGAACGCCGCGAGGATCTGATGCCGGTTGCTGCCTTTTACCGCCATGATGAAGGGAAACTTGAACTTGGCTTTGTAGGCGTCGTTCAGCTCGGTGAAGCGCTGGAACTCTTCGGCCGTGCATTGGTGAATACCGGCGCCAGCTTGTTCATTGGTGCTGGCTTCGGTCAGTTGGCCCTGGACGGCCGCTTTGCCGGCCAGGTCCGGGTGAGCGTTGATCAGTGCCAGCTGACTGGCGTGATCGGCGCTCAACAGGATGTCGCTCATGCGCTGGTGCAGGGTTTCGATCTCGTCGATCGAAGCGTCCACGCCCAGGTCGTAGGCCTTCTCGGCCACCCATGGCGAATGTTCGTAGATGTCGGCGAAAGCGTTGACGAAAGCGTCGCGGCTCAGGGTCGACGGTTGCAGGGTTTGAAAGCGGCTCATTTGGCGGCCTCTTGGTACGGCTGGGTTTCGTGCCAGTGGCGCGCGATGTCGACGCGACGGCTGAACCACACCTGTTCATGACTTTTGGCGTATTCGATAAAGCGTTTGAGCGAAGCGATGCGACCCGGACGGCCGATCAGGCGGCAGTGCAGACCGATCGAGAGCATCTTCGGCGCTTCGGCACCTTCGGCGTAGAGCACGTCGAACGCGTCTTTGAGGTATTCGAAGAAGTCGTCACCCTTGTTGAAACCCTGCACTTGCGTGAAGCGCATGTCGTTGGTGTCGAGGGTGTACGGGATCACCAGATGCGGCTTGCCGGTCGGGTTGTTCGGTTCCCAGTAGGGCAGGTCGTCGTCGTAGGTGTCGCAGTCGTAGAGGAAACCACCTTCTTCCATGACCAGGCGACGGGTGTTCGGGCCGGTGCGGCCGGTGTACCAGCCCAGTGGGCGCTCGCCGGTAATTTCGGTGAGGACGCGGATCGCTTCGAGCATGTGCTCGCGTTCCTGCGCTTCGTCCATGTACTGGTAGTCGATCCAGCGGTAGCCGTGGCTGCAGATCTCGTGGCCGGCATCGACCATCGCGCGGATCACGTCCGGGTGGCGCTGAGCGGCCATGGCGACGGCGAAGATGGTCAGCGGAATGTCGAATTCCTTGAACAGTTTCAGGATCCGCCAGACGCCGGCACGGCTGCCATACTCGTAAAGCGATTCCATGCTCATGTTGCGCGCGCCTTGCAGCGGCTGGGCAGCAACCATTTCAGACAGGAAGGCTTCGGATTCTTTGTCGCCGTGCAAAATGTTGCGCTCGCCGCCTTCTTCGTAATTGAGTACGAACGACAGGGCGATACGGGCATTGCCCGGCCAGTGTGGGTGAGGAGGGTTACTGCCGTAACCGATCAGGTCGCGTGGGTAGTCAGCGCTCACTGCAGTCTTCCTTCTTATTCGTTGACAGATGTGTGTGGCGGCCTGGCAGGCTGGCGTCACAGCGATGGGCTGATTGTATACAACTTTAATCGCACTTTGTAAGCCTGAATTTTCGCATTTTTCACCGACTGTCATCTTTTACTGCTAATGGCGTGAGCCTGCAAGAAACCTGCCTGACCGGTCAGCTAATGGATTGAAGGTTCAATGTTCAGGCGCTGTGCTGGCAGATCGCGGGTAAAGGCCCGGATGACGGGGGTGCAGGAAAAAATGTCGTTTTTATTGTGTACAATTTTTTTGAAAAGTGTCTTAATCAATCGCTCGCCGCAGCTTTTCGTGCTCCGAATCGGTGCGGTCTCCTTTTCAACTGACTTCGGGAGGCGCGAGGTCTGACTGCTTCCACGCAGGCAGGCGCGCAGAATCAATGGGACGTTTGACAACACACGTTTTGGACGCTGCACACGGTTGCCCGGGCAGTTCGATCAAGGTCGAGCTGTACCGCGTTGAAGGCTCGCAACTGGAATTGGTCGCCAGTGCGATTACCAACAGCGATGGCCGGGTCGATGCACCGCTGCTGCAAGGCGATGACTACCGTACCGGGGTTTATCAGGTTCAGTTCCATGCGGGCGATTACTACCGCGCCCGTGGCGTTCAGTTGCCGGAACCGGCATTTCTGGACGTGGTTGTGCTGCGCTTCGGCATCTCTGCCGAACAGGATCACTACCATGTGCCGTTGCTGATTTCGCCGTACAGCTATTCCACGTACCGGGGCAGCTGACCCCCAAGCAGCTGCCCCCACCGGGAAGCGACTGCGCATATAGCTTCTTTGGTCTTTCGCCCGCTCACACTGCGGGCTTTTTTTCGCCTGCCCTAAAGTCAAAAGATCGCAGCCTGCGGCAGCTCCTACAGATTGAAGTGCAATCCCATGTAGGAGTTGCCGCAGGCTGCGATCTTTTGCTCTTTAACGGCTCAGCAGGGAGGCAGCACCCGCGCCACTGAACAACCCGGCACTGATGCGGTTAAACCAGCTCTGTCCCTTGCCACTGCGCAGATACCGCGCCGCGCCATGCGCGCCCAGCCCATAGGCCAGTTTGCAGCACAGATCGAGCACCACCCAGGTCGCAATCATGATCAGCAACTGCGGCAGGAACGGCTGCTGCGCGCTGAGAAACTGCGGCAGAAACGCAGCAAAGAAGAGGATGTCCTTCGGATTACTCGCGCCCAACACAAACGCGCGCCCAAACAAGGTGCGAAAGCGCGGAGTCGGTGCCGCCTGAGGCACTTCTGCGCCCACCGACGGTTGACGTGATTGCTGCCAGCTCTGCCAGGCGAGGTAGAACAGGTACAGCGCACCGACGATTTTCAGCGCGCTGAACAACTGCTCCGACGCCAGCAGCAACGCACCGAGCCCCAGCGCCGAGGCACTGAGCAGGCAGATCGAGGCAATCACGCCACCGAGAAACGCCGGGTAAGAGCGGCGCAAACCGTAATTCAGACTGTTGCTGATCATCAACAACGACAGTGGCCCCGGAATGAGGATCACCACCAATGCAGCGCCGCTGAACAGCAGCCAGGTTTCCAGACTCATCACTTTCCTCCTTTTTTTGTTGTACTGAAAAATGCACAAAAGCCCCACCCGCGAGGGTGAGGCTGTTTTGAAACCTGAACCGCGTAGCGTTTACAGGAAGATGAACTTGGCGATGAAGATCGCGCAGAGCACCCACAGGCTGACGGAAATTTCCTTGTACTTGCCGGTACCGGCCTTCAATGCCACATAAGTGATGAAGCCCAGCGCGATACCGTCGGCGACCGAGAAAGTCAGCGGCATCATGATGGCGGTGACGATCGCCGGAATGGCATCAGTGGCTTCGTCCCACTCGATGTGGGCCATGCCGCCCATCATCAGCATCGCTACGTAGATCAGTGCACCGGCGGTGGCGTAAGCGGGAATCATGCCGGCCAGCGGTGCGAAAAACATTGCCGCTATAAATAGCACACCTACGGTGACTGCGGTAAGACCAGTCCGACCACCTGCGGCCACGCCGGCAGCACTTTCTACATAACTGGTAACCGGCGGAACACCGACAACAGCGCCGAATACGCTGGACGCACTGTCGGCTTTCATCGCGCGGGAGAGGTTTTCGATACGGCCGTCAGCGTTGACCAGATTGGCGCGCTGAGCAACACCCATCAGGGTGCCGGCGGTGTCAAACATGTGCACAAAGAGGAAGGCCAGGACCACGCTGATCATGCTGACGTTGAACACGCCCGCGACATTCATCGCCATGAAGGTCGGCGCCAGACTTGGCGGCGTCGACATGATCCCTTCGTAATGCACGATGCCCAGACCCCAACCGGCGAGGGTCACGGTGATGATGCTGATGAGGATCGCGCCGAAGACTTTGTGGTAGCTGAGGATTGCGATCATCAGGAAGCAGATGGCGGCGAGCAGCGGGCCAGGCTCGCGCAGGGAGCCGAGTTTGATCAGGGTCGCCGGGCTATCGACGACGATGCCCGCGGTTTTCAGGCCGATCAAGCCGAGGAACAGCCCGACACCAGCACCCATCGCAAAACGCAGGCTGACCGGAATACTGTTGAGCAGCCACTCGCGAATCCGCGAGAACGTCAGGATCATGAACAGCACACCCGAGACAAACACCGCACCAAGCGCGGTTTCCCAGTTGTAGCCCATGGTGCCGACCACGGTGTAAGTGAAAAATGCGTTGAGGCCCATGCCCGGTGCCAGACCAACTGGCCAGTTGGCGTACAGGCCCATCAACAGGCAGCCCAGCGCAGCGGCGATACAGGTGGCGACGAAGGCTGCACCGTGGTCAATCCCGGCATCGGCCATGATGTTCGGGTTGACGAAGATGATGTAAGCCATGGTGATGAAGGTTGTCAGACCGGCAATCAGCTCGGTCTTCACCGTGGTGCCATGCAAGCTGAGTTTAAACAAGCGCTCCAGCAAGCCATTTTGTAATGGCGGCGAGAGATCCAGCGTCGATGCTTCGGATTTGCGGCTTTCCACAGCGAGTACTCCTCAAGAGTTTTATTGTTATTTCCAGGGCCGGACCCATGAGGGGTGGCAGCGGCCCTTTGAGGCATACGCGAATTTGTTGACCATGCGGTCAGGAACTCGCACGCTGTGGATTATGCTTTTGTGTACAAATAAAGCAAATATTGTTTTTGGTTTTGTTTACGAAAGTTCCATCGATAGGGATATATCGTCTGTTCGGACTTCTTCGCGAGCAAGCCCGCTCCCACAGGATTCGTGGGTTTCTTTGTATCTGTGTACTCCCGCGATCATTGTGGGAGCTGGCTTGCCAGCGATGAGGCCCGAACAGTCATTCGAGAACTGTCTGACTTTTCCCCAACGCCAAATTCACCGCCAACCAGCCATTCACCGCCGCCTCCCCAGCCTCGGCAAACACCCGCTCCAGCAACTTCACCTGCTCACGCCGCAACGCCTGTTCAAACTTCGCGCCCTCCGCCGTCAACGCCAGCAGCCGCTTACGCTTGTCTGCCTCCGACGCGACGCTGTCGACCAGATGCATTTCCTGCAACTGCCGCAACGGCATGTTCAGCGCCTGCTTGCTCACACCGAGCAATTCCAGCAATTCCTTCACGCTCAAATTTGGATAACGGGCGATGAAAAACACAATGCGCTGATGCACCCGCGACAATCCACGGCGCTCGAGCATTTCGTCAGCCTTGGCGGTGAATGCCTGGTAGCCGAAGAAAAATGCTTCCATCGCCTGCTGCTGACTGGATGGGTTTTTAAGGTCAAGCATATTGACGTACTCGCTCAAGCTGGCGTAATTTCAGTCAACCAGTTTGACTCATTTTTCATCCGCCTCGCTACCGGTGACCTCCATGGCTTTTTCCGAACGTGTCTCGCGCCTTAAAAGTTCTCTGATCCGTGAAATCCTCGCCGCCGCCCAGCGCCCTGAGGTGATGTCGTTCGCCGGCGGCTTGCCCGCCGAAGCGATGCTGCCGAAAGTCGAGTGGGCCGACATGCCGCTGGCGCTCGGTCAATACGGCATGAGCGAAGGCGAGCCGGCGTTGCGCGAAGCGTTGGCGGCGGAGGCGAGGGCGCTGGGTCTGGACTGTGAGGAGAGTCAGGTATTGGTGGTCAGCGGCTCCCAGCAGACCCTCGATCTGGCAGCCAAGTTGTACATCGACAAGGGCACGGAAATTCTGCTCGAAGCGCCGACCTATCTCGCCGCCCTGCAAATCTTCCAGCTGTTCGGCGCCGATTGCCTGACCGTGCCGCAAGAGTCCGACGGCCCGAATCTGGTGCAATTGCGCAGCCGCCTGGAACAACACCGTCCGGCGTTCATCTACTTGATCCCGACCTTTCAAAACCCGTCAGCCGTGCGATACAGCGAAGCCAAACGTGCAGCCGTTGCGGCATTGCTTGATGAATTCGGCGTAACCCTGATCGAAGACGAGCCTTACCGCGAGCTGACTTTCGATGGTGGCAGCGCCAAACCGATTGCCGGGCGTCTGAAGAAGGCGAGCTGGATCTACACCGGCACCGTGTCGAAAACCTTGCTGCCAGGTCTGCGCATCGGCTACCTGATCGCCAGCCCGGATCTGTTTCCGCACCTGCTCAAGCTCAAGCAATCAGCGGATCTGCACACCAACCGCATCGGCCAGTGGCAGGCGTTGCAATGGATTGGCACGGAGAAATATCAGCAGCACTTGAGTGAGTTGCGTGGGTTCTATCGCCAGCGTCGGGATACGTTTCAATCGGCACTGGAAACGCATTTTGCGGATCTGGCGGATTGGGAAACGCCGCAGGGTGGGTTGTTTTTCTGGCTGACGTTGAAGCAACCGCTGGATACGCGAACGCTATTGAATGAGGCGCTGGCCAATGACGTGGCGTTTATGCCGGGGGAGCCGTTCTTTCCGGAGCCGGATAAACATCATGGGCATTTGCGTTTGAATTTCAGCCACATCGATCCGGCGCGACTGGATGAAGGGTTGAAGCGATTGGCGGCGGTGGTGCGCCAGGCGCAGTTGGATGAAGCGGCCTGATAAAACAAATAAACCGGCTCATGGGCCGGTTTATTTTTGTCTGATATTAGTGTTGGCCAAGAGGGCCTCTTCGCGAGCAGGCTCACTCCTACAATTGGAATGCGTTCCCCTGTAGGAGTGAGCCTGCTCGCGATAGCACCTTCAGCCCCACAACAAAACCATCAGACCGCAGCAAATCGCTTGTCCAGATAATCAATAATCACCTTCGACTCATACATCCACGTCGTCTTACCATTCTCTTCAATGCGCAGGCAAGGCACCTTGATCCGGCCACCCTGTTCCAGCAGCGTCTGACGATCCTGCTGGTTGTTCTTCGCATCCTTCAGCGCCACCGGCACATTCAGACGACGCAGAGTCCGGCGGGTTTTTACGCAGAACGGGCAGGCGTTGAACTGATACAACGTCAGATCCTTCGCTGCCGCATCCACTTGGGCCTGAGCAGCGGCGGGGCGTTTTTTCTTGCCCGGACGGGTGATGAAGTCGATGAAGATAACCAGTTGGCCGAGGCCGACACGAAGCGCTTTGACGAACACGTTGAAAGCCTCACGGTGCAGATTGAGAAAGGCGCGCAGCTTACCCGATTTTTCACGGGCGAAAAAAAACCGGCGATGAATGCCGGTTTTCTTCGTGCTGCGGATTACTTGATCAGGCTGAGAAACTCGCTGCGGGTCGCAGCGTTTTCACGGAACTCACCGAGCATCACCGAAGTGATCATCGACGAATTCTGTTTCTCGACACCGCGCATCATCATGCACATGTGCTTGGCCTCGATCACCACCGCCACGCCCAGTGCGCCGGTCACCTGCTGGACAGCATCGGCGATCTGGCGGCTGAGGTTTTCCTGAATCTGCAGGCGGCGGGCGTACATGTCGACGATCCGCGCGACCTTCGACAGGCCCAGCACTTTGCCGCTCGGGATGTAAGCAACGTGCGCCTTGCCGATAAACGGCAGCAGGTGGTGTTCGCACAACGAGTACAGCTCGATGTCCTTGACCAGCACCATTTCGCTGTTGTCGGAGCTGAACAGGGCACCGTTGGTGACCTCTTCGAGCGTCTGTTGATAACCGCGGCAGAGGTACTGCATGGCTTTGGCGGCACGCTTTGGCGTGTCGAGCAGGCCCTCGCGGGAGACGTCCTCGCCCAGTTGGCCGAGAATCGCGGTGTAATTCTGTTCCAGGGACATGAAACTACCTGTGGGGGATTTTCGCAAAGGGCAAGGGTACGGTGGCGGACACGACCCTGCAAGTTCGGTGTAACGGGATTATTCGTCGCGACCTTCCATCATCGTGCGTTTAAGCATCACGTACACCGCGCCGGCACCGCCATGTTTGGCCTGGCACGAACAGAACCCAAGCACCTGCGCATGCTGACGCAACCAGGTGTTGACGTGGCTTTTGATCATCGGCCGCTTGCCGTCCAGGCGCACGGCCTTGCCGTGGGTGACACGCACGCAGCGGATTTCGAATTTTGTCGCTTCAGCGAGAAAGGCCCAGAGGGTTTCGCGGGCCTTTTCCACGCTCATGCCGTGCAGGTCGAGGCTGCCTTCGAACGGGATCTGACCGACCTTGAGCTTGCGCATCTGACTTTCCTGCACGCCGTCGCGTGACCACATCAACTCGTCTTCCGGGCCGACATCGATCACGAACTGATCGGACAGACCATCCACGGTAGCGGTGTCGGTGCGCACGGTGGCGGACTGGCGCAGCTTGGCAATCTGTGCGCGGTCAGCCTTGGGTTTGCCGGTGTCGGCGCGGTCGTGCTTGATCGGCTTGACGCCTTGGATCGCACTTTTGAACAGGGAAAAATCGTCGTCTTGCATGTCAGCCTCCGCGAAGGGCGGCCAGTTTACCCAAGTCGAAACAAAACGGCCCGGCAAAAAGCCAGGCCGGTGAATCAGTCGTGTTTTTTCATCAGGTGCGGGGACATGTTCAGTTCCCGCGATTGCCGTGCGCGACGGCGGCAGCGGCGCCACAGGGCGACACCGAAATACAGAAACAGCAAACCGACCGCCAGAATGATCGCCGAACCCATCGGTGTAGCGTTCAAATCACCGAGCGCCGGAGGGTGCCCGATCAGGCTGGCCGCTCCGGCCATTGCCAACAACACGCCGAAGGTGGCCAGAATGGCCGCGATCGCCGCGCCGAATCGAAAACGCCAGTTGCTTTGGCCTTTGGGCCGCAAGCGGCGTGCGTCAAATCCATCGGATAACTTCATTCCGACCTTCCTCAATGGGTATCGGCCCTTCGACCGGGAGTTGACCGGGTTGTTCCTGAGGCTATGGCATTTGCGGCAAATGAGAGGATTTTGCGGATGAGCGGCGCGCTGAACCGCTCATTAGAGCAGATCAGATCAGGTCTTGAGTCAGCGCGAGGGTGGCGAAGTTGTCGGCCATGATCGCCATTTCCGCTTCCTGAACCAGTTCGGCGCTCAGTACCCGGCCCTTGAACGGCAGGTCGCGGGTGGCGCAGGCGTCTTCGACCAGCGTGCAGCGGAACCCGAGGTTCTTCGCCGCACGCACGGTGGTGCTGACGCTGGAATGGCTCATGAAACCGCAAACGATCAGGTCCAGAGAGCCGAGGTTTTGCAGACGGTCGAGCAATTCGGTGCCATGGAAGGCGCTCGGCAGCAGCTTGCCGATGATGGTTTCATCACCCTGCGGTTCAAGCCCAGGGATGAATTCGCCACGTTCGCCCTGTGGGTCGAACAGGCCACCAACGGTGCCGAGATGACGCACGTGCACGATCGGCCGACCGGCTGCACGGGCTGCGGCAACAATTTGTTTGATGTTCGCGACGGCCGCGTCCATGCCGCTCAGGGCCAACGGGCCGCTGAGATATTCTTTCTGGGCATCGATGATGACCACGGTGGCATGGCTCAGTGTGGCCGCTGCATAACCGCGACCGCTGAGTTGAAACATCGTTTTTGGAACGGACATTCTGGGGCTCCTTGGGGTGGGGCTTTTGCGACATTGTCCTCTGGCTGAGCGGTTCTGTGAATCGCTACCATCGTAGGCACCGTCGTTACTGGCCTGCAGCCATGTCAAGTTACACGTTATGTTGAACCGCTGAAGCAAAAAGACACAAAACGCCTACCGTCGCCGCGACGATTTTCCTGCGTCGTCGGCGCGCGTTTTGGCTGGTAGAATCGCCAGTCGTTTTTTCTGGAGTTCTGCCCCCGTGATCACTTCCCGACTTCGTACCCTGCGCGACCACATCCGTTGGGCCGTCAGCCGCTTCCATGGGGAGGATCTGTTTTTCGGCCATGGCACCGACAATGCCTGGGACGAAGCCCGGCAGTTGGTACTCGGTGCGTTGCACCTGCCGTGGGAAATCGCCGACAGCTACCTCGATTGTGCGCTGGAAGACGACGAACTGGTGAACCTGCAACGCCTGCTCAAGCGCCGTATCGAAGAACGTATACCGACCGCTTACCTGTTGGGTGAAGCGTGGTTCTGCGGCATGTCGTTCATCGTCGACGAGCGCGTGTTGATCCCGCGCTCACCGATTGGTGAACTGATCGAAAACCATTTTGCCCCGTGGATCGGCACCGAGCCTGCGCGCATTCTCGACCTGTGCACCGGTTCCGGCTGCATCGGCATCGCCTGTGCCTACGAGTTCCAGAATGCCGAAGTGGTGCTGGCGGATCTGTCGTTCGAAGCGCTCGAAGTGGCTAACCAGAACATCGAGCGCCATGGCGTCGATGAGCGTGTGTACACCGTGCAGGGCGACGGTTTCGATGGCCTGCCGGGGCAGCGTTTCGACCTGATCGTGTCGAACCCGCCTTACGTCGATGCGGAAGATTTCGCCGACATGCCGGATGAATATCAGCATGAGCCCGAGCTGGGCCTGGCGTGTGGCGATGATGGTCTGAACCTGGTGCGCCGGATGCTCGCGGAAGCGGCGGATCATCTGACCGAGAAGGGTTTGCTGATTGTCGAAGTGGGCAACAGCCAGGTGCACGTTGACGCGCTGTACCCGGAAGTCGATTTTGCCTGGCTCGAATTCGAGCGCGGCGGGCATGGCGTGTTCATGCTGACCGCTGAACAGTGCCGCGCTCACCAGGCCTTGTTCGCTTCCCGCGTCTAAGGCCTAAAAGCAAAAGATCGCAGCCTTCGGCAGCTCCTACAGGGTGTACACCAATTCCAATGTAGGAGCTGCCGAAGGCTGCGATCTTTTGATCTACCGGTGCGTGGCAATCCAGATCAACAGCCCCGCCTGAAACACCGCAAACGCCACCAGACAAGTAATCGTAAAGCGCAGCCCAGCGTCTTCACGCTTGAACTTGCCGACTTTCTCTTCCTGCTTCTTCAGCTTCACTTCCTGCTCGGCCAGATTCTGCTCGGCCTGCTGAAGCATCTGCGCCGCTTCGAGAATCTCGACGTTCTGCAGCTTTTCGCTGTTCCAGTCGCCCAGCAAGTCACCGACCTGCACTTCCTTGACGCTGCCCTTCAAATGCTGGGCATCGGCGTACACCACATCAAACCCGTGGACGCGCAGGAAATGATCGCGACGCAGCCGCGTGTCTTCATTCAGCGCGTCCTTGTTGTTCAAGTCCATGCCGTCGACGGTGTACGTCGGCCAACGCTTTTTCGCCCAGTTGATCCCTTGCGCCGCCATGTAACGGCCGATGCCACGGTTCAACGGCTCGATCTGCAGGCCGCTGTCCGGGCCGAAATGCACACGCTTGGTCGTGTGATTGACCCAGATATCGAGGTGATTCTGTTCTTTGCGCACGCGCTGGCCAGGCAGCTTGATTTCCATGCGCATCAGGCTGTGTTCTTTGCTGTTGCGCTCGGCATAGCCGAACTCGACAAAGCGCAGCGGCCGGCCACCGGTGTGACGATCAGTCTGCAACGGGGCCAGGCGGAGCATCTTGTGGTGCTCGACATGGACATCCGCCCACGGCAGCTCGGCCGCTGGCGGTGCGTCTTTTTCAGCGGTGGTGTCGGGTGAAGTCGGGGTATCAGTCATAACGGCGAGATCCTGTCCAAGCCCTGCTTGTCGCCAGCCATTGCGCTGGCGACAAAGGCTTATCGGCCGTTTTTGTCAGGACTGGAGGGCAAACAACGCTTAACGGGTGCGAAGTCCGTCAATAAACTCGATGATTTTGCTGCCCAGTTCTGCCGCCAGGGGCAAATTCGGATCCTTGTACGAGGCCAATTGCCGCTTCATGTCGTTGTGGACGATGCGCAATACATGGTTCATGCCTTCGATCACCACCAGTTCGGCGTCGGGTTTGGCAGCCTTGAGCAGCTTCGCGTCATCGACGCCGACCTGAATGTCGTTGCTGCCCTGAACAATCAGCGCCGGCATCTGCAATTGCGCGAAAGCCTTGGCTGGATCCTGACGGAACAGCGAAATCAGATACGGCTGCACGCTCGGACGGAATATCACCTGCAACGGTTGCGGCACATTGTCATCGGTGTGGCCGGCCTTGAGGCTGTCGAGCAGCTCATTGCTGCGCAGCATCAGTGGCGGCGGCAGGCTGCGCGCCAGTTGTTGGCGCAACACCTCATCAATCGGTCGGGCAGTGCCGGACAGCGAAATCAGCGCTGCCGCATCAGCATTCGGTGCCGCCAGCGTGGCGATCATCGCGCCTTCGCTGTGGCCGAGCAGGATCAACGGGCCGAATCGCGGATCGGCCTTGAGTTTGCGCGCCCACGCCTGGGCGTCGGCGACATAGGCTTCCACCGACAAGTTACGTTCATCCGGGGTCGCAGCCAGGCTCGCCGCTACACCACGCTTGTCGTATCGCACACTGGCGATGTTGTGTTTGGCCAGCACCCAGGCCAGCCGTTTCAGGCTGTCGTTGCGCCCGCCGTCGGGGTTGTTTCCGTCACGATCCGTAGGGCCGGAGCCAGAAATGATCAGGACAACCGGCACCGGACTGTCGGACTTTGGCAGCAACAGCGAGCCGAAAAGCTCGCCAGTGCCGGTGTCCAAAGTTACCGGGCGTTGTAGGACCGTCGCTTGGGCAAAGCCCGTAAACAGGGTAAGACTCAAGATCAAAACTCGCAGCATCATCACGCCATCATTCGCCAAGGTGCCGGTTGGACTCACCCGCACCACTAAGGTTCGAGGATGAACTACTCGGTTAGCCTGCGTATACTGGCGCGCATCACGAATTTGGGTTTGATTTCACGGAGCGTCCTGCATGTCCGGCAATACCTATGGCAAGTTGTTCACTGTCACCACCGCTGGCGAAAGTCATGGTCCGGCGTTGGTCGCCATTGTCGACGGCTGCCCGCCGGGCCTGGAGATTTCCCTCGAAGACCTGCAGCGCGACCTCGATCGCCGCAAGCCCGGCACCAGCCGCCACACCACCCAGCGTCAGGAAGCCGACGAAGTCGAAATCCTTTCCGGTGTGTTCGAAGGGCGCACCACCGGTTGCTCGATCGGCCTGCTGATCCGCAACACCGACCAGAAGTCCAAGGACTACTCGGCGATCAAGGATCTGTTCCGCCCGGCCCACGCCGACTACACCTACCACCACAAATACGGCGAGCGCGACTACCGTGGCGGCGGCCGCAGCTCGGCGCGCGAAACCGCGATGCGCGTAGCGGCCGGTGCGATCGCCAAGAAATACCTCGCCACCCAAGGCATCGTCATCCGTGGCTACATGAGCCAACTCGGCCCGATCGAAATCCCGTTCAAGACCTGGGATTCGGTGGAAGAGAACGCCTTCTTCAGCCCGGATCCGGACAAAGTCCCTGAGCTGGAAGCCTACATGGACCAGTTGCGCCGCGATCAAGACTCGGTCGGCGCAAAAATCACCGTGGTTGCCGAAGGCGTCATGCCCGGTCTGGGCGAGCCGATCTTCGACCGCCTCGACGCCGAACTGGCCCATGCGCTGATGAGCATCAACGCCGTCAAAGGCGTGGAAATCGGCGCCGGTTTCGCCTCGGTTGCCCAACGCGGCACCGAACACCGCGATGAAATGACCCCGCAAGGCTTCCTCAGCAACAACGCCGGCGGCATCCTCGGCGGCATTTCCTCCGGTCAGCCGATCATTGCCCATCTCGCGTTGAAACCAACGTCGAGCATCACCACCCCGGGCCGTTCGATCGACATCCACGGCAACCCGGTCGACGTCATCACCAAGGGCCGTCACGACCCGTGCGTCGGCATCCGCGCCACGCCGATTGCCGAAGCGATGATGGCCATCGTGCTGATGGATCACCTGCTGCGTCACCGTGGCCAGAACGCCGATGTACGCGTGAGCACGCCGGTGCTGGGTCAGCTTTGATGGCGGGCTCTAAAGCCGTCGCGGCATAACCGGCGTGGCGGCGCTCCCTTACTGGCGGCTGTCCAGTTTCTACCTGTTCTATTTCGCCTTGCTCGGGTCGACAGCGCCGTTTCTGGCGCTGTACTTCGATCATCTCGGCTTCAGCGCCGCACGCATTGGCGAGCTGGTGGCGATCCCGATGCTGATGCGCTGCGTGGCGCCAAACATCTGGGGCTGGCTCGGCGACTACACCGGCAAGCGCCTGGCCATCGTGCGCTTTGGCGCAGTGTGCACGTTGCTGACCTTCTCGCTGATCTTCGTCAGCAAGACCTACGCCTGGCTGGCGATGGTCATGGCGCTGCACGCGTTCTTCTGGCACGCGGTGTTGCCGCAGTTCGAAGTCATCACTTTGGCGCATTTGCAGGGGCAGACCTCGCGTTACAGCCAGATTCGCCTGTGGGGTTCGATCGGTTTCATCATCACCGTGGTTGCCCTCGGTCGTCTGTTCGAATGGCTGAGCCTCGACATTTACCCGGCGGCGCTGGTGCTGATCATGGCCGGCATCGTCCTCAGCAGTCTGTGGGTGCCGAACGCGCAGCCGCCACAAGGCAACCGGTCAAGCGGCGACGGATTCCTCAAGCAACTGCGCAATCCCGGCGTACTGGCGTTTTATGGCTGCGTGGCGCTGATGCAAATGAGCCACGGCCCGTATTACACCTTTCTGACCCTGCACCTGGAACGACTCGGCTACACACGCGGCACCATCGGCATGCTCTGGGCCGTGGGTGTCGTCGCCGAAGTGCTGATGTTCATGTGCATGAGCCGGATTCTCGCGCGGGTTTCCCTGCGCCGGGTGCTGATGGCGAGTTTTCTGCTGGCGGCGCTGCGCTGGTTGCTGCTAGGTTCGTTCGCCGAGTTCCTGTGGGTGCTGTTGTTCGCGCAGATTCTGCACGCGGCGACCTTCGGCAGTTTTCACGCCGCGGCCATCGCTTTCGTGCAACGTAGCTTCGGCGCCCGTCAGCAAGGGCAGGGCCAGGCACTGTATGCGGCACTCGCCGGTACCGGCGGCGCCATGGGTGCGTTGTATTCCGGCTACAGCTGGAATGCCCTCGGCGCGACATTGACCTTTAGTATTGCCAGTCTCGCGGCGCTCGCTGCTGCCGTTATCATTGCCACACGTATGCAAGAGGACAGGCCATGAGCCTTACGCGTGAACAGCTCGCCCAGCAAATCGTCGACGCCGGGCGTTTTCTTTATGGTCGCGGCTGGTCGCCGGCCACCAGCAGCAATTACTCGACACGCCTGTCGCCGAGCGAAGCGCTGTTGACCGTGTCCGGCAAGCACAAGGGCCAGTTGGGTCTGGACGATGTGCTCGCCACCGATCTGTCGGGCAACAGCCTGGAACCGGGCAAAAAGCCCTCCGCCGAAACCCTGCTGCACACCCAGTTGTATAGCTGGCGCGCGGAGATCGGTGCGGTGCTGCACACCCATTCGGTCAACGCCACGGTGCTGTCGCGCCTGACCCCGGAAGACTTCATCGAGTTCGAAGACTACGAACTGCAAAAAGCCTTCAGTGGCATCTCGACCCACGAATCGCGAGTGCGCGTGCCGATTTTCGACAACGATCAGGACATTGCGCGCCTCGCCGCCAAGGTGCAGCCTTGGCTCGACGCCCATCCCGATTGCGTCGGTTATCTGATCCGCGGCCACGGCCTCTATACGTGGGGCGCGCAGATGAACGACGCGTTGCGGCAGATCGAGGCCTTTGAATTCCTGTTTGAATGCGAATTGAAAACCCGCAGCGTCATGAACCGCCAAGGCTGACTTCACCGGAAGTAGCCCATTTGCCTGATGAAATGCTCTGCCCGACCGGTCTGCAAGAACCGGACGGCAAGGCCGATACCGAGGAATTGCCCCAATGAGCAGCCTGTCCGTCTATCACGTCTCAAGCCCCGACATTCCCAACAAAGTGCTGACTCACTTTGAAGACATCGCCTCGACCCTGGCCGAGCAGGGCGTGCGCTTCGACCGTTGGCAAGCTGCGGCGAAGATCCAGCCCGGCGCTACGCAGGAAGAAGTGATCAGCGCTTATAAAGAGCAGATCGACAAGCTGATGACCGAGCGCGGTTACATCACCGTCGATGTCATCAGCCTCAACAGCGATCACCCGCAAAAAGCCGAATTGCGCGCCAAGTTCCTCGAAGAACATCGCCATGGCGAAGACGAAGTACGCTTTTTCGTCGCCGGCCGTGGGCTGTTTACTCTGCACATCGACGATTACGTCTACGCGGTACTCTGCGAGAAGAACGATCTGATCTCGGTACCGGCCGGCACCAAACACTGGTTCGACATGGGCGAGCATCCGCATTTCGTCGCGATTCGCTTGTTCAACAATCCAGAAGGTTGGGTTGCCAATTTCACCGGCGAAGACATCGCCGGCCGTTTCCCGCGTCTGGAGGACTGATTCGATGTCGATCAAAGCCATTGTCACCGACATCGAAGGCACCACCAGCGCGGTGAGTTTCGTGTTTGACGTGCTGTTTCCCTACGCGGCCAAACACCTGCCGGATTTCGTTCGGCAGAACGCCGAGCGTGCCGATGTCGCCGAGCAACTCGACGCCGTGCGCCGTGACAGCAATGCACCGCAGGCCGAGGTTGAACGGGTCGTTGAAATTCTCTTGAGCTGGATCGAGGAAGATCGCAAAGCCACGCCGCTCAAGGCCTTACAGGGTATGGTCTGGGCGCAGGGTTATCACGCCGGGCAGTTGAAAGGGCATGTTTACCCGGACGCCGTTGAAGCACTGCAACGCTGGCACGCGGCGGGTTATCAACTGTTTGTGTATTCGTCCGGCTCGATTCAGGCGCAGAAGCTGATCTTCGGCTGCTCGGAGGCGGGGGATCTAACGCCGCTGTTCGACGGTTTCTTCGACACCACGTCGGGGCCCAAGCGTGAGGCGCAGTCTTACACCAACATCCAGCAAGCCATCGGCGTTGAACCGGAAGAGATTCTATTCCTCTCCGACATCGTCGAAGAACTCGACGCCGCGCAATCGGCCGGCCTGCAGACCTGCGGCCTGGCCCGCGAAGGCGGCGAGCTGGGAAGCCACATCGCCGTCGACACATTCTCCGGCATAGAACCCGAAGCCTTCTGACCACCCAAAACCCCTGTAGGCGCTGCGGCACGCCGCGATTTTTTGATCCTTATCTTTAAGAACAAGATCAAAAGATCGCAGCGTTCCGCAGCTCCTACAAAGAGTTAGCGATCGTAGTAGAGATCGCGCATAAAAAAACAGGCCGTGAAGCGCATGCTCCACGGCCTGTTTCGTTTAAGGCGTTTTACAAATTACAGCGAGTGATACGTCGGCAGCGCAAAACGCTGCTGGCTCTGCAACATGGCAATTTGCGGCAACTCGCTGGCTTGTTCGGCCAGGTCACGGCGAATCGCGCTGATCGCCCACGACAGTTGGTCACCGGCATGCAGTTGCTGATAGGTCAGTGCGCGTTTAAACACCTTGCCGTCGCTGCTGCGCAGAGTCAGCAGGATCCCGCCATCGGGACGTGGCGCGGTGGTGACTTCGAAGTTGGAGAACAGCGAGGTAAATTTTTCTTGGATCAGGCTCATGTCTTTCAGCTCCGTATGCACTTGAATGGCAAGCATGCAGAGGAGGTTGCAGAGATTGTGCCAGCATTTTAAATTTAAAATATCCTTATAAATCAATGTGTTGTAAATAACGAGATTTTCAGGTGTCGTGCAATCTGCATGAGTGGCCATCGTGCATCCTGCATTTTGCGGGATCGTTGTCGATTTGACGGAACCATTCGATTACTTGGCGATCCTCGTCGCATCCGCACAAACAGCGGATACAAAACATTGCAAAAACCGCGTGTACAGCCCGAGAAGTGCTGACGTATTTTCGATCTCGATCCACGCTCCAATGCGTCGGTTGCACCAAGCCATTGCCCGAAAATAAAAACACCGGCCAACACCAAGGCCGAACGGGGAGCTGTCATGAGTCACGCGCCAAGCGACACGATTACCTGGGGCATGATGCTCCGCAAACTGCCGATGATTGCCAAAGCCATCCCGCGGGTGGTCAAGGGCATGAAGGTAGCCAACGTCACGGATCCGACCCAAAGCTGTGGCCTTGGCTGGACATTTGAACAAGCGACCCTGCGCAATCCCCAAGGCCCGGCGTTATTGCAGGGCGAGGTCGTGTTGACCTACACGCAGGTCAATCAATGGGCCAATCGCATCGCTCATTATTTGGGCGGGCAGGGCATTGGCAAGGGCGACGTGGTGGCGGTGTTCGTCGAGAACCGTCCGGAATTGCTGGTGACGATTCTGGCGCTGGCCAAGATCGGTGCCGTCAGTGCGTTGCTCAACACTTCTCAGACTCGCGACACGCTGATCCACAGCGTGAATCTGGTGGCGCCGGTGGCGATCGTCGTCGGCGAAGAATTGAGTCCCGCGTTTGCGGCAGTGCGCGAGCAAGTATCGATAGCGTCGCAGCGCACCTGGTTCATTGCCGACCACGACACCTACAGCCATCCGGGGATTGCGCCCGACGGTTACGTCAACCTGATCAGCGCCAGTGCCGATGCCAGCAGCGAAAATCCGCCGAGCAGCCGGCAGGTATTTTTCAACGATCCGTGTTTCTACATTTACACCTCAGGCACCACGGGCCTGCCCAAGGCCGGGGTGTTCAAACATGGCCGCTGGATGCGCAGTTCAGCGAGCTTCGGCATGATCGCTCTCGACATGCGCCCCGACGACGTCGTCTATTGCACCTTGCCGCTGTACCACGCCACCGGCCTCTGTGTGTGTTGGGGCTCGGCGGTCAACGGCGCTTCCGGTTTCGCGATTCGGCGCAAATTCAGCGCCAGCCAGTTCTGGAACGATGTGCGCCGCTATCGCGCGACCACTATTGGTTACGTCGGCGAGTTGTGCCGTTATCTGGTCGACCAACCGGCCAGCGCCGACGACAGCCGTCACGACGTGCGCAAGATGATCGGCAACGGCTTGCGCCCCGGTGCCTGGGCCGAGTTCAAGACACGCTTCGCGGTCGAACACATCTGTGAGCTTTACGCGGCGAGCGACGGCAACATCGGCTTCACCAACATTCTCAACTTCGACAACACCATCGGTTTCTCGCTGATGGCTTGGGAGTTGGTCGCCTACGACCATGACAGCGGTGCGCCGATCCGCAGCGCCGACGGGTTCATGCGCAAGGTCGGCAAAGGCGAGCAGGGCCTGTTGCTGGCGCGGATCGACGAGAAAGCGCCGCTGGACGGTTACACCGATCCTCAGAAAACCGCCAAGGTCGTGTTGCACGACGTGTTCAGTAAGGGCGATCGTTTCTTCAACACTGGCGATCTGCTGCGCAACATCGGTTTCGGCCACGCGCAATTTGTCGATCGACTCGGCGACACCTATCGCTGGAAGGGCGAAAACGTCTCGACCACGGAAGTCGAAAACCTGTTGCTGCAACACCCGCATATCTCCGAGGCGGTGGCGTATGGCGTGGAAATCCGCAACACCAACGGCCGCGCCGGCATGGCGGCAATCACCCCGGCAGAATCCTTGGCCACGCTGGATTTTGCCGAGTTACTGACGTTTGCCCGCGAACGCATGCCCGCCTATGCGGTGCCGTTGTTCTTGCGGGTGAAAGTCAAAATGGAAACCACCGGCACCTTCAAATACCAGAAGACGCGCCTGAAAAACGAAGGCTTCGACCCCGGTCAGACGGGCGATGACCCGATCTACGCATGGCTGCCTGGTACGCAGACTTATGTTCGAGTCACTGACGAAGTGTTGACGGAAATTCATCAGGGCAAGCATCGTTATTGATTCTGGCTATAAGCGCTTTTGAGAAAAAGGGGGTGACAGCTTTCGCCGCGCTCGGGAAACTGTCGGCTTTCCGATCGACCGAAAGTGGAGTTGCCCCATGTCCGACCAAAGCCGCCAGATGACCCCTGAAGAAGCTGCCGAATTCACCGAGCAGGTTTTCAACAAGGCGCGCGACGGTGATGCCGAGATGCTTGATCGCCTGGTCACCGCCGGTTTGCCGGTGAACCTGAAAAACAGCAAGGGCGACACTTTGCTGATGCTGGCCAGCTATTACGGCCATGTCGACGCGGTGCAGGTGCTGCTCAAGCACAAGGCTGATCCGGAAATGCGCAATGGCAACGGCCAGAGCCCGATTGCCGGTGCGGCGTTCAAAGGTGACCTGGCCGTGGTGAAAGCGCTGGTCGAGGCCGGTGCCGAGATCGAAGGTTCGTCGTTCGATGGCCGCACGGCGTTGATGATGGCGGCGATGTTCAACCGTGTTGAAATCGTTGATTACCTGATCAGCAAAGGCGCCAACGCGCAGGCCAAGGACGCCAACGGCGTGACCGCGCTGGACGCGGCGCGGACCATGGGCGCGGTTGATACCATGGCGCAGCTGGAAAAATTGTTGGGTTGATAAGGTCAAAAGATCGCAGCCTGCGGCAGCTCCTACACTGATTCCTCTGTAGGAGCTGCCGCAGGCTGCGATCTTTTGCTTTGTGCGCTATCCTCCGCGCCCTGAAATTTCACCTTCGCCACAGGATCCGCCCTCATGAAAGCCGCACTCGTCGAACTCATCAGCAAAATCAGCTCCGGCTGCATGGGCGAGGACGAGATCCTGAAAGTGGCCGAGGAAGCGGCGCAAGCCTACGCCGATGCCGACGCTTTTCTGACCGCCAACCCGGACATCAACTACGACGACACCTTCCCGATTCCGCTGGGCGAGTGGGTCGTGGTCGGCAGCCTGCCGGAAACCGTGCTATTCCAGGCTGACTCCTATGGCGACCTGTTTGCACAGATCGTTGCCTCGTTCGGCCCGGGCGTCGATTTCAACCTCAAGCCCAAGCAACTGGCCAAGACCGAAGCGTTGACCGCACTCAACCGCATCCAGGTGCAGATGAGCAGCATGAACAAGGAAAACGGCGGCTACACGTTGATGAACTTCAGCCAGTTGCTCGATGACGAGCTGCAAATGGTGCTGGTCTACGGCAATGACGTACCGCGCGTCCTCGAATTGTGCGCTGAGGCTGGCATCACTGCGGCACCTGCGCTGGAAGCGCTGAAAATCGCTGTTCACGTCTGAGCGCAATAAAAGGGAACCCTGCGCGCGACCGTCTATCCTAAAAGTGCATGCCACTATTCTGGAGCAACGCCATGGGTTCCACGTTCAACGGTCTGATCGGCCTGATCATTCTCGCCCTCGACATCTGGGCCATCATCAACGTGCTGAAAAGCGGCGCCTCCACCGGGATGAAAATCGTCTGGGTGTTGCTGATCATCCTCCTGCCAGTGCTGGGCCTGATCATCTGGGCAATCGCCGGCCCACGAGGCAACGTCCGGATCTGAATCAACCAACACCGCGATACCCCTGTAGGAGCTGCCGAAGGCTGCGATCTTTTGATCTTGCTTTTAAAAATCAATGTCAAAAGATCGCAGCCTGCGGCAGTTCCTGCAGGGATTGTGGTTGTGAGGTTCGACCTGTCATCTTCGGCAACGTAGAATGCGCGCCTTTCCCGGGCAATCGTCCCCACGATTAACGCCCGCGCATTCATCGGAGCACTTCACCATGACCGTCACCAAGACCAGCGAGTACCTGGAAACCCTCTACGAAGGCTACGGCCAGCGTTTTCGCATGGAAAAACTGCTGCACGAAGTGCGCACCGAACACCAGCACCTGGTGATCTTTCAGAACCCGCGCATGGGCCGTGTCATGGCGCTGGACGGCGTGATCCAGACCACCGAAGCCGACGAATTCATCTACCACGAAATGCTCACCCACGTGCCGATCCTCGCCCACGGCAGCGCCAAGCGCGTGTTGATCATCGGTGGCGGTGACGGCGGCATGCTGCGCGAAGTAAGCAAACACGCCGGCGTCGAACACATCACCATGGTCGAGATCGACGGCACCGTGGTCGACATGTGCAAAGAGTTCCTGCCGAACCACTCCAGCGGCGCCTACGACGATCCACGTCTGAACCTGGTGATCGACGACGGCATGCGTTTCGTCGCCACCACCACGGAAAAATTCGACGTGATCATCTCCGACTCCACCGACCCGATCGGCCCGGGCGAAGTGCTGTTCTCGGAGAACTTCTACCAGGCCTGCCACCGTTGCCTGAACGAAGGCGGCATCCTCGTGACCCAGAACGGCACGCCGTTCATGCAGATCGACGAAGTGAAAACCACCGCCGGGCGCCTGAACAGCCTGTTCCCGGACTGGCACTTCTACCAGGCAGCCGTGCCGACCTACATCGGCGGCTCGATGACCTTCGCCTGGGGCTCGACCCATCCGGCCTACCGCAAGCTGAGCCGTGAAACCCTGCAGCAGCGTTTCATCGGCAGCGGCATCGTCACGCGCTACTACAACCCGGAAATCCACATCGGCGCATTCGCCTTGCCGCAATACGTGCTGCAGGCGATCAACAAGCCAAGCAACGACTGATATTGAACCTGTAGGAGCTGCCGCAGGCTGCGATCTTTTGATTCTGATCTTAAAAACAAGATCAAAAGATCGCAGCCTGCGGCAGCCCCAGTGACAGATGTCGTTTTTTTCATCTTCGTCCGCTGTAATCCTTTTGAACCAACCCCCGGCGTATAAGTCGAGATAGGTGTAAGCCCATTTGCGGGTTTGATCGAGGAGGCACCGATGCAAAAGTGGAAAGTCACTTTCGTGGACGATCATGGTGAAATTGTCGATGAGGTGTTCGAGCGCGCGGAATGCCCCAGCGACGATGAGGCCGCTCGATTGATCAAGGCACGGCTTCTGCCCGTTGCTGCCGAACTGGATCTCAACGATCTGGAAGGGCGTACCCCCGACGCGGGGGCGAAAAGCCTGAAAACCCAGAACAGCATCGAAATCCGCAGCATTACTCCCGTCTGACATTCTTCCTGTCACCTTTCACACCAGGCCTTGGCAGCAGCTCTATCTTGGGGCTACTCTGCAAGCGAGATCAGCGAACGGATCGCTAAGGTCTGGTCTTGTCAGCTACATGCTTGTTTCCCGCCGGCAACCCCGTTGCCGAAGTGCTTTGGCCTGTAAGGCCCGGGGCGGGAATACGGAAAGTCTATCCATCTATGCGAGGGGGACGATTCATGAGCACAGCCTATCAAGAAGACATCAGCAGCAATGTTCTGCGCCGCATGAAAGAAGGCGGTTTCGATTTTTCCCGATTCCATCCCATCGAGTTCTACGCCATTTTCCCGGACGAGGAGCGGGCGCGCAGGGCTGCAGGCAAATTTCGTGGTGAATCCATCAATGCCCAGGTCAGTGTGCGTGATGATGGCGCGTGGGCGCTGGAATTGAGCAAGGTGATGTACGCGACATATGACGACATTGGCGATTTCGAGCAGGGCTTTTCGGCAGTGGTCGAGCCCTTGGGCGGGATAATCGAGGGCTGGGGGGTGAAACAGGAGGTGCGTAGCCGCCACCGGTTGAATTGAATTTTTATAGATAGAAGATCAAAAGATCGCAGCCTTCGGCAGCTCCTACAGGTGATTGGTGTAGGAGCTACAGGAGGCTGCGATCTTTTGCTTTCAAAACATTTCCAAAAGGCAAAAAAAAGCCACCGAAAAGGGTGGCTAAAAGGGAAGACCGATAAGGAGAGGAAACCGGTCAGGGTTACAGCGGGTCGGGCTGCGGGAGCAGTCCAGGTCAGTTGAGCTGGCGACTTCGCGGCGCTGTGCGCGGGGAAGTTTTGCAGCGAATGCGCGGATTATCCGCAGCCAAGGCCGGGCAGTGAAATCAACTCTGACTATGCTGCTGATAGGCGATGCAGTGCGTCGCAATGAAGCGGGGGCAATCAGGTTGGGGCATTTGCCGCACAGGAATGGTGCGGTGTCTCTGGCGTGAATATCCAACCGATTGAAATCAAAGCGTTTATGCCGATGGCACGGGCCTTGCGAAGGCCTGTATGTCCGGGTGACAAGGAGTACGGCATGATCCGCACCTATTTTGATGAGATGTACGATGCCGGCGGCCAGGTTCGCCCGCATTATCGGGAGTTCGCCCGATGGCTGGCCGACACGCCTGACGAGCTGCTGGCCCAACGGCGCCGCGAGGCCGATCTGCTGTTCCATCGTGCCGGGATTACCTTCACGCTCTATGGGGACGAGCAGGGCACAGAGCGCCTGATTCCTTTCGACACCATTCCGCGCAGCATCCCCGCCAGTGAATGGCGGATCGTCGAGCGCGGCTGTATCCAGCGGGTCAAGGCGTTGAACATGTTCCTCGCCGACCTCTATCACGAGCAGCGCATCATCAAGGCCGGGATCATTCCCGCCGAACAGGTGCTGGCCAACGAGCAATACCAGTTGGCGATGCAAGGTCTGGATCTGCACCGCGATATCTATTCGCACATCTCCGGCGTCGATCTGGTGCGCGATGGCGACGGCACGTATTACGTGCTCGAAGACAACCTGCGCACGCCGAGTGGCGTCAGCTACATGCTCGAAGACCGCAAGATGATGATGCGCCTGTTCCCTGAGCTGTTCGCCGCGCAACGCATTGCGCCAATCGATCACTACCCGAACCTGCTGCTCGATACCCTGAAAAGCTCCAGCCCGATTGACGACCCAAGCGTCGTGGTGCTGACGCCGGGGCGCTTCAACAGTGCCTTTTTCGAACATGCGTTTCTCGCCCGGGAAATGGGCGTCGAGCTGGTCGAAGGCGCGGACCTGTTCGTGCGTGACGACAAAGTCTTCATGCGCACCACCGATGGCCCGAAAGCGGTAGACGTGATCTACCGCCGCCTCGACGACGCGTTCCTCGATCCGTTGGCGTTCAACCCGGATTCAATGCTCGGCGTGCCGGGGCTGCTGTCGTCCTATCGTTCCGGCAACGTGGTGCTGGCCAATGCCATCGGCACCGGCGTGGCGGACGACAAATCGGTATACCCGTTTGTCACCGACATGATCCGTTTCTACCTCGACGAAGAACCGATCCTGAAAAACGTGCCGACCTGGCAATGCCGCAACCCGTCTGAACTTTCCCATGTGCTGGCCAATCTTCCAGATCTGGTGGTCAAGGAAACCCAAGGCTCCGGCGGTTACGGAATGCTGGTGGGGCCGGCGTCGACGAAGGCCGAAATCGATGCCTTCCGCGAGCGCATCAAGGCCAAGCCTCACGCTTACATCGCGCAACCGACGCTGTCGCTGTCGACCTGTCCGACCTTTGTCGAAAACGGCATCGCGCCGCGCCACATCGACCTGCGCCCGTTTGTCTTGTCCGGGCGTGAAACCCGCGTGGTGCCTGGCGGTTTGACCCGCGTCGCACTGCGCGAAGGCTCTCTGGTGGTGAACTCATCCCAGGGCGGCGGAACCAAGGACACCTGGGTGGTCGAGGATTGAAGGAAGCTTGCCATGTTAAGTAGAACTGCCTCGGATCTGTATTGGATGTCGCGTTACCTGGAGCGGGCGGAAAACCTCGCACGGATGCTCGACGTCAGTTATTCGCTGTCGCTGATGCCGCAGGACGGTCGCGGCGATGGTCTGCACGAACTGGCCATGCCGTTGCTGATCACCGGCACCCTTGAGGATTATCTGGAGCGTCATGGCGCGTTGCATGCCGAACGCCTGCTGCACTTTTTTGCCCTCGATGCGGCCAATCCGGCGAGCATCTACAGCTGCCTCGGCGCGGCACGGGCGAGTGCTCATGCGGTGCGTGGACGTATCACGGCGGACATGTGGGAGAACATCAACTCGACGTGGCTGGAAATTCGCGGGATCGCCGAACAAGGTCTCAGTCGCTATGGCATGAGCCGTTTCTGCGAATGGATCAAGGAGCGTTCGCACCTGTTTCGTGGCGCCTCTTACGGCACGATCATGCGAAACGATGCGTTCCGTTTCATTCGTCTCGGCACCTTTATCGAGCGTGCGGACAACACTTTAAGACTGCTCGATGCACGCTACGAAATGGCCGGCGATCAGGCCGAAGCGGTCAGCGACGGCACGGCCCACGCGTATTACCAGTGGAGCGCGTTGCTGCGCGCCTTGTCGTCGTTCGAGGCCTACACCGAAATCTATCGCGACGCGCCCGGCGCCCGGCACGTCGCCGAGTTGTTGCTGTTGCGCGCCGATGTGCCGCGTTCGCTGAGGGCCTGCACCGAAGAGATCGACCAGATTCTCGCGCAGTTGCCCGGCGCCAACGGTCGCCCCGCGCAACGTCTGGCCGCCGAAATGGACGCGCGCCTGCGCTACACCGGCATCAACGAAATCCTCGAGGAAGGCCTGCACGCCTGGCTGACCGAATTCATCCCGCTGGTGCGCCAGTTGGGTAACGCCATTCACAGTTCCTACCTGGAGGCTGCATGAGACTTTCCATTAGCCACGAGACCACTTATCACTACGAAGATAAGGTGCGGGCGAGCATCCAGTACCTGCGACTGACACCCCACGACAGCGAGCGCCAGCATGTGCTGAGCTGGCAGCTCGACCTGCCACGGCCGGTGCGTGCGCAGCTCGATCCGTTCGGCAACATCCTGCACGTGCTGACCATGGACGAGCCGCACGAGGCGATCATCATTGGCGCGCGGGGGCAGGTCGATATCGATGAGTTGCGCGAGGCCGAACACGAAAGCCAGTCGGCGCTGCCGTTTCTGCGCTTTACCCGCTTGACCGAGGCGGATGAGGCCCTGCGCGCATTTGCGGAAAAATCCTGCAAGCAACGGCGCGATCGCACCGCGCTGATCGATCTGATGCACGGCCTGAACCAGCACATGACCTACACGCCGGGTTCGACCGAAGTCGACACCAGCGCCGCCGAAGCCTTCGCCGGGCGTGCCGGGGTTTGTCAGGATCACACCCATGCGTTTCTGGCCTGTGCGCGCAGTCTGGGTGTGCCGTCGCGTTACGTTTCGGGATATTTGTACAGCGAGGATTGTGAACACCTGGCCAGTCATGCCTGGGCGGAAGCCTGGCTGGATGACGCCTGGTACAGCTTCGATGTGACCAACGAACTGGCGCGGCCGGAGCGGCATCTTAAGCTGGCGGTGGGTCTGGACTATCTCGATGCCTGCCCGGTGCGCGGCATGCGCCGAGGCGGCGGATGCGAGCAGATGCACGCGAAGGTGTTCGTCTCGCCGACCCCGATCATCTCCGTCCAGCAACAGTAAACACCATCCCCTGTAGGAGCTGCGGCACGCTGCGATCTTTTGATCTTTTGATCTTGATTCCAAAGATCAAAAGATCGCAGCCTCGTTGCACTCGACAGCTCCTACAGAGGGGGGCGCAAGCGTCAGGGTTTAACCTTGCGTCCGGCCATGTGCTTCAGATACCCGACCAACATTTCCAGATCCCCATCCGGCAACACATCCGCCGAAAACCCCGGCATCTTCGCCTGCGGCCACTGGCGCAAACTCTGCGGATCACGAATGTAGCGCTTCAGGAAGTCCACGCCGAAATACTCGGTCGGGTTATACGGAATATTCAGATCCGGCCCGAACTGCGCATCCCCGGCACCGTTCAATCGGTGACACGCCAGGCAATTCTTCTGAAACAACGCAAACCCCAGATTCACCGGATCATCTTTCCTCAACGCCGGATCAGGCAGCAGGGCAGGGAACCGCTCCGCCACCGGCGCCATGCGCTTGATGCTCGCCACTTCGAACGGCCACTGTTCCGGGCTGATATTGCCGGCCTGCGGATCCGTCCACACCAGATAGAACGGCCCGGCGCTGTGCTTGCCTTCCGACAACGGCGGCCACGGTTGGGCCGGGTCTTCGATTGCCAGCCAGGCTCGCGCGCCTTGGCGGTTGAGCAGCGGCGCTGCGGCCAGTTCCGCAGCGAACCCGTCCAGCGCCACGGCTTGCAGGTGATCTTCCGGCTTGATGCCGGTGAGAAGCGCGGCCACGGGCACGGCGCGATAGGTCATGTCCTTCTTGTAGGACACGTCGTTTTTAATCGTCAGGGTTTGCACCTGAGGATGCTTGAGCAACTCCTCGGTCTGCCAGGTGCGACTGTTCTCACCCAGTTGCAAGTCCAACTGCGCGGCAGACAAGGGCATGCTCAGCAGCATGGCCCCGAACACAATGAGCGCTTTCAAATGATCGCCGTCCATGTCGTGGAAGTGCGCAAAGGTTGGCACAGCCACGCTGGCCCGGGTAGCGGGCCAGTCATATTTTCAGTGGCGATAAACCGCACCTGCCGCTTGAGTCAGCCGATTACCTTGGTCAAATTCGGCAAAATCAACAACAGCGTCGTGGCGAAAAGAATGAGTCCTGCTTGACGAACTTTCGGTTGTTTGAACATGGCTTGACCGCCTTTATTGTTATTTCCTGATGCGTGCCTGCATATCCATGACGGCGCGCGTTGCACTTCCTGTTGAAGAACGTCTGTCCCGGCAAAACCCGACGACCCTGACGTACATGTACTACCTTAGGGCCCGCGTCACGCTTGGCTTAGATCCATTTCATATGGAGCTTTAAGAAATTGCGATTAAAAAGGCATGAGGCGTATTGCCAGCTTCTTTGCCGCCCGCTTGCTAGACAACTCGGCGACCTGAACCGGTTCACCCAAGGCTTGATGACCGTCCGTCTGAGCGTGTGCGTCAACCGCATTGAGCGCTGTGGTCATTGAATCTGCGACCGCTCGGGTCAAGAGTGAAGGCACAAGAAATCACTCACCGCACAGGTTCGAGGACGTCATGACCCAAGCTTTGATTTTCGACGCGTTACGCACGCCCCGTGGCAAAGGCAAAGCGGATGGCGCCTTGCACAGCGTCAAACCGGTGAATCTGGTCGCCGGCCTGCTGAGCGCTCTGCAAACGCGCACCGCGCTGGACACCAGCCAGGTTGATGACGTGGTCCTCGGCTGCGTCACGCCGATTGGCGATCAGGGCTCCGACATCGCCAAAACCGCGGTGCAAGTGGCCGATTGGGATGTCAGCGTCGCGGGCGTGCAGATCAACCGCTTCTGCGCTTCGGGTCTGGAGGCGGTGAACCTCGGCGCGATGAAAGTGCGCTCCGGTTTTGAAGACCTGGTGGTGGTCGGTGGCGTCGAGTCGATGTCGCGGGTGCCGATGGGCAGCGATGGCGGCGCCTGGGCGCTGGACCCGCAGACCAACCTGCACAGCCACTTCACCCCGCAGGGCGTCGGTGCGGACTTGATCGCCACGCTCGAAGGCTTCAGCCGCGAGGACGTCGATGCCTACGCCCTGTATTCGCAACAGAAAGCGGCACGGGCGCGGGCCGATGGTTCGTTCAACAAATCGCTGGTGCCGGTGCAGGATCAGAACGGCATCATCCTGCTCGATCACGATGAGTTCATTCGCGCCGAATCGACGCTGGAAGGCCTGGGCAAGCTCAAGCCGAGTTTCGAAATGATCGGCCAGATGGGCTTCGACGCGACCGCGCTGCGGGTCTACAGCCATGTCGAACGAATCAACCACGTGCACACGCCGGGCAACAGTTCCGGGATCGTCGACGGTGCCGCGCTGATGCTCATCGGCTCCGAAGCCAAGGGCCGCGCACTGGGCCTGCAACCACGGGCGCGGATTGTCGCCACGGCGGTGACCAGCACCGATCCGACCATCATGCTTACCGGCCCTGCTCCGGCGACGCGCAAAGCGCTGGCCAAGGCCGGACTGCGCGTGGAGGACATCGACCTGTTCGAGGTCAACGAAGCGTTTGCTTCAGTGGTGCTGAAGTTCATCAAGGACATGGCCGTCGATCCGGCCAAGGTCAACGTCAACGGTGGCTCCATCGCCATGGGCCATCCGCTGGGCGCCACCGGGTGCGCGATCCTCGGCACCCTGCTCGATGAACTGGAAGCGCGGCGTCTGCGCTTTGGCCTGGCGACGCTCTGTGTCGGCGGCGGCATGGGCATTGCCACCATCATCGAACGCCTCTGAGCCCCGAATTCAAGGAACCTTGTTATGAGCGAAGCCATTCGTTACGAAAAAGGCCAGGACGGCATCGTCGTGCTGACCATCGACATGCCGGGCCAGAGCGCCAACACCATGAACGCCGTGTACCGCGAGGCCATGGCCGCGTGCGTCGCCCGGCTGCTGGCGGAAAAAGACAGCATTGCCGGCGTGATCATCACGTCAGCGAAGAAAACCTTCTTTGCCGGCGGCGACCTCAATGAGCTGATCAAGGTCGGAAAGCCTGAAGCCAAAGCCTTCTACGACATGGTGCTGACCCTCAAAGGGCAATTGCGCACCCTGGAAACCCTCGGCAAACCGGTGGTCGCAGCGATCAACGGCGCGGCGCTGGGCGGTGGCTGGGAAATCTGTCTGGCCTGTCATCACCGCGTGGCGGTGGACGATGCGTCGGTGCAACTCGGTCTGCCGGAAGTGACCCTCGGCCTGCTGCCGGGCGGCGGCGGGGTGGTGCGCATGGTGCGCATGCTCGGTATCGAAAAAGCGTTGCCGTATCTGCTCGAAGGCAAGAAAGTCCGATCGCAGCAGGCGTTGCAGGCCGGTCTTATCGACGACCTGGCGGCGGATCGTGATGAACTGCTGGCCAAGGCGCGCGCCTGGATCGTTGCCAATCCGGCAGCGGTGCAGCGTTGGGACGTGAAGGGCTATCAGCTTCCTGGCGGCACGTCGTCGAACCCGAAAGTCGCGCAAATGCTGGCGATTGCGCCGTCGATCCTGCGTAGCAAGACCCAAGGCACGATGCCCGCGCCGGAGAAGATTCTGTGTGCGGCGGTTGAGGGCGCTCAGGTCGATTTCGACACCGCGCACTTGATTGAAACGCGCTATTTCACCGAACTGACCACCGGGCAGATTTCGAAAAACCTGATCGGTACGTTCTGGTTCCAGCTCAACGAGATCAATGCCGGCGGATCGCGGCCGCAGGGCTTCGCGCCCTATGTCACGCGCAAGGTTGGCGTGCTCGGTGCCGGGATGATGGGTGCCGGGATTGCTTTCGTCAGTGCTTCGGCGGGTATTGACGTGGTGCTCAAGGACGTCAATCTCGCGGCCGCCGAGAAGGGCAAGGCGCATTCGGCGGCGTTGCTCGACAAGAAAGTTGCCCGTGGGCAGATGACAGTCTCACAGCGTGAGACTGTGCTGGCGCGGATCACCCCATCCGAGGCCGATGCGGATCTGGCCGGTTGCGACCTGATCATCGAAGCGGTGTTCGAGGATCGCGAGCTCAAGGCCAAGGTGTCTGTGGCCGCGCAGCAGGTGGTGGGCGCCGACGCGGTCATTGCTTCCAATACATCGACCCTGCCGATCACCGGTCTGGCGAGCGCCGTACCCGATCAAAGCAAATTCATCGGCCTGCATTTTTTCAGCCCGGTGGAGAAAATGCCGCTGGTGGAAATCATCAAAGGTGCGAAAACCAGCGATGAAACCCTCGCTCGCGGCTTCGATTTCGTCCTGCAAATCAAGAAGACCCCGATTGTGGTCAACGACAGTCGCGGCTTCTTTACCTCACGCGTATTCGGCACCTTCACCAATGAAGGCATTGCCATGCTCGGTGAAGGCGTCAGTGCACCGATGATCGAGACTGAAGCGCGCAAGGCCGGGATGCCGGTCGGGCCTCTGGCGATCTCTGACGAAGTTTCTCTCAGCCTGATGAGCCATATCCGCAAGCAAACGGCCAAAGACCTACAGGCCGAAGGGAAACCGCTGATTGAGCACCCGGCGTTCGCCGTGATTGACTTGCTGCTCAACGAATACAAGCGTCCGGGCAAGGCCGCTGGCGGTGGTTTTTATGAATACCCGGCTGCTGGCCAGAAGCATCTGTGGCCAGAACTGAAGACGCGCTTCGAGAAGGCCGACGGGCAGATCTCACCGAAGGATGTGCGTGATCGTTTGCTGTTCGTGCAGGCTATCGAAACCGTGCGCTGTGTGGAGGAGGGCGTGCTGACGTCGACGGCGGACGCCAACGTCGGCTCGATCTTCGGCATTGGTTTCGCCGCGTGGACCGGTGGTGCGCTGCAGTTCATCAATCAGTACGGCGTAAAGGATTTTGTGGCCCGCGCGCAATATCTCGCCGAACAGTATGGCGAGCGCTTTGCGCCGCCAGCATTGCTGCTGGATAAAGCGGCAAAAGGTGAAATGTTCTAGGGGCAGCGAGCTTTCCGGGGCTTGCCTTGTCAGGGTGTTTCAAGGCAGGCTCTGGGGTGTTCATTATTCCCATCACGTGTCAGGTATTTTTTATGTCGCTACGCATCTGCATTCTGGAAACCGACATCCTGCGTCCGGAACTGGTCGATCAATATCAGGGTTACGGGCAGATGTTTCAGCGCCTGTTCTCGCAGCAACCGATTGCCGCCGAGTTCACCGTGTACAACGTGATGCAGGGCGAATACCCGAACGATGAGCTGACTTTCGACGCGTACCTGGTCACCGGCAGCAAGGCCGATTCGTTCGGCACTGATCCGTGGATCCAGACCCTCAAGGAATATCTGCTCAGCCGTTACGAGCGTGGCGACAAACTGCTCGGCGTTTGTTTCGGCCATCAACTGCTGGCATTGCTGCTCGGCGGCAAGAGCGAGCGTGCGACACAGGGCTGGGGCGTCGGCACCCACAACTACAAACTCGCGGCCAAGGCGCCGTGGATGAGCCCGGTGCGTGAAGAGCTGACGTTGCTGATCAGCCATCAGGATCAGGTGACTGCGCTGCCGGAAAACGCCACGGTGATTGCTTCCAGCGATTTCTGCCCGTTTGCCGCTTACCACATCAATGATCAGGTGCTGTGCTTCCAGGGCCATCCGGAATTCATCCACGATTATTCGCGGGCGCTGCTGGATCTGCGTCAGGAAGCGCTGGGTTCGCAGATTTACAGCAAGGGCGTGGCCAGTCTGGAGCAGGAGCACCATGGTGCAACGGTTGCGGAGTGGATGATGCGGTTTGTGGCGCAAAAGCCTGAGGCTGCTTGATAGCAGAGCGAAAGATCGCAGCCTTCGGCAGCTCCTACGGAAAGCTGCGATCTTTTGCTTTTACAACCACCCGGACTTCTTGAAACTCGCCCACAAACTCACGCACCCCACCGCAATAAACCCCAGCACCCCGAAATAGCCGTAGTGCCAACTGAGTTCCGGCATGTTCTGGAAGTTCATCCCGTAAATCCCCGCCACCGCCGTCGGAAACGCCAGAATCGCTGCCCATGCCGCGAACTTGCGCTGCACCACACTCTGCCGTGACGCCTCCAGCAACACACCGATCTCGATGGTCTGACTGGCAATGTCGGCCAGCGTGCTGAGGTCTTCCATCTGCCGCGTCACGTGAATCTGCACATCACGGAAGTACGGGCGCATGTTCTTGTCGATAAACGGGAAACTCAGTTTCTGCAATTCCTCGCCGATCTCCACCATCGGCGCGGCATACCGGCGCAGGCGCACGACATCCCGACGCAAACCGTGCAGCCGCTGGATGTCATGCTCGTTGAGGGCACTGCACAGGACGTTGCGCTCCAGTTCATCGATCTCGGCATGGATCGCTTCGCCCACCGGCTGGTAGTTCTCGATGACGAAATCCAGCAGCGCATAGAGAACGAAGTCCTCGCCATGTTCCAGCAGCAGTGGACGCGCCTCACAGCGTTGACGGACATGAGCGTAGGACGCCGAGTGACCGTTACGCGCGGTAATGATGTAGCCCTTGCCCGCGAAGATGTGGGTTTCGATGAACTGCAGAATCCCATGTTCGCGGATCGGCGAGTAGGTCACGATAAACAAAGCGTCGCCAAAGGTTTCCAGCTTCGGTCGACTGTGTTTTTCCAGGGCATCTTCGATGGCCAGTTCGTGCAGGTTGAACTGGCGTTGCAGGTTGGACAGTTCCTGCGCGCTCGGCTCTTCGAGGCCGATCCAGACAAAGTGGCCGGTTTTCGCGGCCCAGGCTGCGCCTTCATCGAGGGTGATATTGGTGACTTTCTTACCCGCGCTGTACACCGCAGCAGCAACAACTCGACCCATGGTGGTGGTTCACTTCTTCTTGGCAGATGACAGGGAATACAAGACATCAGCTTAGCCGTGTCGCTGCTTGAGAGTCAGTGAAATCTCTACAGTTCAGCGGGCAAAAGAAAACCCGCACAAGGCGGGTTTGTTTTTCATGCAGCTTGGAGCTGCCGATCCATCGATTCGATGCACTCGCGCATCTGCTCGCGGCACTGATTGATCAGCATGGGCATGTCATCCATGGTCAATCCGGCTGTAGGAATCGCCGGCAGCGAGCGTATGAGGATTTTCCCGCTGCGCCAGCGATTCAGGCGCATGTGTTTGATGTAGCTGCTGACACACACCGGAACGATCGGCACACCGGCGGCAATCGCCATCTGGAACGCGCCTTTCTTGAACGGCAGCAAATCTTCGCCGAGGTTGCGCGTGCCTTCCGGGAACACCCAGATCGAGGTCTCTTCGTTCTGCAAGGTGTTGGTGGTGGTGAGCATCGACTGGCGCGCCTTGTGCGCGTTGCCACGGTCGATCAATACATTGCCGGCGAGCCAGAACAACTGCCCGAACAGCGGCACCCATTTCAGGCTCTTCTTGCCG
Source organism: Pseudomonas helmanticensis (assembly GCF_900182985.1). Lineage (NCBI taxonomy): Bacteria > Pseudomonadati > Pseudomonadota > Gammaproteobacteria > Pseudomonadales > Pseudomonadaceae > Pseudomonas > Pseudomonas helmanticensis. The sequence goes on along the minus strand of NZ_FXUY01000001.1, from coordinate 2,344,821 downwards.
ATACACACAGTGCGACGCGGCACCACATTCCCGAACACAAACAGATCGTAGTTGGACTGATGGTTAGCGATGATCACGCAGCTGTCTGGCTTGTTGATCAAACCACTGACGTCGGACTTGACCCGCAGACGCAGAATGCACATGGCCGGCAAAGCGTAGAGGCGAGCGCACAGACGGCTATTGTCCGGATTGAACGGGCGGCATATCCCGAGGATTACCCCGAGTACTCCTGCCAGAATAAAGTGCAGGCCCATCAATAACATACGAAACACGAACAGCATTTTCAGGCCCCACCGGGACAAAAGGTGGCGCAGTGTACGGATGTGCACTGTTTTCGGCAATTGCCGCTATAGAGTGCGGAGATAGGCGATGTTTAAGCGCATGTTTCCGAAATCATGCTCAGACCTGTCCTAGAGCCGTCGCTGCCTTTTAAATCGAGCGCGCAAGAAAAAGCCCGACACGACGGTCGGGCTTTCTTTATTGCCAGGATCGAGCGATCAGCCCAAGTGCTCCTGATCCTGGATGATCGCGTTATCCAGGGTTTCCAGCAGCGCTTTACGTACCTTCAGCTTGGTGTTCTTGTGCGCGAGCATGTTGATCTTCTTTAGCTGACGCGCAGCGGCGAGGGCGGCACCTTGCAGCTCTTCGGCAGCCACGACCTTGTCGAGGAAACCGGCATCGACAGCGCTCTGCGGATCAAACATCTCGCCGTTGATCACCGAACGGTGGAACGCCGAACGGCGCAGACGATCACGCGCCAGCTCGATACCGGCGTGGTGCATGGTCATGCCGATCTGCACTTCGTTCAGACCAATGCTGAACGGGCCGTCGACGCCGATGCGGTAATCGGCGGACAGTAGGAGGAAAGCACCTTTGGCCACAGCATGACCCGGGCAAGCAACAATTACCGGGAACGGGTGAGAGAGCAGGCGACGCGCCAGGGTCGACCCCGCGGTCACCAGCGCCACGGCTTCTTTAGGGCCGGCGGTCATCACTTTCAGGTCATAGCCGCCAGACAGAATCCCCGGCTGACCGGTAATGATCACGATGGCACGATCAGTCACCGCCTGATCCAGCGCCGCATTGAAAGCCGCAATCACGTCCGGGGAAATGGCATTGACCTTGCCGTTGCTCAAGGTCAGGGTCGCGATACCGTCTTCGAGGTGGTAGGAAATCAACTCACTCATGACGCTATTCCTTATTAGAAAGATGGGCAGACGTTACCCACCGACGCCAGCCAGGTAAAGCGCCGTGACTGACCCGTCAGTCACCGTTTCTCGCCTCACCCGGCGCAACACGCCATTCTGCTTCTATATAGAAGGGGCGCCGTCACCAGAGATTGGCCGGTTTGCCATGGCCCGTCGGCGGGCCAAACGACTTTTTCTCTTAACCGCATGAAAATCTTAAAAAAAAGTTTGCCATCGGAAAAGCTTTCGACTACATTAGCGCGCCTCGACAGACAGAACATGTTTGAAGAGATACGGTGAAGTGTCCGAGTGGCTTAAGGAGCACGCCTGGAAAGTGTGTATACAGGAAACTGTATCGAGAGTTCGAATCTCTCCTTCACCGCCACATTCAGTACACAAAACCCCTGATTTCGAAAGAAGTCAGGGGTTTTGTGGTTTCTGGCGTCTGGAATTTATCAGGCGGCGGATCGGAATAGCGTTGAGCATTACAATCAGCGCTTTTATTCATCAGTAAAAGGACGACCGCCATGATCATCTCGACGACTCAATCCATTGAGGGGCGCCAGATCACCGCTTACCTGGACATTGTCAGTGCCGAGTCGGTGCAAGGGGTTAACGTGATCCGCGATATGTTCGCCGGCATGCGCGACTTTTTTGGTGGGCGTTCGCAGACGCTGGAGCGGGCGTTGAAGGAGGCGCGGATTCAGGCGACGGATGAAATCAAGGAGCGGGCGCGTGCGTTGCAGGCGGATGCGGTGGTCGGGGTGGATTTCGAGATCAGCATGCCCGCAGGCAAGGGCGGCATGGTTGTGGTGTTTGCTACCGGCACTGCGGTGAAGTTGCGCTAGTTTCGGCCTTCATGCGAGTGAGCCCACTCAGCAGTTGAATGGGCTCTTTTTGTTGCGGATCAGCCCTGCGGCTTGAGTATCACGTTGCCTTTGCCGTCATAGGTCAGTGGTGTATCGATGGCGACGAGAGGCGGTGTGTCAGAAGGTGGGTTGGGTTCGACTGGCTTACTGGGATGGTAAATGACCCCAGGTTGCAGAACCGGCGTATCCGGCCCCGGTAATTTGATGGTGATTTCACCGGAAGCGATCTTTTCCTTGAGTTTTTCCGCCCCGGCTTTGCCGGCTGCGATCTGTTCGTCCGTGAGTTTTACGACGGGCATATTGGGGAATCCGTTGATTTGCATGTTCTTTCCTTGAGATTCATTTGTATGAAAATGGGCAACGGCCTGTCTCCGGAACTCTTTAGCGGTGTAGGACCAAAGGCACTTCACCGCGTTGAATTTTTGTAGGCCATTCGTCGGGCGTCAGACGATCTGAACCACAAGTCCAGGAATGACCGGCTAGTCTCAAAAGCCTTGGAGGTCGATATTTTTCAGGCAAAAGGGTTTTTGCCGGTGTTGACCGATGGCGAAGGGGCGAAGGTATGACTGATCCGTATATCGAAGACGATGGCGCTGAATTTTCCTTCAACAATTGCGTGCGCTGCGGCCAGACCGAATATCAGGCAGGTTTTGGCGAGGATCCGGTGCAGACCGGCAAGATCAAGTCGACGGCACCGAAAGGGCCGAAGGCGAAATTTTTACCCAAGGTCACCACGCGGGCCAGAAAGTGAGTTTTCAATGAACAACCCCGTCAATGAACGGGGTTTACGTCCGTACGCTCAGCACGGAAATGTCCTACAAGTGGTAGGCAAGGTGCGAAGGGTTTTCACAAACTTTTCACGTCCAGCGCAGTAGGGTGAAGCCATCCGTTAGAAAGCAAGTCTCCAGCCCGTCTCCCCAGCGGGCTTTTTTTTGCCTGCGATAAAACCTTTTGCAGAATCGCTGTCCAATCGGCGCCGAGTGCGCGGAACTCATTGTTTTCGTCTGGACTTTTGCGCCACGACGGCATTAAATCCCGGCCCTTTTTGTCATCCCAATTTTTGAGGTTTTCTTCATGCGTTTAACTCTGCCTGCTCTGGTTCTGGGGCTTCTGGTGACTCAAGGTGCAATGGCTGCCGGTGATGGCACCGCCGCGCTGGGCGGTGGCCTGGGTGGCGCGCTGGGTAACGTGCTCGGTCAGAAAATGGGCGGCAGCACCGGTGCGGCAGTGGGTGCCGGTGTTGCGGGCGCGGCGGGCAGCGCACTGACGGCACGCAAGGGCAGCCGAACTAAAGCGGCCATCGGCGGCGGTGTCGGTGCAGCCGGTGGTTCGGTGATCGGCAACAGCCTCGGCGGCAAGACCGGCGCCACCATTGGTGCAGGCCTCGGCGGTGCCGCTGGCGGCGCAGTGGGCAGCAACCTGGCCAAAGGTCACAAGCGTCACTGAGACTGATCGTCTTGCAGGAAAAAGCCCGGCTCGATGCCGGGCTTTTTCATTGCTGAACGTTTTTCCCGCTGGCGTCTCCAATCTCACATAGGCCCTTGTTTGGGCGGATTGTCCCGATTCGGGAACTGTGAGGTTCATATGCGATTGTCATTATCTGCACTGTTTTTCGGATTGCTGGTGGCACAGGGCGCGATGGCGGCCGGGGATGGTTCGGCAGCCGTGGGCGGTGGACTGGGTGGCGTACTGGGCAACGTGGTCGGCGGCCAACTCGGCGGTAGCACCGGCGCGGCGGTCGGTGCCGGTGTGGGTGGCGCGGCCGGCGGTGCAGTCGGGGCGAATAAGAACAATCGCACCGAAGCCGCGATTGGCGGTGGCCTCGGCGCCGCAGGTGGCTCAGTGGTCGGCAATAGCCTCGGCGGATCAACCGGTTCGGCAGTCGGTGCAGGGTTGGGCGGCGCGGCGGGTGGTGCGGTCGGTAATAACCTGGGGGGCGATGGTGGGTCGCACTCGGGCGGTGGCCACAAGCACAAGAACAAACATAAAAACCGCCATCATTGATGGAGGTTCGAACAGAAATCCGGCTTTTTGCCGGGTTTTTTGTATTTGCGGGTCAGACACTGGAACGATTGGCTGTAGGGCTTTTCGAACGTCATACACGTCCCTGAATGATGAGGTTTGCCATGACTCCCGAAACCGAAGGCAAGGAAGAAAAAGGCCCGAGCGGGCTACCGTTTATCAATGATCCGGGGAATGAGGATCCGGGGTCGTTGATGGATGATGCGACGGTGCCGTTGAATGATTCGGATGAGGCGGATATTGAGTATGAAGAGGATGAGCAGTGACCAATTTGCTTGGCTGGTCGCGATCCGATCCTTCAGGATCGGATATCATGGTTGTGCGAAAGAATATGGATTTCCATTTTTATCAGGTTTCATTAGTTGGCTAGAGAATTTGCCCAAGCGAGGTAGAATGCTTTTTGAATTTTAATATCATTTGTTAAGTTGCAGTCGTCATAGTCGAAAATACGGACAATGTCCTCTCCATTTTTTCCCATTTGAAGCTCGTAGGCGACGAGCCCGTTTGACATCTGGGAACTCATGCTGGATGGATGCACGTTGATTTTTGCGCCTTTGCACAGGAATGTAAACTCTGGGAAGTCCAATCTCAACTCACCTAAACAACCGTAAAGATTGTAAGAGGTATAGCTTTTTGTAAGGCCGTTTTTTCTAGTAAATATGAGAATTGTATTTCTACTATCAATATCGATGATGGCGGTTTCTAAACCGTTTGGGGTGAGGAATTTTATTTCTATCGATTTGATCATTTTTGTCTTTATTTAATTAGTATTTGTGTTTTGGAAGAAGGTGTCGGGTAGTCGGTTAGGGGGCTGGCATCTTATTTTTGCAATGATTTTATCCATTGATTGTAGTAATTTTGTTGGTCTTTTAAATCTTTAGATAAATTTTCTTCCTCGTAATCAAATATCTGCACTATATCGTCTCGAGTGGCAGGAATTCCTGGTTTCAAATCATACGCAATGGCGCCGCCGCTCATTTGTGAGCACATTCTTGACGGGGTTACATTTAGTTTTGCACCTTTACAAAGAAATAGAATTTCTGGATGTTCGTGTCTGATTTTTGCTAGACATAAATACAGGTCATTCGCTTTGTATGTCTTAATAAAACCATTGAGCATGGAAAATACTATCAATCCTTTTGTGTCGTCATAATTCAGACTTGCCTGTTCTTTAATACCATTCCTGATGATGGTTATTTTGGCGTGTTCCATTGTCATTCTCTATTAGGGTTAGGGATTGAATAACCAACGTAGCTACCATCTTTTTTTAATGGAGTTACTCCCAGGATGTCAGAGGTGTGAATGCTCCCGGGAATCGCTATTTCTGTTTCGTCGGCGAAAGGTACTAGTTTTCCGAGTTTTTTATTTACGTCGATACCTAGCAATTTTCTAAGTGTGTATAGATAGCCTTTCCTGGTTCCATTCTTTGTGCCGAAATCAATTGCAGTTATTTTTGATGGTGAAGTACTTATAAAGTAGCTTGGTGGGTTGTCGCTGTCCATTGCGTGAAGTAAAAGATCTATGCTTTCGCCTTTGCTTTTGAATCCGTTTGCAAAGATGTCCTCGGGGCCCTTGCGATCTCCACGATAAAGGTATTCTTTTTTCGGTTGAGTAGATGGTAGATGAGGCTCTCCCTTATCGACCTTAACTTCATCACTTCCACCCGGCACTGCACAACCCGGCTTCTTCGGCGGAGGACAATTGGAATTCAACCCCAACGGATCCACCCACCCCGTCGGATTCGGCACGTACTGGTACTGATTCAACCCCCCAGCCAACTTGATGGGATCCGGCGTCAGATACCGTCCCAACCGCGGGTCGTAATACCGGTGCCGGTTGTAATGCAGCCCACTCTCCGCATCGAAATACTGCCCCTGAAACCGCAGCGGCTGATCGAGGTATTCCGCCGCCGCCAGGCTCAGCGCAGCGACTTTGCCGTAGGCGTCGTACTGCGCTGACCAGACAATCTCGCCGCTGTAATCGGTCAGCTCCAGCGGTGTTCCCAAATGGTCGAGTTGGTAATAAAACGGGCAGGCCTTTTTCGGGCCTTTGCCGTCGAGCAGGGCCAGCGGGCGGAAGGTGCCGGGTTCGTAGACGTAGCTGCGGTATTCGTTTTGGCTGCTTTCGGCGACGAGGTTGTCGCCCTGCCAGAAGAACTCCGTGGTGACGCCGTTGACGGTTTTGCTGATGCGTCGGCCTAAGGCGTCGTACCTGTACGAGGCGGTTTGGCCGTCCGGACGGGTCAGGCCGATCAGGCGGTGCTGGCTGTCGTAGCGGTATTCGCTGACGAGTTTTTGCGCGGTGCCACGGCGTTCGCGGATCAGGTTGCCGAAGGCGTCGTAGTCGTAATGGCGGTCGCCCTGCATCAGCAGGTGGTTGCCCTTGATCTGGCTCGGGCCGGGGCGATCCTGCATCAACAGGTTGCCGGCCGGGTCGTGAGCGAAGGACTCCGGCAGTTCGTCGCGCGAGTGGCGGACGCGGATCAAGCGGTCGAGGTTGTCGTAGCCGTAGGTGCGTTGGCCGTGGCGGGTGTCGGCGATGTGTTCCAGGTTGCCGTTGGCGCTGTAGGCATAGTCGCGGCGATACAGCGCATCGTGCGAATGTCCTACGGCATGGGCCAATAATCTTCCCTGATCGTCGTAGGCATATTCGCTGAGCAGCAGACCTTGCTGGCGTTGTTGTTCACGGCCGGACTGAAAGACGTGCGTGGTCAGTTGCGCACCGTTGAGGTCGATGCCGGTCAGCGCGCCGCCCTTGGCGTAGTGGTAATCGAGTTTGCTGTTGTCCGGCAGGCGCAGGCGTTTGAGCTGACCGCAGGCATCGTAGCTGTAGCGCAACGTGCCCCAGCCCTGATGCTCGGTAATCAGTCGATCCTGGCGGTCATATTCAAAAGCCAGCGGATGCTTCTGGCCGTCATCGACAGCGATCAAACGACCGAGGCGGTCGTATTGATAGCTGACCTTGATCCCGTCGGGCAGGGTTTTGACCAGCAGGCGTCCGGCGCTATCGCGTGCATACGCGGTGACTAACCGCGAGTCGTCATCACCAAACTCGGTTTTTTCGAGCAGGTGCCCATTGAGGTCATAGGCATACGCCGTGCGCCGCCCATCAAAACCGGTCTCTTGGCGGATCAACCCGGTCGGCGTGTAATCCAGCCGGTACTTTTCCCCGGACTCGTTCTCTATTTCGGTGAGCAACAACCGCGCATGGTCGTAGCGGTATTGCACCTGCGTGCCATCGGCATTGATCCGCCGCGAGACCAGGTGCAAATCGTCGTCATATTCATATCGGGTGATGCGTCCGAGTTCATCACGCTCGGCAGTCACCTGACCGTAGGCGCCGTAGCTGTAAGCCCGAGTGGCGCCGCCCGCCAACGTCGTCTGAACCAGTCGCCCCGCCGCATCCCACTGCTGACGCGTCAGCGCACCGTGTTCATCAACCGTGGTAGTCCGCCGCCCCAACGCATCGTAGGAAAAGCGCCGCACACCACCGTCAGGCAGGGTTTCTTCAATGAGTTGGCCAAGCTCATTCCACGCCAGTCGATGCCGGCTGCTGTCCGGGTAGCGGATCGACAGCAATTGCCCGCGAACGTCGTAGTAGTAATGGGTGACCTTGCCGTCAGGATCGACCGCTTCGGTGACATCGCCCTCGGCATTGCGCCGATAAATCCACACCGCATCGCCACGTGAACGCCGGTAGAGGAAACCGTTGCGATACTCGTAGGACGTTGGCTCATCTTGCGCAGGAAGCAGCGCAATCAGCCGTCCGATCTCGTCGTAGCGGTATTCGGTAACAGCGCCTAAAGCGTCCTGCTCGGCGATCAAACGTCCGGCCGCGTCATAGGCCTTGAGCTGCTCGCCGCCGTCGGCTTCGACCTTGCGCACCAAGCGCGCGCGGTCGTCGTGGACGTAAACCTCTTCGGTGCCATCGACGTAATGCACCGCGACGCTGCCGTTGTCGTCCCAGACATAGCGCGTGTCCATCTGCGAAAACGACGCCCAGTGCCGCACGCAACGCGCCGATGTCCCCGCGCGCTCCCACGCCCAGAAGAAACTCGCGCCGCCGGCCAGTTGCCGTTGCAGAATGACGTTGGCGTCGTCGTAGTCGTAACGCTCGCTGTCGCCGACCGCATTGCTCGCGGCCAACAAACGCTGACGGGCGTCGTAGCAATAGCTGACGAGGTTTTGCTCAGTCGTCCATTCGCCGCCCTGAAAACTCTGGTAATCCAGCGCAATCAACTGCGCCCGGTCATAGCGCAGCAACAGCGCGCGACCTGCGCCGTTATCCAGGCGACTGATACGATCCTGACGATCCCGTCTAACGTGCAGACGATTGCCATAAACATCGCTGATCGCCGTCAGCCGACCCGCGCGAAAGTGATAAAACCGCGCCGAATCCCCCGCCAGCGCCAGAATCAGTTCCTCCGGTTCATCCCCAAGAAAAATCGCTGCCCGCGACAGACTGTTGTGAATCGCCGGACGCTCGATGTTCGGCAACGGAAACCGCGTCCGGCGGTTCTCATGATCGATCCAGACGACAAAATCGCCCTCGAACACCAACCGATGCGCCAGCGAATGGCTCCAGCCAAAGCCCAGGCCAACGTCGATTTCCACCGCGCTGCTGCGATACAAACGGCTGAACTCGAACGGCAGCCGCCCATCGAGCACCGCATCGGTCAGGGTCAGCAACTCCTCGCCGGTGACCATCGACACCGGACAGCCGTTGGTGCAGGTCAGTAGCGCGCAATCGGCGCTGTCACCGTTGGGGTTTTTTGCTTGATCGGGGGAGTCGTCGTGATGCTCATGGCGTTGCAGGGCAGCCATGTTGCGAGTCTTGTCGCGCGCAACGGGCGCCGGATTCGGCACCGTCAAAACCAACGAATCAGCCTGACGAATGTTCAACGGAATTGATGGCGTCGGTTTCAACTCGACATCACGCGCATTGACCACCAGCGGCTTCAGCACGCTCGCGTGTCTGCTCAGCTCGGGCGCCGAGTTCAGTTCCGCCAAGCGCAACGCCGAAGCCGCGAGCCATTCCCGCGCTCGTGGCGACTTGATCTTGGCCAATACCTTGCTGCTCAAGCGCATCTGCACGCCGACGCCGCCGCACACACGCATCAACAGAAAACTGATCAGCAGTTCGACGCGAACTTCGGCCACCACTTCCGCCAGATACTGCGGCGGCAGCATCTTCAGCCAACTGGTAAATGCCGCCAGATGAATGAACAGCAGCGGCTCATCACTGAGCATCAGCAGCGCGTTGGCGATGGCTTCGCTGGAGGCTTGCAGCAGCGCCGTCAGTTCAGCCGCGCTCAGGTATTCGAGGAGTTTTTCGCTGTTGGCCTGCAAGTCGGCGAGGAGGGCGAACAGCTGCTTGAGGTCATCCCAAACGCCATTCAGGACTTTCTCGAAACCGCGCCAGTCCGCCTGCTGCAACTGACCGTAACGATCAAGAAACCCGGCGCTGGAAAATTCCGCCCACTGCGGCTGAAACCCTGCCCACTCGTCGCGCAGCCAACCTTCCAGGTGGCCGAGAACTGTCTGGTAGGAGGCATACAGCGCCTGTACATGCTCAGCGGAAACATCGGGAAAGAAGGTGATGCGATAACGCTGGCCCCGATCACAGTCGGCCACTTGCAGAATGCCGCTCGGGCCGATGGTGTGGCGCAGCGGCTCGCCAAAGGTCTGGACCCCGTTGACGTCACTGAGCAGCGGTTCGAGTGTTACCGGGGTATCGCCGATCGGCACGAACTGCGCCGCCTCGAACATGTGCACCAGTGTCAACGGCCCGCTGGCCGGGCACATCACCACCGATGAACTGATCGGTTGCCGGGACTTGATCGGCGCAATGAGGCGTACGTCGTTGCCGACGCTGAACACTTGCTCGACATCGAGTGCCGTGCCGGTCCAGAACTGTTCGGCCCAGGCCTCGTAGTCGTTGAGGCACAGGCGAAACTCCTTGATCAGGGTTTCAAAATCCGGATGCCCGGGATTGAGCGCTGCAACTACCAGCAGGCCGATGCTGTTGTTCAGGGCCAGTAACCGATCGGTTTCAAGCATTCGCAGTCTCTCGCGCACATCAAAAAAGGTGCGGGGACTTTGCGGGGGATCAAAAAGGAAAGAAGTCGGGTAAGTAGGTGATGCCTGTAGGATGTTTCGCTAAATGCTCGCGAGTAGTTCATCGGCTCAACGGAGATTGCCCGTTGCCCAATGTCCTTCGCGCTCGTTATGCTGCTGAACCCTTTAATCAGATCCGCGTAGTGGCGCCGACCGTGCCGCCGGGATGTCTTTGTTAACGGATCCGATGATGAATGCACCGCTGAAGGCGTTCGGCCCGATCAAGGCCGTGATTTTCGATATGGACGGTTTGCTGCTGGACACCGAAGGCATTTACACCGAGGTCACCTCGTTGATTGCCGGGCGTTACGGGCGCACCTTCGACTGGAGCATCAAGCAGAACATCATTGGCCGTGGGGCCAACGATCTGGCGAACTACGTCGTGCAGGCGCTGGATCTGCCGATCACCGCCGAAGAGTTTCTGGTGATCCGCGAGCCGCTGATGCGCGAGCGCTTTCCCCAGGCTCAGGCGATGCCGGGTGCCGAGGAACTGATCCGCCATCTCAAGGCGCACAACATTCCAATCGCCGTGGGCACCAGCTCGTCGCGCCAATCGTTCGGGCAGAAAACCACGCTGCACCGTGACTGGTTTGCGCTGTTCGATTTCATCGTCACGGCGGACGATCCGGAGGTCGGCGCGGCGAAACCGGCGCCGGATATTTTCCTCACCGCTGCCCGACGCCTGGGCGTCGCGCCTGAAGATTGCCTGGTGTTCGAGGATTCGCCATTTGGCGTGACTGCCGCGAAAGCCGCCGGCATGACCGCAATCGCCATTCCCGACGCGGCCATGGCCGACGAGAAATACGCTCACGCTGACGGCATCCTTCGTACGCTCAAAGCGTTCATCCCGAGTGCCTGTGGTTTGCCGGCGCTGGAATGGGCTTAAACCACCGAGACAAAAAAACGCCGCCCCTCTGTTAAGGAGGGGCGGCGTTTTTCGTTCAGTCGACTCGGTCAGGCGCCGAAACCACCGTCGATGGTCAGGCTGGCACCGGTGATGTAGCCGGCTTCCGGGCCTGCCAGATAGGCAACGAAACTGGCGATTTCTTCGGCTTTACCGTAACGCCCGACGGCCATCAGCGGGATCAGGCTTTCGGCGAAGTCACCGTGGGCCGGGTTCATGTCGGTGTCGACCGGGCCGGGTTGCACGTTGTTGACGGTGATGCCGCGAGGGCCGAGGTCGCGGGCCAGGCCTTTGGTCAGGCCGACCAGCGCCGATTTGCTCATCGCATACACACCGCCGCCGGCGAAGGGCATGCGGTCGGCGTTGGTGCTGCCGATGTTGATAATGCGCGCACCTTCGCCCATGTGTTTGGCGGCTTCTTGCGAAGCGATGAAGACGCTGCGAATGTTGATCGCCACGGTCTGGTCGAAGTCTTCGAGTTTGAAGTCTTCCAGTGGTGCGACGGCCAGTACGCCAGCGTTGTTGACCAGAATGTCGACTCGGCCAAAGGCTTCGACCGTGGCGCTGACGGCGTGGCGGATGGCGGCAGCGTCGGCGCTGTCGGCCTTGATTGCCAGGGCTTTGCCGCCGTTGCCGGTGATGCTGTTCTGCAACTCTTCGGCCTTGGCGGCGGAGCTGACGTAAGTGAAGGCTACTGCTGCGCCTTCAGCGGCCAGGCGTTTGACGATGGCAGCGCCGATACCACGGGAACCGCCTTGAATCAGAGCGACTTTGCCGCTGAGGTGTTGAGTGGTCATGTTCGATCTCCAGACGTTCAAGGCAGAATGCCTTGGTATTGGTGCCGAGTATCGGCGTGGTATCGACAACTGTGTAGACCGTGATTGCTATAGTCTGTGTAAACCAGAAGTTTATAGTGGCGACCATGGAAACCTTCAGCAGCATCGAATGCTTCGTGCGCAGTGCCGAAGTCGGCAGCTTTGCCGAGGCCGCACGACGTTTAAGTCTGACCCCGGCGGCAGTCGGCAAGAGCGTGGCTAAACTTGAGATGCGGCTCGGCGTGCGGCTGTTCCAGCGTAGTACACGCAGCCTGACGCTGACGGAGGCCGGGCAACTGTTCTTGAGTCAGGTCAGCGGCAGTCTGACGACCATTCAAAATGCCGTGGCCAATCTGTCCAGTGTCGAAGGGCGTCCGGCGGGGACGCTGAAGGTCAGCATGGGCGCAGCGTTTGGCTGTCTGCACATCGTGCCGATGCTCGGTGAGTTTCTGCAGCGCTATCCCGCGATCAATCCGGACTGGCATTTCGATAATCGACAGGTCGACCTGATCGGGCAGGGTTTCGATGCGGCCATTGGTGGCGGCTTCGAACTGCCGCAAGGCGTGATCGCGCGCAAGTTGAGTCCGGCGCACCGGATATTGGTCGCGTCTTCCGACTATCTACAGGCCAATCCGCCGATCATCGAGCCGGATGACCTTAACCATCACGACGGTATTCTGATCCGCTCGCCACAAACCGGGCGCGTGCGCTCCTGGCAATTGGTCGGGCGCAATCCGCAGAATTGTCGGCCGTTGATGCTCAAGGCGCGGATGACCATGAGTGATTCCGAGGCCGCTTGCAGGACGGCGGAGCAAGGCTTGGGGATCGCGCTGGTGAGTATGCCGTTTGCAGTGGGGTATCTGCAGGCGGGGAGGTTGCAGCGGGTGTTGCCGGACTGGTTTGTCGATGATGGCAATATTTCGATTTACTACGCTGAGCATAAATTGTTGCCGGGCAAGACGCGGGCGTTTGTCGATTTTGTGATTGAGCAGTTTGCGGAGCTGGGGCTGGCGCAGCGGTTTAGTGCTATTTGAGTAGGGCTTTGGACCGCGGCGCGGCCATCGCGGGCAAGCCACGCTCCCACAGGTTCTGAGTTGTGCACATATTCTGAGTACGACACAGAACCTGTGGGAGCGTGGCTTGCCCGCGATAAACGATAACGCGGTCTACCGGGCAAACCGCCCCGGCCAGCCAATGATGTTCTTCGGTCGCGGCGTCGCATAAGTCCGCACCTTGGACGTCGACAAGCGCAAGCGCACCAGCGATTCCGCAATCGTCACCGCCGCCGTCACGCCATCCACCACCGGCACCCCGGTGCGCCGGCGAATCTGTTCATCCAGCCCGGCCATGCCGCCGCAACCGAGGCAAATCACCTCGGCTTTATCCTGCGTCACCGCCAGTTCCGCCTGCTGCACGATCGCTTCCAGCGCACGCTGCGGCTCGTGTTCCAGTTCCAGCACCGCCAAACCACTGGCCCGCACCGAAGCACAACGATCCCACAGACCGGACAGTTTCAGCCGATCCTCAATCAGTGGCACGGTGCGATCCAGCGTGGTCACCACCGAATAGGCGTGGCCGAGAAACATCGCCGTACTCGCCGCCGCATCGGTGATGTCCACCACCGGTACGTTGAGCAATTCCTGCAAGCCTTCGCGGCCATGTTCGCCGTAACCGGCCTGAATTACCGCATCGAACGGCTGATCGTAGGACATCACCCGATCCATCACGGCGATGGCGGCCAGATAGCTTTCGAAGTTGCCTTCAATCGAATCGGCGCCGAAGTACGGCGTCAAACCGACAATCTCTGTTCCGGGCGAGGCAACCGCCTGCGCCGAGCGGGCGATAGCGTCAGTGATGGATTCGGTGGTGTTGACGTTGACCACGAGAATGCGCATGGGGAAATCCTTATAGCGGGCAGTTCTGCGGCCCGAAGTCCGGGCCGCGAGGGAGTTAGTGGCAGACGTTGTCGACCGCGATGGTTTCGCCACTGACATCGGCGTAGTGCGGCTGACGCTTGGCGATGATCAGGTAGAGCATTCCGGCAATCCCGGCGCCGATCAGCCAGGAGAACGGCGAAACGCTGTGGAAACCGGGAACCAAGGCCAGGACAATGGCGATCAACGCGGCAGGAATAAACGCCGCCACCGCGCGGAAATTGACTCCGTGGCTGTAGTAATAAGCGCCGTTGGGATCTTCGCTGTAGAGCTGCGGAACGTTGACCCGACCTTTACGGATCAGCCAGTAGTCGACCATGATCACCCCGTACAACGGGCCGAGCAGGGCGCCGAGGCCGGACAGGAAGTACACAATCACCAGCGGGCTGTTGTAGAGATTCCACGGCAGGATCAACACGGCGATGGTGGCGCTGATCAGCCCGGCGCGGCGGAAGGTCAGGTACTTCGGCGCGAGGTTGCTGAGGACGAAGGCCGGAGCGACGAAGTTGGCCATGATGTTTACCGCAACGGTGACGATCAGGAACGCCAGGCAACCAAGGACCAGGAAGAACGTGTTGGGGATCGACGCAATGATCTCGGTCGGGCTTTCGATGATCCGGCCATTGATCTGAAATTGCGCGCCACACAGCAGCACGGTAATCGCGGCGAACACCAGAATATTCACCGGCAAACCCCAGAAGTTTCCTACCTTGATGGTCTTGCGGCACGGCGAAGAGCGGGCGAAGTCGCAGAAGTTGAGGATCAAAGTGCCGTAGATCGCCAGCCACAATGCGCCGCCAGCGAAGATGTTGCGCCACATCTCGCCACCGCTCAGCGGCTCGCGGATCGACCAGGCGATGGTCGCGTTGGCTTGCGTGTACATCCACGCGGCGAGGGCGGCGACGGTCAGCAGAATCACCGGACCGGCAAAGGCTTCGTAGCGGCGAACCATTTCCATGCCGTAGGCGAGGATCGCCAGTTGCACGAACCAGATCGCCACGAAACATACCCAGCCCAGCGTCGACAGGCCAAGAATCGAATTGTGATCGTATTCGGCGAAACCGGGATGCACGGCGGTGAGTAACACGCGGAATACCACCGATGCCAGATACGTCTGAATGCCGAACCAGGCGATGGCGATAACTGCCCGAATCAACGCAGGAATCTGCGCGCCGTGAATACCGAAACTGATCCGGCTGATCACCGGAAACGGCACCCCGGTTTTCTGCCCCATGTAACCGGACAGGTTCATGAAGAAGTACACCAGCGCCGCGCCGATCCCCAGTGACAACAGAATCTGCCAGCCACCCAGGCCCAAGGCGTACAGGCCGATGGCGAACGAGTAGTTGGCGATGTTGTGCACGTCGTTGGTCCACAGGGCAAAGATGCTGTATTTGCCCCAGCGCCTACCTTCGGCCTTGGTTGGCGCGAGGTCGCTGTTGTGCAGACGCGGACTGAGTTGTAACGGCTCGCTCAGACCGTCATGGGGTAACGGTTGATCGAGGGCAGAGGCGGGCAGATTCAGCGCGATGTTATTCGAGAGACTTGTACGCATTCCGGCAGGCTCCTGATGTTCAGGGCCGCGATGACTGTGCATAAGCCGTCAGGCTCGACAAATCTTCGTCGCGGCAGTGAAAGCATCACTGGTTACGGGGCATCTGCAGCCTGTACGGGATAGGGCGCTTCAGGCTTGCGGATCGAAAGTGTGGCTATGTTCTGCAGTTTTGTATACAAAACATGTATGCACTTAAGCCAGATTTGTGCCAATTATCGATCTATGCGCAGCCGCGCTCATTTCGAAAAGTTATCGAAGCGCGCTAAGTATCTGAAAATAAGTGGTTATAAATTGACCGATTGAACAGGTATTTATTTTTTGCGGGGGATTTTCACGGCGGACGGAAGCGAGGGTTTTTCAGGCGGGATGTAACTTTTCAGGGCGCGGAAACAAAAAAGTGCACACATAAATGGCACCGATGGTGACAGTCGTGTGTACACATTTTTCAAGATCAAAAGATCGCAGCCTGCGGCAGCTCCTACATGGCAATGCGATCACCTGTAGAAGCTGCCGCAGGCTGCGATCTTTTAGCTGTTGGATTTGCTGATGATGTTACCGGCATGCAACCCGCATTCTTTCTGCGTCGCTTCTTCCCACCACCAACGGCCTTCACGCTCGTGCTGGTTCGGCAGAACAGGGCGGGTGCACGGTTCGCAACCGATGCTGATGAAGCCGCGCTCATGCAGGCTGTTGTAGGGCAGCTCAAGCATGCGGATGTAACCCCAGATCTCTTCGCTGGTCATCTGCGCCAACGGGTTGAACTTGTACAGGGTGCGCTCCGGCGTGGAGAACGCGGTATCGATTTCCATCGCCGCCACGGCACTGCGGGTGCCCGGGCTCTGGTCACGGCGCTGGCCGGTGGCCCAGGCTTTGACGCCGGACAATTTGCGGCGCAGTGGTTCGATCTTGCGGATGCCGCAGCATTCGCCGTGGCCGTCCTTGTAGAAACTGAACAGGCCTTTTTCCTTCACGAACGGTTCCAGCTTCGTGTAGTCCGGCGATACCAGTTCGATGTCGATCTTGTAGTGCTCGCGCACCTGATCGATGAAACGGTAGGTCTCCGGGTGCAGGCGGCCGGTGTCGAGGCTGAATACCTTGACGTTCTTGTTGAGCTTCCAGGCCATGTCCACCAGCACCACATCCTCGGCGCCGCTGAAAGATATCCACAAGTCATCGCCGAACTCGGCAAACGCGAGTTTGAGAATGTCTTGCGCGGATTTGTTGGCATAGGTCGTGGCGAGTTCCACGACGTCGAACGTTGCACTCATCAGGGCGGCTTCCTACAGGTCGGTGGCGCTGGGCGCTCTATATGGGCCGATGGTAACAAAAAGCTGCCACGCTCGGGGCGTCCTGTGCGTTGCGCCGCCGGGATTGAGTCGCTAGAGTTCGGCCTCGCTCGACTCAAATAATCAATACAAACGGGAGTGTCTTGTGGAAATTGCTTGCCTGGATCTTGAAGGGGTGTTGGTGCCGGAAATCTGGATCGCTTTCGCCGAAAAAACCGGAATCGAATCCCTCAAGGCCACCACCCGGGACATTCCCGATTACGACGTGCTGATGAAGCAGCGTCTGCGCATCCTCGATGAGCATGGCTTGAAGCTCTCGGACATTCAGGAAGTGATCGCCACGCTGAAGCCGCTGGACGGCGCGGTGGAATTCGTCAACTGGCTGCGCGAGCGCTTTCAGGTGGTGATTCTGTCGGATACGTTCTATGAGTTCTCGCAGCCGTTGATGCGTCAGTTGGGCTTTCCGACCTTGCTGTGCCATCGGCTGATTACTGACGAAACCGGGCGGGTGACCAGCTATCAGCTGCGCCAGAAAGATCCCAAGCGCCAGTCGGTGCTGGCGTTCAAGAGTCTGTATTACCGGGTGATTGCGGCAGGGGATTCTTACAACGACACGACGATGCTGGGTGAAGCGGATGCAGGGATTCTGTTTCATGCGCCGGAGAACGTGATTCGCGAATTCCCGCAATTCCCGGCGGTGCACACCTTTGCCGATTTGAAGCAGGAATTCCTCAAAGCCTCCAGCCGCGACCTCAGCCTGTAAACCTGGCTTACCTGATGATCGTTCCCACGCCCTGCGTGGGAATGCCTCAACGGACGCTCCGCGTTCGGCTCTGGATGGGACGCGGAGCGTCCCGGGCTGCATTCCCACGCGGAGCGTGGGAACGATCATTCCTCAGAGGTTCTGCAAGGTTTCGAGAAGGATTCTGACTTTAGTGATCGACTCCTGATACTCAGCCTGCCAGTCCGAATCGGCAACAATCCCGCCGCCCCCCCAGCAGCACACCTGCCCATCCTTGACCAACAGACTGCGAATCGCGATGGAGCTGTCCATCTCGCCGCGCACATCCAGGTACAGCAACGAGCCGCAATACAGAGCGCGTCGGGTCGGCTCCAGCTCATCGATGATCTGCATCGCGCGAATCTTCGGCGCACCGGTGATCGAGCCGCCGGGGAAGCTGCCAGCAATCAAATCCAGCGCGTCGCGATCATCGGCCAATTCACCGGTGACGCTGCTGACCAGGTGATGCACGTTCGGATAGCTTTCCAGGCTGAACAACTCCGGCACCCGCACCGAGCCGATGCGGCAGGTGCGGCCGAGGTCGTTGCGCAGCAGATCAACGATCATCAGGTTTTCCGCACGATCCTTAGGACTGGCCAGCAGTTCGGCGGCGTTGGCCGCGTCTTCGGCCGGGGTCAGGCCGCGCGGGCGGGTGCCTTTGATCGGCCGGGTTTCGACCTGACGCTGGCTGACTTTGACGAAGCGTTCGGGCGACAGGCTCAACACCGCGTCGCCATCGGGCAGGCTCTGGAAACCGGAGAACGGTGTCGGGCAAGCTTCGCGCAACTTGCAGTAAGCCAGCCACGGATCGCCCTGGCACGCCGCGCGGAAGCGCTGGGCAAAGTTGACCTGATAACAATCGCCGGCCTGAATGTAATGCTGAATGCGTTCGAACGCCTGACGGTAATCGTCCGCCGAAAGATCGGCAGCCATCGGCGTGTGCAGTTTGAACGGTGTTGGCGCTTCAGCTTGCAGTTGGGTGAACAGCGTGATCAGCCGTTGTTGTTCGCTGTCGTTCACGGACGGGTGAAAGACCAGTTGGCTGGTTGACGTCTGGTGATCGCTGATCAGCGCCCAGTCGTAGAGGCCAAATCGAGCATCCGGCAATTGCAGATCATCGCGGGCCTGGCTGGGCAGGCTTTCCAGATGCCGACCGAAGTCGTAGCTCAGGTAACCGATCAAACCGCCAGCGAATGGCAGCTCGAAACCCGCTGGCAAATCAGCCTCGCCGAGGCGGCGCAGATTGTCGCGCAATCGTTGCAGGAAATGACTGCCGCTCTCGTCCGGCAACACTGCCAGTTGTTCCAGCGGCCAGGCGCTGAGCAGGTCATAACGGCCACGGTCTGCACTCGGCCGGCCGCTGTCGAGCAGCACGGCGCCGGGGGCGTTGCGGACGGCCGCGAAGTAGTCGGCGGGATTGGCGCGGTAGAGCAGCGGGTGTACGGAACAGGTCAACATGGGCGGGGCAGATCGGCCGTTGAGGCGGGGTGGGGATTGTAGTCCTCCGGGCGATTTGCTCCTAGAGGGGATGTCGGGGATTGGCAGATTGGCGGCAGGCTGAGTGGATGATCGTTCCCACGCTCTGCGTGGTAACGCTGCCATGGACGCTCTGCGTCCACTGTGACGCGGAGCGTCACGGGATGCATTCCCACGCAGAGCGTGGGAACGATCATCGGGGGGAGATCAGCCCTCGACGGCAGGAATATGCCCAAACATTTCCTGAGTAAACGCCACGCGCTCTTCAGCCGTCTCCGTCACCCCACGCGCCTTCAGCTCTTCCAGCCGCGCCTCGACGGCATGGGTACGCAACGTCAGCCCACAGTCGTTGGCGATCTGGATATTCAGCCCCGGCCGAGCATTCAGCTCGAGAATCAGCGGGCCTTTCTCTTGATCGAGCACCATGTCCACGCCGATATAACCCAACCCGCACAGCTCATAGCAGCCCGCAGCGAGTTTCATGAAACCGTCCCAGTAGGGCAGTTGCACGCCATCCACCGCGTTGGTGGTGTCGGGGTGTTTGGTGATGATGTTGTTCAGCCAGGTGCCGCGCAACGTCAGACCCGTGGCCAGATCGACACCGACGCCGATGGCGCCCTGGTGCAGGTTGGCCTTGCCGCCGGATTGCCGGGTCGGCAAACGCAGCATGGCCATTACCGGATAACCCATCAACACGATGATGCGGATGTCCGGCACGCCTTCATAACTGATGCTTTTGAAGATCTGATCCGGAGTCACCCGGTATTCGATCAGCGCGCGGTCACGGTGGCCGCCCAGGGAGTACAAGCCGGTGAGGATGCTCGAGATGTGATGCTCAAGCTCTTCGTGGTCAATGATCTTGCCCGACACCGTGCGATAGCGGCCTTCGAAGCGGTCGGCGACGACGATGATGCCGTCACCGCCAGCGCCCTGCGCCGGTTTGATCACGAAGTCGCTGCGCCCGCCGATGATCTCGCCGAGCTTGTCGATTTCCTTCTCGGTGGAGATCACGCCATACAGCTCCGGCACGTGAATGCCGGCCTCGATCGCGCGCTCCTTGGTGATGATCTTGTCATCGACGATCGGGTACAGGCTGCGCTTGTTGTACTTGAGCACGTAGTCGGCGTTACGCCGATTAATGCCCATGATGCCGCGCGCCTCCAGCGCCTTCCAGGTCTTCCAGAAACCGAACATCAGGCGTCAGCCTTCTTCAGGAAAGCCTTGAAACGCACCAGTTCGGTCAGGCGGTAGCCGCGATAACGACCCATCGCCAGCATGAAGCCGACCAGGATCAGCAGGATCGCCGGGAAGGTGAACACGAAGTACACCAGCTCCGGCACGGTCATGATCAGGTGTGCCAGGGACGCTGCGAACAGCGTGCCGATCGCGACTTTCATCGCATGGCTGGCGCCGCGTTCTTCCCAGGTAATCGACAGGCGCTCGATGGTCATGGTCAGAATCACCATCGGGAACAACGCCACGGATAAGCCGCGCTCCAGACCGAGTTTATGGCTGAACAGGCTGATCGCCGCGATCAAAACCACGACAAAGGTCAGCACCACCGAGAGTCGCGGCAGCATTTGCAGTTTCAGGTGTTCCAGATACGACCGTAATGACAGGCCCAGCGCCGTGATCACGGTAAACAGCAGAATGCCGAAGCCCAGCTGCGTTTCCCGGAAGGCGAGGGCGATCAGCACCGGGGTGAACGTGCCGAGGGTCTGCAGGCCGATCAGGTTGCGCAGGATCAGGATCACCAGCACGCCGATCGGGATCATCACCATGATCATGAACGTCTGCTGGGTCTGCAGCGGCAGGCCGTACAGCGAATATTCGAGGAAGTTGGCGTCGGTGTTCTCGTCGGTCAGCTTGGCCAGACGAATCGCGTTCATCTCGCTGTTGTTCAGGCTGAAGGTCACGTTGGCTTTCTTGCCGCCGTCGACGGTGATCAGGTTTTCATCGCCGGTCCACCACAGCAGTCGGTCGGTCGGCAGGCCTTGCTCACCGGTTTCCGGGTTGAAGTACAGCCAGTCGTTGCCGTTGAAGCTGCGCAGCCACAGTTCAGGCGTTTGCGGCTGGTCGGCGACGAGACGGATGGTGTGGACTTTTTCTACCGGGACGTGGGCGATGGACAGCAGCAGCTCGACGATTTTGGCTTTGTGCGCGGTCGACGGGTCGCCAGCCAGCAGCAGTTTGACGTTGTCATCGTTGAGGTTGTTGACGCGTTTGATCGCTTCGCCGATGAAGGTTTCAACGTCGGCCGAATGTTGGCGAATCGGCGCGAGCAGGGCTTCAGCGGCGATTTTCTCCGGGCCTTCGATGGCGATGCTGTCGCGGAAGGTCGGGCCTTTGATCTTGGTTTTTTCTGCGGTGTAGCGCTTGGTCAGCACCAGACGGTAATAAAGGGTCTGGTTGCCCTTGGCGCGACGGGCCGACCAAGTGACCTTGCGGTTGCCGTCGACGCGGTTCACGGCGACGCCGTAGTTATTCGAGATGAAGCTTTCGTTGAGGCTGACGTAATCGCGGCTCAGCGGCGGCACGAACATCTGGATCTTCACCGGATCCTTGGTGCTGGCGACGAACTCGACTTTGGCGTCGATGTTCCACAAGTCGTCGGTCGCATCTTCGGTCACCGGGATGCCGAGCACGAAAATCTGATAAGCCGTAACCGAAACGCCCAGCAACACCAGAATGGTGATCAGGATTTTCAGGTGGAAGGTTAGAGAACGCATGGAAATTACTCGGCGGTATGAGCGGCGATGGTGCAGGCGGGTTTGCCGGCAGCGTATTTAAGACTGGGATCGACCAGCGCGTCGAAGCGTTTCAGCGCTTCGGAGCCAATCAAAAGCGGGTATTGGAACGCACTTCGGTCGGTCAGGTTCACTTCGATGCTGCGCAGCGCGGTGCCCATGCAGATATCCAGCTCAATCACCGGACGGGCGGTGTACTTTTTGCCTTCTTCCGGGTCGTAATCGCCGGCGCGACGCTTGATCTTGCTGACGCGGGCCAGCGGCCGTTCGATCGGGTGCGAATGCGCAGCGTCGATGGCCAGGTAGAAGCGCACCCAGGATTCACCGTTGCGTTTGAAGCGTTTGATGTCGCGGGCACTCAGCGAGGCGGTTTTCGCGCCGGTGTCGAGTTTGGCCGCGACTTCGAGATTGATGCCGTCAAGCGAAGCGTATTCGTTGAGGCCGTACACGGTTTTTTCCCCCGCGGCGGCGAGGCCGGGCAGGCAAAACAGGGCAAAGAATGTGGGAAAAGGCTTGAGTCTCATAAATCCTGGTGCGCAGCGTTCCGTTGTCGGTTCAGGTCCTTGGCAAAACTTGCGCAAGGCCCTTCGTGTGCCTATCAGCTTTTTATGACAAGCCGTATAAATGGCCAGCAAATGCGGGCGGCATTCTAGCACGGTGGTTTTATGGCGCCAGCGCTGGGGGTGGTCTATAGAAGATCAAAAGATCGCAGCCTGCGGCAGCTCCTGCACTGATCCCTGTAGGAGCTGCCGAAGGCTGCGATCTTTTAAGGTTATTAGACGATTGTCGACAATACCCATTTATCCTTTGACTGATTCGGTTGAATTAGCTAGTTTTTGCCGCATTGGATTTAAAGGTGTCGACAATCATGCTGGACCAACTCGATCCCCCGGTCATCAGCGGCGACGATTCCGAGACGCTCTCGGAAAACGTCTTCCGGCGTATTCAGGCGGCCATCGTCAAAGGCGAGATCGCCCCGGGCAGCAAGATCTCCGAGCCGGAACTGGCGCGCACTTACGGCATCAGTCGCGGGCCGCTGCGTGAGGCGATTCACCGACTCGAAGGCCAGCGCCTGCTGGTGCGCGTTCCGCACGTCGGCGCGCGGGTGGTGTCGCTCAATCATGCCGAGCTGATCGAACTCTACGAAATCCGCGAATCCCTCGAAGGCATGGCCTGCCGTCTGGCGGCCGAGCGCATGAGCGTCGAAGAAATCGACGAACTGCGCCGCGTGCTGGAAACCCATGAACGCGACGCTGCCTTTCAGGCTGGCGTTGGCTATTACCAGCAGGAAGGCGATTTCGACTTTCATTACCGGATCATCCAGGGCAGCGGCAACCGCACGCTGACGCAGATGCTCTGTGGCGAGCTGTATCAATTGGTGCGCATGTACCGCATCCAGTTCTCCACCACGCCGAATCGCCCGCGCCAAGCCTTCGCCGAACACCACCGGATTCTCGATGCCATCGCCGACCGTGACGGCGAGCTCGCGGAATTGTTGATGCGCCGCCACATCGGCGCCTCGAAACGCAACATCGCTCGTCATTACCAGGACGGCGCCCACAATAAGACAGCCACTGAACGAGGTGAGTCATGAGTTCCAAGCACAGCACTCCAGGCCAGCGTTTCCGCGATGCGGTCGCCAGCGAGCATCCATTGCAAGTGGTTGGCGCGATCAACGCCAACCACGCGCTGTTGGCCAAGCGCGCCGGTTTCAAGGCGATCTACCTGTCCGGTGGCGGGGTTGCCGCAGGCTCGCTCGGCGTGCCGGATCTGGGCATCACCGGTCTGGATGACGTGCTCACCGACGTACGCCGTATCACTGACGTTTGCGATCTGCCGTTGCTGGTCGACGTCGACACCGGTTTCGGTTCGTCGGCGTTCAACGTGGCGCGCACGGTCAAGTCGATGATCAAGTTCGGCGCGGCGGCGATTCACATCGAGGATCAGGTCGGCGCCAAGCGCTGCGGCCACCGTCCTAATAAAGAAATCGTCAGCCAGCAGGAAATGGTCGACCGCATCAAGGCTGCGGTCGATGCGCGGACCGATGACAGCTTCGTGATCATGGCGCGCACCGATGCGCTGGCGGTGGAAGGTCTGGAATCGGCACTCGATCGCGCTGCCGCGTGCATCGAGGCCGGCGCCGACATGATCTTCCCGGAAGCTATCACCGAACTGGAGATGTACAAGCTGTTCGCCAGCCGTGTGAAAGCGCCGATTCTGGCCAACATCACCGAGTTCGGCTCGACGCCGCTGTACACCACCGAACAACTGGCCGGCGCCGACGTGTCGCTGGTGCTGTATCCACTGTCGGCGTTCCGCGCGATGAACAAGGCTGCCGAAAACGTTTACACCGCGATCCGCCGCGACGGCACGCAGCAGAATGTCATCGACACCATGCAGACTCGCATGGAGCTTTACGATCGCATCGATTACCACACGTTCGAGCAGAAGCTCGATGCGTTGTTTGCACAAAAGAAAGGCTGAACAAGACCCCTGTGGGAGCGAGCCTGCTCGCGAAGGACGCCAACGATAACGCGGTGTCCCTGACGCACCGAGGTGTTCCAGCCACCTTCGCGAGCAGGCTCGCTCCCACAAGTTTTCCCCATACAAATTCAAAAAGATTGGAGAACACAATGGCCGAAGCAAAAGTACTCAGTGGCGCCGGGCTCCGTGGCCAGGTTGCCGGGCAAACCGCACTGTCCACCGTAGGCCATGCCGGTGCCGGGCTGACCTATCGCGGCTACGACGTGCGCGAACTGGCAGCCGATGCACAATTTGAAGAAGTCGCGTACCTGCTGCTCTACGGCGAGCTGCCGACCAAAGCGCAACTCGATGAATACCAAGGCAAGCTGAGCAAGCTGCGCGACCTGCCGCCAGCGCTGAAAGAAGTGCTCGAACGCATCCCCGCCGACGCCCACCCGATGGACGTGATGCGCACCGGTTGCTCGTTCCTTGGCAACATAGAACCGGAGAAAGATTTTTCCGAACAGCGCGACAAGACTGACCGTCTGCTCGCCGCGTTCCCGGCGATCATGTGCTACTGGTATCGCTTCAGCCACGACGGCAAACGCATCAATTGCGTCAGTGACGAGCCAACCATCGGCGGCCACTTCCTGCACTTGCTGCACGACAAGAAGCCGAGCGAACTGCACGTGAAAGTGATGAACGTCTCGCTGATCCTTTACGCCGAACACGAATTCAACGCCTCGACCTTCACCGCACGCGTTTGCGCCTCGACCCTGTCCGATCTGTATTCCTGCGTAACCGCCGCCATCGGTTCGCTGCGCGGCCCGTTGCATGGCGGCGCCAACGAAGCGGCGATGGAAATGATCGAACGCTTCTCGTCGCCGGAAGAGGCGATTAAAGGCACCCTCGGCATGCTTGAGCGCAAGGACAAGATCATGGGCTTCGGCCACGCGATCTATAAGGACAGCGATCCGCGCAACGAAGTGATCAAGGGCTGGGCGAAACAGCTTGCTGACGAAGTCGGTGACAAGGTGCTGTTTCCGGTCTCGGAAGCCATCGACAAGACCATGTGGGAACAGAAAAAACTCTTCCCGAACGCCGATTTCTACCATGCCTCGGCGTACCACTTCATGGGTATCCCGACCAAGCTGTTCACGCCGATCTTCGTTTGCTCGCGCCTGACCGGCTGGGCTGCGCACGTGTTCGAACAGCGCGCCAACAACCGCATCATCCGCCCAAGCGCCGAGTACATCGGCGTCGAACAGCGCAAGTTCGTGCCAATCGAACGTCGCTGAATGGTGAGTGCCAACGCCTGAGCGCAATCCCTGTAGGAGCTGCCGAAGGCTGCGATCCCTTGATCTTGATCCTGAAAAAAAGATCAAAAGATCGCAGCCTTCGGCAGCTCCTACAGGGGGGCGGCGAGACGGCATCACCCTTTGCAACTACCGTGACCCGAGTCCTGACCCGATGAACACAGAATTCCGCAAAACCCTGCCCGGCAGTCCTCTGGATTATTTCGACGCTCGCGCAGCTGTCGAAGCGATTCAGCCCGGCAGTTACGACACCCTGCCGTACACCTCCCGCGTGCTGGCGGAAAACCTTGTGCGTCGCTGCGACCCGGCAACGCTCACCGATTCCCTCAAGCAACTGATCGAGCGCAAACGCGACCTCGATTTCCCGTGGTTCCCTGCGCGCGTGGTCTGCCACGACATCCTCGGCCAGACCGCGCTGGTCGACCTCGCTGGCCTGCGCGACGCGATCGCGTTGCAAGGTGGCGACCCGGCGCAAGTCAACCCGGTGGTGCCGACGCAATTGATCGTCGACCATTCGCTAGCGGTGGAAGCGGGCGGCTTCGACAAACAGGCGTTCGAGAAAAACCGCGCCATCGAAGACCGTCGCAACGAAGACCGTTTCCACTTCATCAACTGGACCAAAAAAGCCTTCAAGAACGTCGACGTGATCCCGCCAGGCAACGGCATCATGCACCAGATCAACCTGGAGAAAATGTCTCCGGTGATTCAGGTGCGCGAGGGCGTGGCGTTCCCCGACACCTGCGTCGGTACCGACAGCCACACGCCGCACGTCGACGCCTTGGGCGTGATCGCCATTGGTGTCGGCGGCCTCGAAGCCGAGAGCGTGATGCTCGGCCGCGCCTCGTGGATGCGCCTGCCAGAAAGCGTCGGCGTCGAACTGACCGGCAAGCTGCAACCGGGCATCACTGCCACCGACATGGTGCTGGCGCTCACCGAATACCTGCGCAAACAGAAAGTCGTCGGCGCGTGGCTGGAGTTCTTCGGCGAAGGCGCTGCTGCGCTGACCCTCGGCGACCGCGCAACCATCTCCAACATGGCCCCGGAATACGGCGCCACGGCGGCGATGTTCTATATCGACCAGCAGACCATCGATTACTTGAAACTCACCGGTCGTGAAGACCAGCAAGTGCAGCTCGTCGAGCAATACGCCAAGCTCACCGGCCTGTGGGCCGACAGCCTGAAAGGCGCGCAATACGAGCGTGGTTTGAGCTTCGATCTGTCCTCGGTGGTGCGCAACATGGCCGGCCCGAGCAACCCGCACGCCCGCGTCGCGACCTCGGATCTGGCGGCCAAAGGCATCTCCGGCCAGTGGGAAGAAATCCCCGGGCAAATGCCCGACGGCGCCGTGATCATCGCCGCCATCACCAGTTGCACCAACACCAGCAACCCGCGCAACGTGATCGCCGCTGGCCTGCTCGCGCGCAACGCCAACAGGCTCGGCCTGACCCGCAAACCGTGGGTGAAATCCTCGCTGGCGCCGGGTTCGAAAACCGTCGCGCTGTACCTCGACGAAGCGGGGCTGACCACTGAGCTGGAACAGCTCGGTTTCGGTGTCGTCGCCTTCGC
This sequence comes from Pseudomonas helmanticensis, assembly GCF_900182985.1. Taxonomy (NCBI): domain Bacteria; kingdom Pseudomonadati; phylum Pseudomonadota; class Gammaproteobacteria; order Pseudomonadales; family Pseudomonadaceae; genus Pseudomonas; species Pseudomonas helmanticensis. Next base: position 2,317,784 of record NZ_FXUY01000001.1, on the reverse strand, counting down.
CTGCACCACCTGCAACGGCATGTCCGGCGCGCTTGATCCAGTGATCCAGCAAGAGATCATCGACCGCGATCTGTACGCCACCGCCGTGCTTTCCGGTAACCGCAACTTCGACGGCCGCATCCACCCGTACGCCAAGCAAGCGTTCCTCGCTTCGCCGCCACTGGTGGTTGCTTACGCCATCGCCGGGACCATCCGTTTCGATATCGAGAAGGACGTGTTGGGCGTGGTCGATGGCAAGGAAATCCGCCTCAAAGACATCTGGCCAACCGACGAAGAAATCGACGCCGTGGTGAAATCTTCGGTCAAGCCAGAGCAGTTCCGTCAGGTCTACATTCCGATGTTCGCCGTCCACGAAGACACCGGCCCGAAAGTCACGCCGTTGTACGACTGGCGCGAGATGAGCACCTACATTCGCCGTCCGCCGTACTGGGAAGGCGCACTGGCTGGCGCCCGTCCGTTGAAGGGCATGCGCCCGCTGGCGGTGCTGCCGGACAACATCACCACCGATCACCTGTCGCCATCCAACGCGATCATGCTCGACAGCGCCGCTGGCGAATACCTGGCGAAAATGGGCCTGCCGGAAGAGGACTTCAACTCTTACGCAACGCACCGTGGCGACCACTTGACCGCCCAGCGCGCAACCTTCGCCAACCCAAAACTGTTCAATGAAATGGTCGTGGAAAACGGCAAGGTCAAACAGGGTTCGCTGGCGCGCGTCGAGCCGGAAGGCAAGGTCATGCGCATGTGGGAAGCCATCGAAACCTACATGGAGCGCAAGCAGCCGCTGATCATCATCGCCGGCGCCGATTACGGTCAGGGTTCGTCCCGTGACTGGGCGGCGAAAGGCGTGCGTCTGGCCGGTGTCGAAGCGATTGCAGCTGAAGGTTTCGAGCGCATTCACCGCACCAACCTGGTGGGCATGGGCGTGTTGCCGCTGGAGTTCAAGCCGGGCACCGACCGGCACACGCTGGCCATCGACGGCAGCGAAACCTACGACGTGATCGGCGAGCGCAAACCGCGTGCGGACCTGACGCTGGTGATCCATCGCCAGAACGGTGAGCGCGTTGATGTGCCGGTGACCTGCCGTCTGGATACCGCTGAAGAAGTGTCGATCTACGAGGCCGGCGGCGTGTTGCAACGCTTCGCTCAGGACTTCCTCGAAGAGTCGGCGGTTGCCGTTTAAATCTACTGATGCAGGCGTGAGATTTCGGTCTCACGCCTGTGGTTAAGGAGCACCATGGCTCACGCAGCTACTTTCGCACCGCAGATCAAAATCCCCGCCACCTACATGCGCGGCGGCACCAGCAAAGGCGTGTTTTTCAGCCTCAAGGATTTGCCCGAAGCGGCGCAGATTCCCGGCCCGGTTCGCGACGCTTTTTTGCTGCGCGTGATCGGCAGCCCTGACCCGTACGACAAGCAGATCGACGGCATGGGCGGCGCGACTTCGAGCACCAGCAAAACCGTGATCCTGTCGAAAAGCCTCAAGGCTGATCACGACGTCGATTACCTGTTCGGCCAGGTCTCTATCGACAAGCCATTCGTGGATTGGAGCGGCAACTGCGGCAACCTCTCGGCAGCGGTCGGTTCGTTCGCCATCAGCAATGGCTTGGTCGACGCCGGCCGCATTCCGCACAACGGTGTTGCGGTGGTGCGCGTGTGGCAGGCCAACATCGGCAAAACCATCATCGCCCACGTGCCGATCACCAATGGCGAGGTGCAGGAAACCGGTGATTTCGAACTCGACGGCGTGACTTTTCCGGCCGCTGAAGTGCAAGTCGAATTCATGGACCCGGCGGCGGACGAAGAGGGCGGCGGTGGCTCGATGTTCCCCACCGGCAACCTGATCGATGAGCTGGAAGTGCCGGGTGTCGGCACGTTCAAGGCGACGATGATCAACGCCGGCATCCCGACGATTTTCGTCAACGCCGAAGACATCGGTTACACCGGCACCGAACTGCAAGGCGCGATCAACAGCGATCCGCAAGCGCTGCAGATGTTCGAGACGATTCGTGCTTACGGCGCGCTGCGCATGGGCCTGATTGCCAATCTGGATGAAGCGGCGAAACGGCAGCACACGCCGAAAGTTGCGTTCGTTGCCAAGCCTGCGGATTACCTGGCGTCCAGTGGCAAAGCGATTGCTGCCGGGGATGTGGATTTGCTGGTGCGTGCGTTGTCGATGGGCAAGTTGCACCACGCAATGATGGGCACGGCGGCTGTGGCGATCGGCACCGCCGCAGCCATTTCCGGCACGTTGGTGAACCTCGCGGCAGGTGGCGTTGAACGCAATGCCGTGCGCTTCGGGCATCCGTCCGGAACGTTGCGCGTCGGTGCTGAAGCCAGCCTGGAAAACGGCGAGTGGATCGTCAAAAAAGCCATTATGAGCCGCAGTGCTCGGGTGCTGATGGAAGGCTATGTACGCGTCCCCGGAGATTCGTTCTGATCCGAAAGTTTTACCCTCATCGGAACGCCGCCCGCCCAGCCCTCTCCCGGAGGGAGAGGGGGCCGACCGAGGTGTCTGGAGTAGTACATTGACCTGAAAGATCGAGGCGATTATGGATTCAGGGGCCGACCGAGGTGTCTGAGGTTGTATAGCGACCTGAAAGATCGAGTCGATTATGGATTCAAGAGGGCATCGAGGTGTTTGAAGTTGTTCATTGACCAGATCGATTACGGATTCAGCGCAGATCGATCACGTCGGCGAACCTCTACAACATCCCCCAATCAGTTCCCTCTCCCTCGGGAGAGGGCTAGGGTGAGGGGCCACCCACTGAAGAAACCCAAAACAAGCAGGCACCCCAGACCTGCAATCAACCAGACCAACCCAGCCAAGCCCTGAGGAAGACCGCACCACTCATCATTCCCGCACAGGAGAACCGCAATGAGCGCCAACGTCGACCTGAACAACCGCCCCGACTACGACCCTGTCCTGCAGGACATCGCCGATTACGTCCTCACCTTCAAAGTCACCTCTGCCGAAGCCCTCGACACCGCCCGCAACTGCCTGATGGACACGCTGGGTTGCGGCCTGCTGGCGCTGCGTTTCCCCGAATGCACCAAGCATCTTGGGCCAATCGTCGAGGGCACCATCGTGCCGTTTGGCGCACGCGTTCCCGGCACGTCCTATCGCCTCGACCCGGTCAAAGCCGCGTGGGACATCGGCTGCATCGTCCGCTGGCTCGACTACAACGACACCTGGCTCGCCGCCGAATGGGGCCATCCCTCCGACAACCTCGGCGGAATTCTCGCGGTGGCCGATCATTTGTCGCAGAAACGCGTGGCCAACGCTGAAGCACCGCTGACGGTTCGCGATGTGCTCGAAGCGATGATCATGGCGCACGAGATTCAAGGGGTAATCGCCCTGGAAAACTCCTTCAACCGTGTAGGACTCGATCACGTCATCCTGGTGAAAGTCGCCTCAACGGCGGTCACCGCGAAACTGATGGGCGCCAATCGCGAGCAACTGCTGTCGGCGTTGTCCCATGCGTTTGCTGACGGGCAGGCGTTGCGCACTTATCGTCATGCACCGAACGCCGGTTCGCGCAAATCCTGGGCGGCCGGGGATGCGTCGAGTCGTGGCGTGCGCCTGGCCGACATCGCCATGCGCGGCGAGATGGGCATTCCCGGGGTGCTGACGGCAAAACAGTGGGGCTTTTATGACGTGCTGTTCAGCCACACCAACAACGATCTGGCGCTGAAACCGCAGGACAAACGCGCGTTCACTTTCGCGCGCGCGTTCGGCAGTTACGTGATGGAAAACGTCCTGTTCAAGATCAGCTTCCCCGCAGAGTTCCATGCGCAAACCGCCTGCGAAGCAGCGGTGACGTTGCACCCACAAGTGCGCAATCGCCTGCACGAAATTGACCGGATCGTTATCACCACCCACGAATCGGCGATCCGCATCATTTCCAAAGTCGGGCCGCTGGCCAACGCCGCCGACCGCGATCATTGCATTCAGTACATGACTGCAGTGCCATTGGCGTTCGGCAATCTGGTCGCTGAGCAATACGAAGACGATTTCCACCGGGCGCATCCGATCATCGATGTGCTGCGCGAAAAAATGGTCATCGTCGAAGAACCGCGTTTCACTCGCGAATATCTCGAGCCCGACAAGCGCTCGATTGCCAACGCCGTGCAGGTGTTTTTCAAGGATGGCAGCAGCACTGAAAACGTTGTGGTGGAATACCCGATTGGTCACCGCCGTCGCCGTGCCGAGGGCATTCCATTGCTGGAGGACAAGTTCAAAGCCAATCTCACGACGCGTTTTACCGGGCAGCGCAGTGGCGAAATTTTCACACTGTGCAAGGATCAAACCCGACTCGAGTCCACCCCGGTCAACCGCTTCGTCGACCTGTTCGCCCTCTGAAGTTACAACCACGCTACATGTAGGAGCTGCCGCAGGCTGCGATCTTTTGATCTTGCTTTTTAAAAATCAACATCCAAAGATCGCAGCCTGCGGCAGCTCCTACACGGACCGTGTCCGCCATTTTTCGATGGGCAATTTGGTGATGGCAAACCCGCTCAACAGGATCGCCGAATAGATCATCAATTCCCGCGACAATGCCTGCCCTTCATACCAGGCGCCGATGATCACGGCGAACACCGGGAAGATGATAAACACGAACGACAGAATGATCGGGCTCAGGCGTTTCAGCAGCAAAAAATAAACGATGAATCCGCCCACCGACGCCACCAGTCCCAGGTAGAGCAGGGCACCCCACGAACGTGTGGTCACGTCGCTAAACACCGGCGCTTCAACACTCAAGCCGCCAATAAATAACATCGCCCCGGCAATGCCGATCGGCAGCGTGTTGTAGGTGATCACGCTGATCGCGCTGCCGTGTTTTTTCGTCACCACGTAGCACAGCGCATGCATCACCGCCGCACACAGAATCGCCAGTACGCCCAGCCATTCCGCCTGATCCAGATGCAGGCCCTGGCTGCGAATGATCATGAACAGACTGCCGAAACCGATGGCGATGCCGAGCATTTGCGACGGGTAGATTTTTTCGCGCAGAAACAGCGCGGAAAACAGCAGGATGAACACCGGCATGCAACTGAACAGCAGCGCCGTCAGGCCGGACGACACGTGCATCTCGCCGTAGTTGAGCAGGTAATACGGCAGACTGAAGTAGCTCAGCGTGACGAAGACAAAGAACCAGCGGCTTTGGCGCGGAAACAGCAGCGGTTCCTTGCGCAAAAGGGCGAAGCTGAGGAACAGCGGAAACGCGATCAGAAAACGCAGGCCGGCGGCGGTCAGTGGCGGCACGCTTTCAACAGCAATCTTGATCCCCAGCCACGTCGTGCCCCAACTCAGGCAGACGATCAGGAACAGCGCGCTGGTGAGCAATCCGGCGAGCCAGGGTTTGCTGATGTTGATGGGGGTGCTGATGGCGGTCGACATGGCGGCAAGCTCCGAACGGTGGAATTGACCTGATCAATGAAAAGGTTTATTGCTGATTGAACCTGTTTTCAGCACGCTATTCGGGGTGACAATGACTGTCAAAGTAAGTATTGCCATGGTGTCAATCCTCCGTGACGGCCTCGTCAACGGCGTCGGTGTGAAGTACAAGCGCCTCGCCGACGGCGTCGCGCAGGCGATTGATGAAGGCGTGATCGAGGTTGGCTGCAAGTTGCCGCCGCACCGGCTGCTGGCCGACAGCCTGGGCGTGACCATTGGCACCATCAGCCGTGCATACGGTGAGCTGGAACGGGTCGGCCTGGTCGTCGCTCGCGTCGGCGATGGCACTTATGTGTCCCAGCGTGGGATGGAGCGGGCGCAGGACAAAGGCTTTCGCAACGTCAGCGATGAGCCGCCAACCTGCTTCGACATGAGTCGGAATCAGCCGATTCCGGGGCAGGAAACCACCTTCCTGAGCCAGAGCCTGCAGGATCTCGCCAATGAGCCGGGCGTGTTGCGCCAATTGACCGGGTACACCGCCGAGGGCGGCATGGCGCGGCATCGGGTGGCGGGGGCGGTCTGGCTCAGCCATGGCGACTTCGTGCCGCACGCCGATCAGGTGCTGTGCGTCAACGGCGGTCAGCATGGTTTGCTCTGCGCGCTGATGGGGCTGCTCAAGGCCGGCGACAGCGTTGTCACCGAGCATTTGTCCTACCCGGGATTGATCAGCGTCGCACGCCAGCTCGGGATAAAACTTATCGGTGCTGCAATGGACGACGAAGGACTGTTGCCCTCAGCGCTGGAAGATATTTGCCGTCAGCATCGGGTATCGGCGCTGTATTGCACGCCGACCATCCAGAATCCCACAGCGGCGATGATGTCGGTCCTACGGCGCGAGGCGATTGCCGACGTCTGCCGCCAGCACAATCTGCTGATTGTGGAAGACGAAGCCCACGCCGTACTCGACCGCCAGCGTCCGCTGCCACTGAGTTACTTCGCGCCGGAGCGCGCGGTGTTGATCGGCAGCCTGAGCAAGGCGGTTTCCGCCGGATTGCGCGTGGGTTATCTGCATGCACCGCAAGCGTTGATCGGGCGGATCAGTTCAGCCATTCGCAGCACCTGCTGGATGGCCAATCCGTTATCGATGGAAGTGGCGAGCCTGTGGATCGAAAACGGCATGGCCGAGCATTTGCTGGATGAACAGATTAGCGAGATCGGCCGGCGCAAGACGTTGGTCGCGCCGGTGCTCAAGGGCCTGAATTACAAGACTCACACCTACAGCCCGCATTTCTGGATAGAAGTGCCTGAGTTGTGGCGGGCGTCGCAGATTGCGGCCGAGTTGAAGGAGAACAATTATCTGGTGGCGACTGCCGAATCATTTGCGGTCGGGCATGGCGCGGTGCCGCAATTCATTCGGGTGAGTGTGTGCAATGCGGTGGGGGATGACCGTTTGTTGCTGGCGGGGTTTGAAGCTCTGGCAAATGCCCTGACACAACACAATCCCTTGTAGGAGCTGCCGCAGGCTGCGATCTTTTGATTCTGTTTTTAAAAGACAAGATCAAAAAAACGCAGCCTGCGGTAGCTCCTACAGGAGGTTTGCGGGGTTATTTGAAGCGTCGTTCGACGCCTTTCTCCACCAAAATCTTCGCCGAAATCTCTTCCACCGAAAAATGCGTCGAATTGATGTGCGGAATGTTCTCGCGGCGGAACAGGTTCTCCACTTCGCGCACTTCAAATTCGCACTGCGCATAACTCGAATAGCGGCTGTTGGGCTTGCGCTCGTTGCGGATTGCGGTGAGGCGATCCGGGTCGATGGTCAGGCCGAACAACTTGTGCTGATGCGCGCGCAGGGCGGCTGGCAGGGTCAGGCGCTCCATGTCGTCTTCGGTCAGCGGATAGTTGGCCGCGCGGATGCCGAACTGCATGGCCATGTACAGGCACGTCGGTGTCTTACCGCAACGCGACACGCCCACTAGTATCAGGTCGGCTTTGTCGTAATAGTGCGTGCGCGCGCCGTCATCGTTGTCGAGGGCGAAGTTCACCGCCTCGATGCGCTCCATGTAATTGGAGTTGTGCCCGATGGAATGGGATTTGCCGACGGTGTAGGAAGAATGCTCGGTCAGTTCCTGCTCCAGCGGGGCGAGGAAGGTCGAGAAAATGTCGATCATGAAACCATTGGACGTTGCGAGAATCTCACGGATGTCCTGATTGACGATGGTGTCGAAGATGATCGGACGAAAGCCGTCGGTTTCAGCGGCTTTGTTGATTTGTTGTACCATGGCCCGCGCTTTTTCAACGCTGTCGATGTACGGTCGCGTGAATTTGCTGAAGGTAATGTTTTCGAACTGCGCCAGAAGGCTTTGACCCAGGGTTTCGGCAGTGATGCCGGTGCCATCGGAGATGAAGAAAGCAGATCGTTTCATTTGCACCTTGGGCCTTAAGCTAGTCATCAATCTTGGATATGATAGGCGCGATTTGTCGGCCGCGACTGGCCCGCATTCTCACTTATTTTCCAGGTCCAGGCCATACAACCGGCCAACGCTCCCCCGAGCAGCCGGTTTCTGAGCTTTTCCAACACAGTTAGTGGAGAGATCACCTTGGTAGAGTACGTAGTTTCCCTCGATAAGCTCGGCAAACACGATGTTGAGCATGTGGGGGGCAAGAACGCATCCCTGGGCGAGATGATCAGTAACCTGGCAGGCGCCGGTGTTTCGGTCCCCGGCGGCTTCGCCACGACGGCTCAGGCTTATCGTGATTTCCTCGAACTGAGTGGCCTCAACGACCAGATCCACGCGGCCCTCGACGCGCTCGACGTCGACGACGTCAACGCCCTGGCCAAGACCGGCGCGCAGATCCGTCAATGGATCATGGACGCCGAATTCCCTGAAAAACTCAATGCCGAGATCCGCACCGCGTTCGCCGCGCTGTCGGCCGGCAACCCTGATGTGGCCGTGGCCGTGCGTTCTTCCGCCACCGCCGAAGACTTGCCGGACGCTTCGTTCGCCGGTCAGCAGGAAACCTTCCTGAACATCCGTGGTGTGGAAAACGTTATCCGCGCCGCCAAAGAGGTGTTCGCGTCGCTGTTCAACGACCGTGCGATTTCCTACCGCGTGCACCAGGGCTTCGACCACAAACTGGTCGCCCTGTCGGCTGGCGTGCAGCGCATGGTGCGTTCGGAAACCGGTACTGCCGGCGTGATGTTCACCCTCGATACCGAATCCGGCTTCCGTGACGTGGTGTTCATCACCGGTGCCTACGGCCTGGGCGAAACCGTCGTCCAGGGCGCGGTGAACCCGGATGAGTTCTACGTGCACAAGGGCACGCTGGAGGCCGGTCGTCCGGCGATCCTGCGTCGCAACCTGGGCAGCAAAGCGATCAAGATGATCTACGGCGACGAGGCCAAGGCCGGTCGTTCGGTCAAGACTGTCGATGTCGACAAGGCTGAGCGTGCACGTTTCTGCCTGTCCGACGCTGAAGTCAGCGAGCTGGCCAAGCAAGCGATGATCATCGAGAAGCACTATCAGTGCCCGATGGACATCGAGTGGGCCAAGGACGGTGACGACGGCAAGCTGTACATCGTGCAGGCCCGTCCGGAAACCGTGAAAAGCCGCACCCAGGCCAACGTCATGGAACGTTACCTGTTGAAAGAAACCGGCACCGTGCTGGTTGAAGGTCGCGCGATTGGCCAGCGCATCGGCGCCGGCAAAGTGCGGATCATCAAGGACGTCTCCGAGATGGACAAAGTCCAGCCGGGTGACGTGCTGGTTTCCGACATGACCGACCCGGACTGGGAACCGGTGATGAAACGCGCCAGCGCCATCGTCACCAACCGTGGCGGGCGTACCTGCCACGCGGCGATCATCGCGCGTGAGCTGGGCATTCCGGCAGTGGTCGGTTGCGGCAACGCCACCCAACTGCTCAAGGATGGCCAGGGTGTGACCGTGAGCTGCGCCGAAGGCGATACTGGTTACATCTTCGAAGGCGAGCTGGGCTTCGACATCAAGAAGAACTCCGTCGACGCCATGCCGGAGCTGCCGTTCAAGATCATGATGAACGTCGGCAACCCGGACCGCGCCTTCGACTTCGCGCAACTGCCGAACGCCGGTGTCGGCCTGGCCCGTCTGGAATTCATCATCAACCGCATGATCGGGGTGCACCCGAAAGCGCTGTTGAACTACGACGGTCTGCCACAGGAAATCAAGGATAGCGTCGACAAGCGCATCGCCGGTTACGACGATCCGGTCGGTTTCTATGTCGACAAACTGGTGGAAGGCATCAGCACCCTCGCTGCAGCGTTCACGCCGAAAAAAGTCATCGTGCGTCTGTCGGACTTCAAGTCCAACGAATACGCCAACCTGATCGGCGGCAAGCTCTACGAGCCGGAAGAAGAAAACCCGATGCTGGGTTTCCGTGGCGCTTCGCGTTACATCAGCGAATCGTTCCGTGACTGCTTCGAACTCGAATGCCGCGCGCTGAAGCGTGTACGCAACGAGATGGGCCTGACCAACGTCGAAATCATGGTGCCGTTCGTGCGTACCTTGGGCGAAGCCAGTCAGGTCATCGATCTGCTCGCCGAAAACGGCTTGAAGCGCGGCGAAAACGGTCTGCGCATCATCATGATGTGCGAACTGCCATCCAACGCGATCCTTGCTGAAGAATTCCTCGAATTCTTCGACGGTTTCTCGATCGGTTCCAACGACCTGACTCAGCTGACCCTGGGCCTGGACCGCGACTCCGGTATCATCGCGCACCTGTTCGACGAGCGTAATCCGGCGGTCAAGAAGCTGTTGGCCAACGCGATTGCCGCGTGCAACAAGGCTGGCAAGTACATCGGTATCTGCGGTCAGGGTCCTTCGGATCACCCGGATCTGGCCAAATGGCTGATGGAGCAGGGCATCGAAAGCGTGTCGCTGAACCCGGACTCCGTGCTGGAAACCTGGTTCTTCCTTGCCGAAGGCCAAGCGCAGGCTTGATGAGTATGTAAGCGGCCCACTCCCCCTGTGGGAGCGGGCTTGCTCGCGAAGACGGCACACCATCGCCATAAATGTTGGCTGATACACCGAAATCGCGAGCAGGCTCACTCCTACAAAGGGCAGGGCTTTGAGATTCAAGTAGGGCGGGCTCCTGTAGATGCCGCCCTTTTTTGTGCAAGAGCATTATGCAAAGCAGCAGCAACCTATTTCCTGTCGCCCTGATCAGCGCCGAACGGCGCGGCGATCTGAGCGAAGACGTCTATCGTTTGAAACCCGGCAACAGCCCTGACTGGTCCGTGGAGATCGCCGTCACCCGTCTGGGCATGGCCGATGACTCGGCGCCACGCGGTGTGCCGGTGATTCTGTTGCACGGCAGTTTTTCCAATCGACGCTTCTGGTTTTCTCCCAAAGGCCTGGGATTGGGCGCGTACCTGACGCGACTGGGCTTCGACGTGTGGATTCCGGAGATGCGTGGCCACGGCTTGTCGCAACGCAACGAGGAATACCGGCGCAACCGTGTCGCGGACTACGCGCGCTACGATCTGCCGGCGATTGCCGCGTTCGTGCGTGAGCAGAGCGGGCAAGTGCCACACTGGATCGGTCATTCGCTGGGTGGCATCACGCTGGCGGCGGCGCTGGGTGGCGAATACCTTGGCGAGCCCGCCGTAGCCTCGGCGGCGTTTTTTGGCACGCAGGTCAGCCGCACTTACTGGCCGTTGAAAATCCCGCCGCTGGAGTGGAGCGGGCGCTTTATTCTCAAGCGCTTTGCGCAATTGTCCGGTTCGCGTCTCAAGCGCGGCCCGGAAGACGAGCCGATCGGTCTGGCCATCGAAAGCATGCGCTGGTACGGCTTGTTCGGGCGTTTTGGCGATAAGGACAAGGATTGGTGGGCTGGGCTGGCCGACGTTCAAGTGCCGGTGCTGGCGGTGAGTGCGGCGGGCGATCATCAGGATCCGACGTGGGCGTGTCGCAAACTGTTCGAGCAGGTTGGTTCCGAGCATAAGCAATTCATCAATCTGGGGCGCGAGCAGGGCTTCCACGATAATTTCGGCCATGTCGAGATGTTGGTGAGCAAAGCGGCGCAAGCTGAAGTCTGGCCGTTGGTGGCGCGCTGGCTGAGCGATCAAACGTCGCCATTGCGCGGCGAGAAGCCCGATCTGGCTGCGGCGGTCTGAGCTGAAGGCTCGGAAAAGGCCATTTCGTTCGAGTCGGCTTGCGGCTAAGATATGACGGATTGTTTGGTTCTGGTCATATTGGGTGGCTGTTTAGCGATTACGTTTCAGCGTTTGTTCAGGTTGGTTCAGCGACCATTGCATGAACTAAGGTAAACAGCGACCACCGGAACTCGTCTCAAAAGAGTGCGTCATCCTTGATCGTCTTCCTTGTTACAGGAGTTTTTCGATGAACCATTACCTCACGCCTGACCTGTGCGACGCCTATCCGGAGCTGGTGCAGGTGCTGGAACCGATGTTCAGCAATTTCGGCGGCCGTGATTCCTTCGGCGGCGAAATCGTGACCATCAAATGTTTCGAAGACAACTCGCTGGTCAAGGAACAAGTCGATCTCAAGGGCAATGGCAAGGTGCTGGTGGTCGATGGCGGCGGTTCACTGCGCCGTGCATTGCTGGGTGACATGCTCGCCGAGAAGGCCGCCAAAAACGGCTGGGAAGGGCTGGTGATCTACGGCTGCATCCGTGACGTCGACGTTATCGCGCAGACCGATCTGGGCGTGCAGGCACTGGCCAGCCACCCGATGAAAACCGACAAGCGCGGCATCGGCGACCTTAACGTCCCGGTAACGTTTGCCGGCGTGACGTTCCACCCGGGCCAATACATTTATGCGGACAACAACGGCGTGATCATCTCGCCGAGTCCGCTGAAAATGCCTGAATAAGATTTCGACAAAGGGATGCGGATGTTCGAGGAAGAAAACGCGCAATGGGGGCTGGTGCATGCCCTGGTGCTGGACGGTAAAGGCGGTGCGCGTTCGATAGCCCGGACTGAGCTCGACGATTTGCAGTTGCAGGCCCACGAAAGCCTGTGGCTGCATTGGGATCGCAGCCATCCGCAGACCCAGACCTGGCTGCGCAAATCCAGCGGTCTCAACGAATTCACCTGCGATCTGCTGTTGGAAGAGAACACCCGACCGCGTTTGTTGCCGCTGCCGGACTCCGAGCTGCTGTTGTTTCTGCGAGGGGTCAACCTCAATCCGGGTGCCGAGCCGGAAGACATGGTCTCGGTGCGGATTTTCGCCTCCGCGCAACGGGTGATTTCCCTGCGGTTACGGCCATTGCGCGCCACCGATGAACTGTTGTCGGAACTGGCCGACGACAAAGGCCCGAACACCGCGTCGGAACTGATTCTTTATCTGGCCCAGTTCCTCACCAACAAGGTGCAGGATCTGGTCACTTGCCTCTCGGAAATCGCCGATGAGGAAGAAGAAAAGATGGATGCCGACGAACGGTACACCCCCGAGCATGGGGCCATTTTGCACATCCGGCGCAGGGCTGCCGGACTGAAGCGTTTCCTGGCACCGCAGCGGGATATTTTCGGCCAACTGACGCGGATAAAAATGCCGTGGTTCGTCGATGACGATGCCGACTACTGGAACGAATTGAACAACAGCCTGACGCGCTACCTCGAAGAGCTCGAATTGACCCGAGAGCGCGTGGGGCTTGTGCTGGAGGCGGAAGACCGGCGCTTGAGCGAGCGCATGAACCGCACGATGTATCGCTTCGGGATCATCACCTGCATCTTTTTGCCGATGAGTTTCATCACCGGTCTGCTGGGTATAAATGTTGGCGGAATTCCCTTCTCCAGCAGCCCTTATGGTTTCCTGATCGCCTGTTTGACGGTGCTCGCCCTGGCCTTCGGTCAGTGGTGGTTATTTCGTCGTTTGCGCTGGGTCTGAAGATGGCGCATGTGACCCGAGCAAATCTGCCCGCGTCTTTCACAGACATCACGAGAGGTGCGTATGCACGATCCGTTTGAACAGTCTTTGCGTGACATGCTCAACGCTTCGCCGTCCAGCCGCGACGACGATGCCTGTCTGGGCCGCGTACTCAAAACCGCCAACCGCCAGGTCGGCGCCGGTGATCTGTTCAGCCTGCTGGGCCGCTGGCTGCCCGCGCTGATGATTGCCCTGAATAATGGATCGGCGCATGTCTCGCCGGTTTCCCGTCTTCGTAAACCTACCGCTCGCACTGCTGATAAGGCTGATTGAATATGGAACTCGACCTCTGGACTCAGAGCCTCGTCACTGCAATGACTGCGTTGTGGACCAAAGTAGCCAACTTCATTCCGAACCTGTTCGGCGCACTGGTCGTGCTGCTGTTGGGTTTCGTTGTGGCCAAGCTGCTCGATACCTTGCTGTCCAAATTGCTCGCCAAACTGGGTCTCGATCGCCTGATGGGCGGCACCGGTTTGACCAAGTTGATGTCGCGCGCGGGGCTGCAAGTGCCGATCTCGACGCTCATCGGCAAAATCGTCTATTGGTTCGTTCTGCTGATTTTCCTGGTTTCTGCAGCAGAATCCCTTGGACTTGAGCGAGTTTCAGCTACGCTGGATATGTTGGCGCTGTATTTGCCGAAAGTATTCGGTGCGGCCCTGGTGTTGCTGGTAGGTGTTTTGCTCGCGCAACTGGCCAACGGGCTGGTGCGCGGGGCGGCAGAAGGCGTAGGGCTCGACTACGCTTCAGGGCTTGGGCGAATTGCTCAGGGGCTGGTAATCATCATCAGCATCTCGGTCGCGATCAGTCAGCTTGAGGTCAAGACCGACCTGCTGAACCATGTGATTGTCATTGTATTGATTACCGTTGGTCTGGCGGTTGCGCTGGCCATGGGTTTGGGAAGCCGGGAAATTGCCGGTCAGATTCTTGCGGGAATCTATGTGCGTGAGTTGTATCAGGTTGGGCAACAAGTGCGTGTTGGCGAGGTCGAAGGCCAGATCGAAGAGATCGGCACGGTTAAAACCACATTGCTGACCGATGAAGGTGAGCTAGTCTCACTCTCCAATCGGATCCTGCTGGAACAGCATGTGAGTAGCCGCTAATCCGGCAAACCCTGCTAATGTATGCCGCCGCAAAATGCCAGCTGATGCTGGTTGCGGTGGACATTGACCTGACTGTCGGCACGACTTGTTTTGAATAAAGCCCAAACGCTATCTACGCGCTACGACCCCCGCGAGCTCTCTGATGAGGAGTTGGTCGCGCGCTCGCATACCGAGCTTTTTCACGTAACGCGCGCTTATGAAGAACTGATGCGGCGTTACCAGCGAACATTATTTAACGTCTGTGCGAGATATCTTGGGAACGATCGCGACGCGGACGATGTCTGTCAGGAAGTCATGTTGAAGGTGCTGTATGGCCTGAAGAACTTCGAGGGGAAATCGAAGTTCAAGACATGGCTATATAGCATCACGTACAACGAATGTATTACGCAGTATCGGAAGGAACGGCGAAAGCGTCGCTTGATGGACGCATTGAGTCTTGACCCCCTCGAGGAAGCGTCTGAAGAAAAGACGCCTAAAGCCGAGGAGAAGGGCGGACTCGATCGCTGGCTGGTGTATGTGAACCCGATCGACCGCGAAATTCTGGTGCTACGATTTGTCGCAGAGCTGGAATTTCAGGAGATCGCAGACATCATGCACATGGGTTTGAGTGCGACAAAAATGCGATACAAACGTGCTCTAGATAAATTGCGTGAGAAATTTGCAGGCATTGCTGAAACTTAGTTCAGCGCAAATATCTCTTACGTGTAGGCAAGTTCTGATAGACTTGCCGCCGAGTTGTCCCCCGGTTTGCGGGACTGCTTCACAATCACCAGATGGGGATTTAACGGATGAAACTGAAAAACACCTTGGGCTTGGCCATTGGTTCTCTGATTGCCGCCACTTCGTTCGGCGCTCTGGCACAAGGCCAAGGCGCAGTTGAAATCGAAGGCTTCGCAAAGAAAGAACAATTCGACAGCGCTCGTAACTTCAAGAACAACGGCAACCTCTTCGGTGGTTCGGTTGGTTACTTCCTGACCGACGACGTTGAACTGCGTCTGGGCTACGACGAAGTGCACAACGTACGTGCCGACAACGGCCGTAACATCAAGGGCGCCAACACCGCTCTGGACGCTCTGTACCACTTCAACAACCCAGGCGACATGGTCCGTCCATACGTTTCGGCTGGTTTCTCCGATCAGAGCATCGGTCAGAACGAGTCCGGTCGTAACCGCTCCACCTTCGCCAACGTTGGCGCTGGTGCCAAGCTGTACTTCACCGAGAACTTCTACGCCCGTGCTGGCGTTGAAGCTCAATACAATATCGACCAGGGCGACACCGAGTGGGCTCCTAGCGTTGGTATCGGTGTGAACTTCGGTGGCGGCTCCAAGCCTGCTGCTGCTCCAGTTCCAGCACCAGCTGAAGTCTGCTCCGACAGCGACAACGACGGCGTTTGCGACAACGTTGACAAGTGCCCGGACACCCCAGCCAACGTAACTGTTGACGCTGATGGCTGCCCAGCAGTTGCTGAAGTTGTTCGTGTTGAGCTGGACGTTAAGTTCGATTTCGACAAGTCTGTTGTTAAAACCAACAGCTACGGCGACATCAAGAACCTGGCTGACTTCATGAAGCAGTACCCATCCACCACCACTACTGTTGAAGGTCACACTGACTCCGTCGGTCCTGACGCTTACAACCAGAAACTGTCCGAGCGTCGTGCAAACGCCGTTAAGCAAGTTCTGACCAACCAGTACGGTGTTGAATCGTCCCGCGTTCAGTCTGTTGGCTACGGCGAATCCCGCCCAGTTGCTGACAACAAAACTGAAGCTGGCCGCGCTGTAAACCGTCGCGTAGAAGCGCAGGTTGAAGCTCAAGCTAAGTAATTAGCTGCCGCTCTGAGGAAAGCCCGGCTTAGGCCGGGCTTTTCTTTGCCTGCGATTTGGCTTTGAAGCTTTAAAAGATCGCAGCCTGCGGCAGCTCCTGCATGAAATCTGCACACGTGCTGTAGGAGCTGCTGCAGGCTGCGATCTTTTGCTCTTCAGCAACAGCCGCCACCGCACCAATCACCAGAATCGCCGGGCTTTTCAGTCCAAACGCACACGCATCCTCTCCCATGCCCCGCAGATCACTGCGGCATTCCCGCTGCTCCGGCAACGAAGCATTCTCGATCATCGCCACCGGCGTATCCGCCGCCATCCCGCCCGCCAACAGCTGATCGCGAATCTCGCCCAGCTTGGCCACGCCCATGTAAATCACCAGCGTCGTGCCGCCCTGCGCCAACGCCTGCCAGTTCAACTGGCTGTCGTCCTGGGTGTGCGCCGTCACCAGCGTCACGCCGCGCGCCACACCGCGCAGCGTCAGCGGAATATCGCACTGCGTCGCCCCGGCCAGTCCGGCGGTAATGCCATTGACCAATTCCACTTCAACCCCGCGTTCACGCATCCACTGCGCTTCTTCACCGCCACGGCCGAAAATGCACGGATCACCACCCTTGAGGCGTACCACGCACTTTCCCTGGCGGGCATAACGCAGCATCAACCGATGGATAAACGCCTGCGGTGTCGAGCGGCAGCCACCGCGTTTACCCACGGCAATGATTCGCGCGCCAGGGCAGTGCGCAAGCACCGCGTCGTTGACCAGGTCATCGATCAGCACCACCGCCGCCTCGCGCAATGCGCGCACGGCCTTGAGGGTCAACAGTTCCGGGTCGCCGGGGCCTGCGCCCACCAGCCAGACTTTTGCATTCATGCAGTGTTCCTCATCAGATGACGGCGACCGGCTGCAACTCGGCAGCCAGCAAGCGCTTTATTTCCGGGACGCACGAGCCGCATTGCGTGCCGCAGCCCAAATTGTTTTTCAAACCCTGCAAATCCAGGCCTTGGCGAATGCCGGCACAGACCGCGTTGAAGCTGACGTTCCTGCAATTGCACAGGGTTTTATCCACGGCGACCTGCCCGCCGACGCTCCCCGGTGGCGCACTCATGGGCGCCAGCAGCCAACGCCGCAACTGCTCGTCGGCACGGCCCTCCAGCCACAGGCTTTGCAACCAATGTTGCGCGAGGGTTTCGCCGGCCAGTCGAATCGCCGTAATCCGGCCGTTTTCGATGCGCACCCGTTTACCGATCGCCCGACGCGGATCGTCATAGGCCAATACCGGCCCGTCGATCAGTGACAGGCACTGGTCGATAGCACCGAGCAATTGCGGATTCGGCGCCTCGCTGCTGGCAGCACGTATCAGCAATGCCGATCGTTCACGTCCGACAAGGCTGAGACTTACGTAGGAAAACGCCTCACAGAGCGGTCGTAGCGTCTCGAAATGCCGTTGAACATCACCCTCGATCAGTGCGAAAAGCTGCCAAGGCAAATTCACCGGTTCCAGGCGCACGCCGCTGTGTTTGAGTTCCGGCTGCTTCGACAACGGATCGAAGGCCGACAGGGTCAGGCTGTTGACGCCGCCCTTGAGAAACCGGTCGCCCCAGTGCATCGGTAAAAAGGCCTGGCCCGGCCTTACACCGTCATCGCTGCCGACCGCGACGATCACCGCGCCGCGACGACTTTTCAGATTGACCAGATCGCCCGGCTGCAAACGCTGCCGACGCAATTCGTCCGGGTGCAGGCTCAGCACCGCTTCGCTGACATGCCCGAACAACTGCGCAGCGGTGCCGGTGCGGCTCATACCGTGCCATTGATCGCGCAGGCGGCCGGTGATCAGCGTCAACGGGAAGCGCGCGTCACGCTGCTCTTTGGCAGCGCGATACGGCTCGGCAATGAACTGCGCGCGTCCGTTGGCCGTAGGAAAAACGCCGTCTTCATAGAGGCGCACGGTTCCCTGCCGGGCGCCGGTGGGGAAGGGCCACTGTTGCGGCCCGATCTGGTCGAGCAAGGCGTGGCTGATCCCGGACATATCCAGATCGCGCCCGCGTGTCAGCTCTATGAATTCATCGAACAACTGCCACGGCTGATCGAATTTGAACAGGCTCGATTCAGCGGGACGCAGACGTTTCTCCAGCCGTTGTGCGAAATCCACCGTGATCGCCCAATCCGGACGCGCTTCGCCAGGTGGGAGAATGGCTTTGCGCACGTGGGAAATTCGCCGCTCGGAATTGGTCACCGAACCTTCTTTCTCGCCCCAACTGGCGGCGGGTAGCAGCAGATCGGCGAACGCCGCGGTTTCGGTGGTGCGAAAGGCTTCTTGCAGGACCACAAACGGGCAGGCCTCAAGCGCTGCCCGCACCGAGTGTTGATCGGGCATCGATTGCGCAGGGTTGGTGCAGGCGATCCACAACGCCTTGATCTTGCCGTTGCGCACCTGTTCGAACAGTTCGATGGCACTCAGTCCGGTGTTTTCCGGCAACCGATCGACACCCCAATAAGCCGCCACTTCCGCGCGGTGCTCAGGGTTGGCCGCGTCGCGATGGCCCGGTAACAGATTCGACAGGCTGCCGGTTTCGCGGCCACCCATGGCATTCGGCTGACCGGTCAAAGAGAAAGGTCCTGCACCGGGCCGACCGATTTGCCCGGTGGCGAGGTGCAGATTGATCAATGCGCTGTTTTTCGCGCTGCCGGCGGTGGACTGGTTCAAGCCCATGCACCACAGCGACAGGAAACTCGGTGACGTGCCGACCCATTCGGCACATTGCTGCAATTGCTCGACGCTGATCCCGCACAGTTGCGACACCATCTGCGGGGTGTAATCGCGTACCAAGCTCTTCAGTTCGGCGAGGCCTTCGGTGTGCGCCTTGATGAATTCACGGTCGATCCAGTCTTCCCACAACAGCAGGTGCAAAATCCCATGGAACAAAGCGACATCGGTGCCGGGAAGAATCGCCAGATGCAGATCGGCGAGGTCACAGGTGTCGGTGCGCCGTGGATCAATGACGATGACTTTCATCTGTGGGCGGCGCGATTTTGCCTCTTCCAGTCGACGGAAAAGTACCGGATGGGCGTAGGCCATGTTGCTGCCGACGATCATCACGCAATCGCTGAGCTCCAGATCTTCATAGCTGCACGGCGGCGCATCGGCGCCAAGGCTGCGCTTGTAGCCGACCACCGCCGACGACATGCACAAGCGTGAATTGCTGTCGATGTTGTTGGTGCCGACCAGCGCCCGCGCCAGTTTGTTGAAGGCGTAGTAGTCCTCGGTCAGCAGTTGCCCGGAGATATAGAACGCCACGCTGTCCGGGCCGTGTTCGGCGATGGTCTCGGCGAACACGTTGGCAGCATGTTCCAGCGCGGTGTCCCAATCCGTGCGACTGCGCGCCAGGTTTTTTCCCAAACGTAATTCCGGGTATAGCGCGCGGGCCGCGAGGTCGCCGGTCAGGTGCAGCGTCGAGCCTTTGCTGCAGAGTTTGCCGAAGTTGGCCGGATGCGCCGGATCGCCGCTGACGCCGAAAATACGTTCGCCGTCATGCTCGATCAGCACGCCGCAGCCGACCCCGCAATAACAGCAGGTCGAGGCGGTCGTCTGGCGGTTCATCAGATGGCTTCCCGCAGGGCCAACTGCACCCGACCGTTTTCGACCCGCGCCGGATGGTGATGCGCGCAACCGATGTCCGGCGCCTGGGCTTCACCGGATTGCAGGTCGATCTGCCAGTTGTGCAGCGGGCAAGCGACGCGTTTACCGTAGATCAGGCCTTGCGATAACGGCCCGCCCTTGTGCGGGCAGCGGTCGTCGAGGGCGAAAACCTCATCGTCACTTGTACGAAAAATCGCGATGTCACCTTTTGGCCCGGCAATGATCCGCGAGCCGAGGGCGTTGATCTCTTCGAGAGCACAGATATCGAGCCAGTTCATGCCGGCACCTCCAGGTTTTTCACCGGGATCACGTCAAATTCTTTCTTCAGTTGCGGCTGGGCCAGGCGTTCTTTCCACGGATCCTGTTCGAATGACAGGGAGAATTGCAGGCGCTCGTTCAGGGCCTTGCGGCGCTCCGGGTCCTCCAGCACGGCTTTCTTGATGTGCTCCATGCCGACCCGTTGCAGGTAGTGCACGGTGCGTTCGAGGTAGAAGGCTTCTTCGCGATACAGCTGCAGGAAGGCACCGTTGTATTCGCGCACTTCCTCGGCGGTTTTCAGCTTGACGAAGAATTCGGCAACTTCGGTTTTGATCCCGCCGTTGCCACCGATGTACATCTCCCAACCGGAGTCGACGCCGATTATTCCTACGTCCTTGATGCCCGCTTCCGAGCAGTTGCGTGGGCATCCGGAGACAGCAAGCTTCACTTTGTGCGGCGACCACATGTTGAACAGATCGTGCTCGAGCTCGATGCCCAGTTGCGTCGAGTTCTGCGTGCCGAAACGGCAGAACTCACTGCCGACGCAGGTTTTAACGGTGCGGATGGATTTGCCGTAGGCATGGCCGGACGGCATGTCGAGATCCTTCCAGACGCCCGGCAAGTCCTGCTTCTTGATGCCGAGCAAATCGATACGCTGACCGCCGGTGACCTTGACCATCGGCACGTTGTACTTGTCGGCCACATCGGCAATCCGCCGCAGCTCGGAAGGATTGGTCACGCCGCCCCACATCCTTGGTACCACCGAATAAGTGCCGTCCTTCTGGATATTGGCGTGAGCGCGTTCGTTGATCAGGCGCGATTGCGGGTCGTCCTTGGCTTCGCCGGGCCAGGTGGAAATCAGGTAATAGTTGAGCGCCGGACGGCACGTTGCGCAACCGTTCGGGGTGCGCCAGTTGAGGTAGCTCATGGTGCCGGCGATGGTCAGCAGATGTTGTTCGCGGATGGCCTGACGGATCTGCCCGTGGTTGAGATCGCTGCAACCGCAGATGGCTTTTTCGCTTTTCGGTTTGACGTCGGCCGCACCACCGACGGTGTTGATCAGGATCTGCTCGACCAGCCCGGCGCAGGAGCCACAGGAGCTGGCGGCTTTGGTGTGTTTCTTCACCTCATCGACACTGAACAAGCCGTGTTCCTGAATGGCTTTGACGATGGTGCCTTTGCACACGCCGTTGCAGCCGCAGACTTCGGCGGTGTCGGCCATGACCATGGCTTTGTCCTGGCCCTGATGTCCTACATCCCCGAGTGCGTTTTCTCCGAACATCAGGTGATCACGGATCTCGCCGATGGCGTGATTCTCACGAATCTGTCGGAAATACCAACCGCCATCTGCCGTATCGCCGTACAGACAGGCGCCGACCAGCACGTCATCCTTGATCACCAGTTTTTTGTACACGCCGCCAATCGGATCTGAGAGGGTGATGGTCTCGGTGCCTTCGCCGCCCATGAAGTCGCCGGCGGAAAACAGGTCAATGCCAGTGACTTTGAGTTTGGTCGACGTCACCGAACCCTGATAACGGGCGAAACCCAGTTGCGCGAGGTGGTTGGCGCAAACCTTGGCCTGTTCGAACAGCGGCGCGACCAGGCCGTAGGCAATGCCGCGATGGCTGGCGCACTCGCCGATGGCGTAGACGCGCGGATCGTAGGTTTGCAGGGTGTCATTGACCAGAATCCCGCGATTGCACGGGATGCCGGCCTTTTCCGCCAGTTCGGTGTTGGGACGAATGCCGGCTGCCATCACCACCAGATCGGCGGGGATGATGTCGCCGTTCTTGAATTGCACCGAGCCGACCCGGCCATTGCCGGCGTCGTGCAGGGCCTGGGTCTGTTCGCACAGGCGGAAGTGCAGGCCTCGGGATTCGAGGGCGCTTTGCAGCAGTTGGCCGCTGGTCTTGTCCAGTTGCCGCTCCAGCAGCCATTCGCCGATGTGCACCACGGTGACGTGCATGCCGCGCAGCATCAGACCGTTGGCGGCTTCGAGACCGAGCAGGCCGCCGCCGATGACCACCGCGTGCTTGTGGGTTTTGGCGGTGTCGATCATCGCCTGGGTGTCGGCGATGTCGCGGTAACCGATCACGCCGTGCAGGGTGTTGCCGGGGATTGGCAGAATAAACGGCGTCGAACCGGTGGCGATCAGCAGGCGATCGTATTCGGCCTCGGTGCCGTCCTCGGCGATCACCCGGCGTTTGACCCGGTCGATCTCCACCACTTTGCGGTTGAGCAGCAACTTGATGTTGTTTTGCAGATACCAGTCGAGGTCGTTGAGCACGATCTCTTCGAAGGTCTGCTCACCAGCCAGCACCGGCGAGAGCAGGATGCGGTTGTAGTTGGTGTGCGGTTCGGCGCCGAAGACGGTGATGTCGTACAGCTCGTTGCTCAGTTTGAGCAGCTCTTCGAGGGTACGAACCCCGGCCATGCCATTGCCGATCATCACCAGTTTGAGTTTTTTCATCAGGTTCTCCGGGGAGCTGCGGCTGGCCTCTTGTGGGCAGTCAGGCCTTGCTCGAGAAATTTTGCGCAAACAAAAAAGGCGTCCCGCTAGTTGCCTAGCGAGGACGCCTTTGTCCTGGTCCCGTTCTCTCGGGAAGCGCAGCCTTCGTCGTTGAAGGCTGGGCTTTATGTGTGTGTTGAATGGGATAATGCAGTGGTTGTGCCAAGTGGCTCGGGCGCCGTAGTTGCTGGGCTATTTGCGCAATTGGAGATGTCTCGCTGCACTTTCTGGAGGCGTGTTGCGCTTTTTTGGAGCGCTGAATCAAAAGATCGCAGCCTTCGGCAGCTCCTACAGGCGAACGCGATACCATGTAGGAGCTGCCGAAGGCTGCGATCTTTTAGGAGTGATGAAACAACAAAACCAGCAGCACCACATTCCCGAGCAGGGCCAGCAACGCCATCGTCCGCCAGACCTTCAATGGCTCACGCTCCAACAGCGGCCGAGGCCGCACACTCAAACTGCGCCGCTCACCCTGTTCCAGCACCAGCAACCATTCTTCAGCGGTCTCAAACCGTTGCTGCGGATCGGCTGCAACCCCGCGTTCCAGGCTCTGCGCCAGCCATTCCGGCAAGTCAGGCCGAAAACGACTGGCACTCACCGGCAGACCAAAGCGCGGTCGCTGAAACGCTTCGATTTCGCCATAGGGATAATGCCCCGTCAGCAGGAAATACAGCGTGACGCCTACCGCGTACAAATCCTGCTGCGCACTCGGCGCATCACCGCGAAACGCTTCCGGCGCGATATAACTCGGCGTTCCCGGCAACGTCGACGGCGCGTCTTCGGACAGCCCAGGACAATACGCCAGGCCAAAATCCAGCAAGCGCAGTTCGCCGTCGTCACCTAGATGCAGGTTTTCCGGTTTGATGTCGCGATGCAGGATCTGCCGTCGATGCAGCAACCCGACCGCACGCAGCAGCCGTTCGGCGATGTCCTGCCATTGCGCCAAAGATAAAGGCCCAAGCTGTGCCAGCGTCGACCCGGAATATTCGCGCATCACGTAGTACAAATGCTGACGCTGACTGCACGGGTGGACTTCAGGAAAATGCCGCCCGGCCACCCGTTTCAGAAACCATTCCTCGGACAGCAATGCTTGCCCGGCGTAGGAATCATCGACGGAGCGCGTGGGCAGGGTTTTCAGAAGCCAGGACTGACCTTGTCCATCCAGCACTCGATACAGCAATGATTGCTGGCTCTGCGCGACGATGCCTTGCACCTGCCAGCCTTCGAACGACTGCCCGGGTTTCAGTGGTGGCGGCAACGGCCATTGCTGCAAATGAATCAGCGCGTCGCCAATGTTCGCCTCGCCGACCGCATCGACGCGCACCAGCAAAGCACTGGCGTTGTCCTGACTGCCGGCCAGATGCGCGGCGTTGACCAAGGTATGTGCGGCGCTGTCGAGATCCGGCTGATCACGCAGAATCGCCGCAATCGCGGTATCTCCGAGCGTCGACCAGATCCCGTCGCTGAGCATTACGAAACGCTCGCCCTCGCGCAATTCACCGTCGAGAAAATCCAGCACCAGATGCTGATCCAGCCCGAGCGCACGCTTGAGCACGTGCTGCATGCCCGGCTGCTCCCAGACGTGGTCTTCGGTGACTCGCTGCAAGCCGTCGGCGTGCCAGCGATACACCCGGCAATCTCCTACGTGGGCCAAGGTAAAGCGCCGACCACGCATGACCAAAGCACTGACAGTGGTGAGCAACGGTTGCCCACCGCCATTGGCCTGCAACCAGCGATTTTGCGCGAGCAGCAAGCGATCGAGTGCCTGCGCCACGCTCCAGGTTTGCGGCGTGGCGTAATAGTCGAGCGCCAGGGCCTGCAAGGTCGAACGTGCGGCGAGGCCACCATCGGCGCACTGGCTGACGCCGTCGGCGATGGCGAACAGATAACCTTTGCTCGCCGCCAGCGCCGGCGCCGGTGTTACCGAACGCAAAGCGTCCTGATTCTCCGCACGCGGACCGGTGGCGCTGGCTTCGGCGAAACTCAGTTGCAGGGCCATCGATGCCTCAGACCCGCGCCGCCGTCACCGCTGCCGAGCCCCAAGTGGTTCTCCAGCGACGTTTGACGCCGTGCAGGCCAAACCACGCCAACACGCCGAGGCTGGCGAACAACCACAGGGCCAGTTGATAGCTGCCGGTGCTTTGTTTGATCGCGCCCATGCCTGCCGCCAAGGCAAAACCGCCGATGCCGCCGGCCATCCCGATCAATCCGGTCATCACGCCGATCTCCAGGCGAAAACGCTGCGGCACCAATTGGAAAACCGCACCGTTGCCGGCGCCCAGGCCGAGCATGGTGCAGACGAAAAGCGCCAGCGCGGCGTAGGAACTTGGCAGGTTGAAACCGACGGCGGCGATGCAGATCGCGGCCACGGTGTACATCGCCAGCAGGGTGCGGATGCCACCAAAACGGTCAGCCAGCGCACCGCCCAACGGACGCATCAAACTGCCACCGAACACGCAGGCCGCCGTGTAGTAACCAGCGGTCACCGGGCTCAAACCGTATTGATCGTTGAAGTAGCCGGGCAGGGCGCTGGCCAGACCGATGAAGCCGCCGAACGTGACGCTGTAGAAAAACATGAACCACCAACTGTCACGGTCGCCCAAGGCTTTGAAGTAGTCGGTCATGGCTTTGGCTTTTGGCCGCTCCGGCGCGTTTTTCGCCAGCCAGGCAAACAGCACCAACGTCAGGATCAACGGAATCAACGCAAAGCCGAAAACATTGCTCCAGCCGAACGCGGCGGCGAGCACAGGCGCCAGCAGCGCGGCGAACACAGTGCCGGAGTTGCCCGCGCCGGCAATGCCCATGGCTTTGCCCTGATGCTGCGGCGGATACCATTGCGAGGCCAGCGGCAGGGCCACGGCGAACGACGCGCCGGCCATGCCGAGGAACAGGCCGAGGATCAGTGCTTGTTCGTAGCTGTGAATGCCGATTTTCCAGGCGCCGAACAGCGCGCAAATCACAATGACCTGACCGATCAGCCCGGCGGTTTTCGGCGACAGCCGATCGGCGAGCATGCCCATGATGAAGCGCAGTACCGCACCGGCGAGGATCGGCGTGGCGACGACGAGGCCGCGTTGTTGCGTGGTCAGGTGCAAATCAGCGGCAATCTGCACCGCCAACGGGCCGAGCAGATACCAGACCATGAAGCTCAGGTCGAAATAGAGGAAGGCCGCGAACAGGGTCGGGGTGTGGCCGGATTTCCAGAAGCTTGAATTCATCGCGCACCTCAGCTGAAAAGAGTCTCGAAAGGAGTCATGCAACAGCAAGTGGGGCGCCGCCACGGCCGCACCACCGGCCCCGAGCTGTGGGGCCAAAACGCAAAAACGCCGCTACCTGATGCGCCGGTTGGGGCGAACGGGTGAGCGACGTCTTTGTCGTGGGTGGGGCAACCGCCGTTGGTTACCTGAGGGGATGCTTAGCGAGATTTGTGCCAACAGCCGGAAAATCAAAAGCCCCTCACCCTAGCCCTCTCCCGGAGGGAGAGGGGACTGACCGAGGTGTCTGGCGCCAAACATCGACCTGAGAAACCGAGTCGATTACGGATTCACAGCAGAAAGCTACAGGCCGGCGTACTTCGCGAGGGGACTGACCGAGGTGTCTGGCGCCAGACATCGACTTGGGAAACCGAGTCGATTACGGATTCACAGCAGAAAGCTACAGGCCGGCCTATTTCCCGAGCATCCCCCAATCAGTCCCCTCTCCCTCTGGGAGAGGGCTAGGGTGAGGGGCGTTCAGTGGTTAGAACACCTCAGCCAAGCAACTCACTCATGGCAATAATCTGCTCCGCCACCTGAATCAATTTCTGCTGCCGGCTCATCGCCTGCCGTCGCATCAGGGTGTAAGCCTCTTCCTCATTGCAGTCCTTCATTTTCATCAACAACCCCTTGGCCAGTTCGATGCGCTTGCGCTCGGCCAGTTGCTGGTCCCGCGCCTGCAGCTGCGCACGCAACGCCTGATCGCTCTCGAAGCGCGCCATCGCGACATCAAGAATCGGCTGCAAACGCTGTGCGTGAATACCTTCAACGATGTAGGCACTGACCCCGGACTTGATCGCCTGACGCATCACGCCAGGGTCATGCTCGTCGGTAAACATCACGATTGGCCGTGGCTGGTCGCGGCTGACCAGCACCACTTGCTCCATGACATCGCGGCTCGGTGACTCGGTATCGATCAGGATCACGTCCGGGCGCACCGTTTCGACGCGCACGGGCAGGTCGATGGTCAGGCCGGATTCGTCGATGACCTCAAAACCGGCCTCGGTCAGCGCCGCTTTCAGGCGGCCGACTTTTTTTGCCGTGTCGTTGATCAGCAGAATGCGCAACATGTTCGCGGTCTCCTGTCAGCGATGGGCGAGAAGGGCGGTGTCGTCGTTCAACGCGTGCAGCTTGAAACTGCGCGCGTAACCGGCCGGGTCGCTACCGTCCCAGAGTTTGCCGTCGAGCAACTGGCTGCTGCGCATCTCGGCTCCCCACGCTGCAACGCCGACCGCCGTGGCTGCCTCGCGGTAGAGATCGAGTTGCTGAACCTGGCGGGCGACGGCGAGGTAATCCGGATCTTCGCGCAGCAAACCCCAGCGCCGGAATTGGGTCATGAACCACATGCCATCGGACAGATACGGCAGATTGACTTCGCCTTTGCCGTGAAAGCGCAGCGCGTGCGGATCTTGCCAGCGATTGCCGAGGCCATCGGCGTAGTCACCGAGAAAGCGCGGTTCGATGCAGGCCACGGGCGCGTCGAGGTATTCCTGTGCGCTGAGCAATTGCGCGCTGCTGCGACGGTTTTCCGGGCTTGCTTCGATGAAGCGGCTGGCTTCAAGGATCGCCATCACCAACGCCCGCGCAGTGTTGGGGTATTGCTCGACGAATTCGCGGGTGCAGCCGAGGACTTTTTCCGGGTGATCGGGCCAGATGGTCTGGCTGGTGGCGAGGGTGAAGCCGAGATCCTGCTGCACCGCGCTGGCAGCCCACGGTTCGCCGACGCAGAAACCGTCGATGCGCCCGGCCTGCAAGTGCGCGACCATTTGCGGCGGCGGCACAACCACGCTGTCGACATCCTGCAACGGATGAATGCCTTGGCTCGCCAGCCAGTAATACAGCCACATCGCGTGGGTGCCGGTTGGGAAGGTCTGCGCGAAGGTGAGTTTTGCGCGGCTTTGGTGCACGTGCCGGTCCAGCGCTTCAGGACTGGTCACGCCGAGGTTTTGCAGGTCGTGTGAAAGATTCAGGCTCTGGCCGTTCTGATTCAGGCCCATCAGTACCGCCATGTCGGTCGGGGCAACGCCGCCGATGCCCAGATGCACCGCGTATATCAGGCCGTAAAGGCTGTGGGCGGCATCGAGTTCACCGCTGACCAGCTTGTCGCGCAGATTCGCCCAGGAAGCCTGGCGCTTGAGGTTCAGGGTCAGCCCATAGGGCTGAGCAAAGCCCTGAGTGGCAGCGACGACGACCGAAGCGCAATCGCTCAGGGCCATGAAACCAAGGTTGATCGCGCTTTTTTCCGGCGCATCGCTGCCGTTGACCCAGGCCAGCGGCCCCACTGATGGTTCATTCATCCAACGCCACCTCAAAAAAAACGCCGTCCTGGACTTTGCGCAGGCAAAACCCGGGGACGACGCCATTGTCCTTGCCCGTTTGCCGCCATTGGCCTGCGAGCTGATAACGAAGAAAGTGCAAGGCATATGCCAGCGTCAGCGATTTACGCGTGCGCCTCGCGCCGCAGGCCCATGCCCGGCTATAATCGCCGCCTCTTTTCGCCGCCCGAGTCATCGCCGCCCATGTACACCCTGGCCCGTCAGCTGTTGTTCAAACTTTCCCCGGAAACTTCCCACGATCTGTCGCTGGATCTGATCGGCGCGGGTGGGCGTTTGGGCCTCAATGGCTTGCTGTGCAAGGCGCCGGCGAACGTGCCGGTGACCGTCATGGGTATCGACTTTCCGAACCCGGTGGGGCTGGCGGCCGGTCTGGACAAAAACGGCGCGGCCATCGACGGCTTCGCACAGTTGGGTTTCGGTTTTGTCGAAATCGGCACCGTGACCCCGCGTCCGCAGCCGGGTAACCCGAAACCACGGATTTTCCGCCTGCCGGAAGCCGAGGCGATCATCAACCGCATGGGTTTCAACAACCTCGGGGTCGATAACCTGCTGGCGCGCGTGGCAGCGGCTAAATACAAAGGCGTGCTGGGCATCAACATCGGCAAGAACTTCGACACACCGGTTGAACGCGCGGTCGACGATTACCTGATCTGCCTGGACAAGGTTTATGCCCACGCCAGCTACGTGACGGTCAACGTCAGTTCGCCCAACACCCCGGGCCTGCGCAGCCTGCAGTTTGGCGATTCGCTCAAGCAATTGTTGGCTGATCTGGCCACGCGCCGCGCCGAACTGGCCTTGCGTCATGGCAAGCATGTACCGCTGGCAATCAAGATCGCGCCGGACATGACTGATGAAGAAACCGCGCAGGTCGCGCAAGCGCTGATCGAAACCGGCATGGACGCGGTGATCGCGACCAACACCACCCTGAGCCGTGTCGGCGTTGAAGGCATGGAGCATGGCGACGAGGCGGGCGGTTTGTCCGGCGCGCCGGTGCGTGAGAAGAGTACGAATACCGTGAAGGTGCTGGCGGGTGAGTTGGCTGGGCGTTTGCCGATCATTGCCGCTGGCGGCATCACTGAAGGCAAGCATGCAGCGGAGAAAATTCTCGCGGGTGCGAGCCTGGTGCAGATCTACTCCGGCTTCATCTATAAAGGCCCTGCACTGATCCGCGAGTCGGTAGACGCCATCGCCGCCCTACGCAAATAACCCAGGCTGACCTGATCAATGTAGGAGCTGCCGAAGGCTGCGATCTTTTGATCTTGATTTTGATTTTAAAAAACAGGATCAAAAGATCGCAGCCTGCGGCAGCTCCTACATGAGATGTGCATCAGTTTTCGGGCATAAAAAAGGGCTCCTCGAAGGAGCCCCTGGGCCGTAGCCCGCCGTCCGGGAAGGACGTGCGTGGTTAATTCGTTACAAATTCAGATTGTCGTGTCGGAATTAATGCCCTGTGTCAGCCGACGGCGTGAAGTTCGTTGAGTCTGTGGATTCCCGCAGTGCCGGTCATACCGTCCCAGTTGTCGCCGCGTCCTTCTCGCCAGCCGTTAATCCAGGCTTGACGTACCGACGGTAGAGTAAATGGGCAAAGCTCACGGGATTTGCCACCAACGCCATATTGATATCCGCGCAAAAATGCTCTTTCCAACGGATCACGCTTAAGTCTTCTCATAGGGTGTTTCCCTCACTTGTTGACTGTTTGTGTCGCGTTGACCTCAACCGAGGTCGGGCAGAAAACAACCTGCCATGGTGCGGCTCGCTGCCGGCGTGGCGAGCCAAGGTGTTGACGCCGTTGCGACGTCAACCTGTGATCAGTTCTAACCAATGAGTCACACCGATGGAATGACCGTTTTGTCATAAGCACGTAACGAAAAGGGTGCTATAGCGATAAGTAACCGCGTATTTATTGAACGTTTATTGAGCAAACCCCGGTATGATCGGCCCCGCGCTGGATGATGGGCTTAATTCTTTAGTGAGAATGACCCACGTTTGCGCTGGGGTACTAAGCGACGAAGGGTCGCTTTAAGACTTTTTGTTTCATCAACTTTTTTATCTGTCCCGGCATCTAAGCTCTTTTAACCCGAGCAGCGGGGATGGAACGGCACACCTTCGTGCCACGCGGGCGCTCTTTTAGAAAAGCGCCTGATTGAAAACCGGATCGGCAATGCGTTGCCGATTCACTAGCCAAAGGCTCTGGAAATACCATGTCCGACCGTTTCGAACTCTTCCTCACTTGCCCTAAAGGCCTTGAAGGCCTGCTTATCGAGGAAGCCGTCGGGCTTGGCCTTGAAGAAGCGCGCGAGCACACTTCCGCCGTGCGTGGCATGGCGACCATGGAAACCGCTTATCGCCTGTGCCTCTGGTCGCGTCTGGCCAACCGTGTGCTGCTGGTGCTCAAGCGTTTCCCGATGAAAGACGCTGAAGACCTCTACCACGGTGTCCTCGACATCGAATGGCAGGATCACATGCTCAACGACGGCACCCTCGCCGTTGAATTCAGCGGCCACGGCTCGGGCATCGACAACACTCACTTCGGCGCTTTGAAAGTCAAAGATGCCATCGTCGACAAATTGCGCACCCCGCAGGGCGACCGTCCGTCGATCGACAAGCTCAACCCTGACCTGCGCATCCACCTGCGCCTGGATCGCGGCGAAGCGATCCTCTCCCTCGACCTTTCCGGACACAGCCTGCACCAGCGCGGCTATCGCTTGCAGCAGGGCGCGGCACCGCTGAAGGAAAACCTCGCGGCGGCGATCCTGATCCGTTCCGGCTGGCCGCGCATCGCTGCCGAAGGCGGCGCGCTGGCTGACCCGATGTGCGGTGTGGGTACGTTCCTCGTCGAAGCGGCAATGATCGCCGCCGATATGGCGCCGAACCTGCGCCGTGAGCAGTGGGGCTTCACTGCGTGGCTCGGTCACGTCCCGGCGCTGTGGAAAAAACTTCACGAAGAAGCCGCTGAACGCGCCGCTGCCGGTCTGGCCAAGCCACCGCTGTGGATTCGTGGCTACGAAGCTGACCCACGCCTGATTCAGCCGGGCCGCAACAACGTTGAGCGCGCCGGCCTGAGCGAGTGGATCAAGATCTACCAGGGCGAAGTTGCGACCTTCGAGCCGCGTCCGGATCAGAACCAGAAAGGTCTGGTGATCTGCAACCCGCCGTACGGCGAGCGTCTCGGTGACGAAGCCAGCCTGCTGTATCTCTACCAGAACCTTGGCGAGCGTCTGCGTCAGGCCTGCCTGAACTGGGAAGCGGCGGTGTTCACCGGCGCGCCGGACCTGGGCAAGCGCATGGGGATTCGCAGCCACAAACAGTATTCGTTCTGGAACGGCGCGCTGCCGTGCAAACTGCTGTTGATCAAAGTGCTGCCGGATCAGTTCGTCACTGGCGAGCGTCGTACTCCGGAACAGCGTCAGGCCGAGCGCGAGCAAGCGGCTTACGACCAGACCCCGGACGAGCCGCAAGAGCGCAAGTTCAACAAGAACGGTAACCCGATCAAACCGACGCCAGCCCCGGCGCCGGTGATCGAGCAACCGCGCTTGAGCGAAGGCGGGCAGATGTTTGCCAACCGTCTGCAAAAGAACCTCAAGGCGATGGGCAAGTGGGTCAAGCGCGAAGGCATCGATTGCTACCGCGTTTACGATGCCGACATGCCTGAGTACGCGATGGCAATCGATCTGTACCACGATTGGGTGCACGTCCAGGAATACGCCGCGCCGAAGTCGATCGACCCGGAAAAAGCTTCGGCTCGCATGTTCGATGCACTGGCAGCGATTCCGCAGGCACTCAACGTCGACAAGAGCCGCGTCGTGGTCAAGCGCCGCGAGCGCCAGAGCGGCACCAAGCAGTACGAGCGTCAGGCTGCGCAGGGCAAGTTCAATGAAGTCAGCGAGGGCGGCGTGAAGTTGCTGGTCAACCTCACCGACTACCTTGATACCGGCCTGTTCCTCGATCACCGGCCAATGCGCATGCGTATCCAGAAAGAGGCGGCCGGCAAGCGCTTCCTCAATCTGTATTGCTACACCGCGACCGCCAGCGTGCACGCGGCCAAGGGCGGCGCGCGCAGCACCACCAGCGTCGACCTGTCGAAAACCTACCTCGACTGGGCGCGCCGCAACCTGTCGCTGAACGGCTTCTCGGACAAGAACCGTCTGGAGCAGGGCGATGTGATGGCGTGGCTGGAAAGCAGCCGCGACGAGTACGACCTGATCTTCATCGATCCGCCGACCTTCTCCAACTCCAAGCGCATGGAAGGCATCTTCGACGTGCAGCGTGACCAGGTGCAGCTGATCGACCTGGCCATGGCGCGTCTGGCGCCGGGTGGCGTGTTGTATTTCTCCAACAACTTCCGCAAGTTCCAGTTGGAGGAGAACCTCACCGAGCGTTACGCGGTCGAGGAAATCAGCGCACAGACCATCGATCCGGATTTCGCCCGCAACACCAAGATCCATCGCGCCTGGAAAATCACGGCTCGTTGACGCTTGACACTATTGGATCCACAGAGCCTTGATTCTTAAAGGCTCTTGGATCCGATCAGTGCTAGCCAAATTAATGGCTAATAGCTATAACTCACTCATGGCCAATGGGGCTTCCCCGGAACACTGGCGTAGTGAGCTGCCCTTATGTCGTTGCACCCCGTGCGCCCAAAGATCCTGGGTTTTATCAGCGAAGAAGTCTCGGCCTGGCTGGTCGCGCTGCTGGTATTGCTCGCCGGCGGGATTCTCACGGGGCTGCTCGCCTGGGGCACGCTCAATCAGTTTCAGCAACAATTGCGGCAGCGTTTTCAGCTGCTGGCCAACGAGCGTTACAGCCGCATCGAAGAACGTTTTCAGGATCAAGAGCAGCGACTCGACGGCCTGCGCCGCTTCTTCGCCAACTCCGAATCGGTGTCCCGCGCCGAATTCGACGGCTATACCCAACCTTTATTACTGCGTACCCAGGCCTATTCGTTTGCGCTACGGGTCAGTGCTGCCGAGCGCGCGGCGTTTGAGCGGCGCGTACGCGATGAAGGCCTGAGCACCTTCACCATCCGCGAACTGAATGCCCAGGGTGAACTGCAACTGGCGGCGCTGCGTGATGAATATGTGCCGGTGTTGTACAGCCAGACCCAAAGCCGCCTCGGCTCGCCGCTGGGATATGACTTGCTGGCGCAGCCGTTGCGCCGTGACACCCTGCAACGCGCCGACAAGCTCGGCGGTCTGGCGGTGTCGCAACCGATGCATCTGGTCAGTATCGAGCCGTCGTACGCGCGTGGCGTGCTGTTGGTGGCGCCGGTCACTCGCGAAGCTCAGCAGCGCGCGTTCGGCTACGTGATGGCGGTGATCAGCATGCGTCAGCTGTTGGCCGACGGCTTGCCGGATGCCTTCCATGATTACCTGTCGGTGCGCATTCTCGATCTGTCGACCAATGATCAGCACGAGGTGTTGTTCGAATCGACCAATGAACCGGCGCCGAGCGATCTGTCCGCCACGCGGTTGCTGCGCATGGCCGATCACGACTATCAGGTCGATATCCTGCCGAGCGATGCGTTCATTCAGGCCAACCATTCGTCGGTCGGCAGCGTGATCATTCTCGGTGGTTTGCTCAGCTTGCTGCTCAGCGCGCTGCTGTATGTGCTGGTCAGCCAGCGTCAGCGCGCCTTGCGCCTGGTCGAACAGCGCACGCAGGAATTGCACGAGCGGGAACAAGAGCTGCGCGGCACCCACGGGCAACTGCGCGGCGTGCTGAATGCGGCGACGCAGGTGGCAATCATCGCCACCGATCTGCGCGGGGTGATCAACACTTTCAACCCCGGCGCCGAGCAAATGCTCGGCTACCGCAGCGTCGATGTGGTCGGGCACATGACCCTGGAAAACCTGCACCTGCCGCGCGAGTTGACGGCGCGTGCTGCCGAGTTGAGTGCGCGCTACGGCAAAAGTATTCCGACCTGCCACGCGATGCTGGTCGAGGGCGGTGAAGTCGGCGGTCACGAGGCGCGGGAATGGACACTGGTGCGCAGCGATGGCAGCCATCTGCCGGTGAACATGCTGGCCACGCCGGTGCTGGATGAGCAAGGTTTGTGGGTCGGTCATCTGGCGATCTGCATCGATATCACTGAGCGCAAGCGCGTGCACGAAGTGCTGGCGGCGCGCGATGTGCTGCTGAAGAAACTCAGCGCGCACGTTCCCGGCGGCATCTACCAGTTCAAGATGGAATTCGACGGGCGTTTCAGCGTGATCTACGCCAGTGATGGCATCCGCGAGATCTACGAGCTGGAGCCGGACGTGTTGCTGTTCAACGCCGAGGCGATCTTCACCCGCATCCATCCGCAGGACACCACGCGCGTACGCTCGTCGATTCGCGCGTCGGCAGACAACCTCAGCCCGTGGCGCGAGGAATACCGTGTGCAATTGCCCGCGCGCGGCCTGCGCTGGGTGCGTGGCGAGGCGACGCCGGAAGAGCTGCCGGGTGGCGGCGTGTTGTGGCACGGTTATATTTCGGACATTTCCGACCTGAAACGCGTGGAAGAAGAACTGCGCGCACTGTCGGTGACCGACTCGTTGACCGGGATTCACAACCGGCGTTATTTCCAGGAACGCCTGACCACCGAAATGGCCCGGGTTGAGCGCGGCGGTGGCGAGCTGTCGGTGATCATGCTCGACATTGACCACTTCAAACGCATCAACGACCAGTACGGACATGCCGTCGGTGATCGGGTGCTGCAAGCGGTGTGCGAGCGCATCGGTCATCGCCTGCGGCGTACCGATGTGTTCTGCCGGTTGGGCGGCGAGGAGTTCATGGTGCTCTGCCCGGACATCGACGGTGAGCATGCGCACACGCTGGCGGTTGAGTTGTGGCAAGGCTTGCGCAGTGCGCCGGTGGATGTGGTCGGCGTGATCACGGCGAGTTTCGGCATCGCCAGCTGGCGACCGGGGGAGGGTGCGGATGCGTTGCTGTTGCGCGCGGATTCGGGCGTGTATATGGCAAAGCAGCGCGGCCGTGATCGCGTCGAACAGATGAGTTAGACCCTGCCACTAAATCAATGTGGGAGCGAGCCTGCTCGCGAAGGCGGTGTATCAGTCAGCACATTTATTGACTGACCTGACGCCTTCGCGAGCAGGCTCGCTCCCACAGAAGATCAAAGGATCGCAGCCTTCGGCAGCTCCTACTGGGTTATGTGTAGGAGCTGCCGAAGGCTGCGATCTTTTGCTGTTAAAGGACCGAAGCGGTCTGCGCCAGTTTCGGCTGCTTGTAGAGGTCCAGCAGCACCTGATCGAGCACCGACGATGCCCCAAACGGTGCCTTGTCGTTCAGAATCGCTACCACCGCCCAGGTATTGCCATTCACATCACGGCTGAAGCCGGCAATCGCCCGCACAGTGTTGAGCGTGCCGGTCTTCACGTGAGCTTCGCCGCGCATGGCAGTCGTCTTCAGGCGTTTACGCATGGTCCCGTCGGTGCCGGCGATCGGCAGCGAACTGATGTATTCGGCGGCATACGGGCTGTGCCAAGCGGCTTGCAGCATGGCCGCCATCTCACGGGCGCTGACGCGTTCAGCGCGGGACAAACCGGAGCCGTTCTCCATTACCAGGTGCGGCGCGGTGATGCCTTTCTTCGCCAGCCACTGCCGAACCACGCGTTGCCCGGCCTTGGCGTCGTCACCGTCGGCGTCGTTGCGGAATTTCTGCCCAAGGCTCAGGAACAGCTGCTGGGCCATGGTGTTGTTGCTGTATTTGTTGATGTCGCGGATGATTTCCGCCAGGTCCGGCGAGTAGGCGCGCGCGAGCAGTTTGGCGTTGCCCGGGGTCGCAGCCAGACGATCCTTGCCCTGGATGCTGCCACCCAGTTCTTTCCAGATCGCGCGCACGGCGCCGGCGGTGTAGGTCGCGTGGTCAAGCAGCGACAGGTAAGTCTGCGAGCTGCAGCCCTCACCCAACTGGCCGGCAACGGTCACGGTGACGCTGCCGTCCGCTTGCGGCACCGGGTTGTAGCGCACGCCGCCGGTGCACTGCTTGGAGTTCAGTGCCTTGACGGTGTTCTCGATGCGTACGGTGGCAATCGGCGGTTCAACCGAGATCAGCACCCGGCCATTGTCGTTGCGGGCAACAAAGCGCAGGGCCTTGAGGTTGACCAGCAGCGAGTCGGGTTTGACCAGAAACGGCTTGTTCTCGTCGTTGCCGTCATCGTTGAATTCCGGCAACACCGGTTGCACGAAGAAATTGCGGTCGAGGATCAGGTCACCGGTGACCTGAGTGACGCCGTTGGCGCGCAGGTCGCGCATCAGCAGCCAGAGTTTTTCCATGTTCAGCTTCGGATCGCCGCCACCCTTGAGGTAGAGGTTGCCGTTGAGGATGCCGCCGTTGAGATCACCGTCGGTGTAGAACTCGGTCTTCCACTGATGGTTGGGGCCGAGCATTTCCAGCGCCGCGTAGGTGGTGACCAGTTTCATCGTCGATGCCGGGTTGACCGACACGTCGGCGTTGAACACGGTCGGCGTGCCCGGGCCGTCGAGCGGCACCATTACCAGCGACAGGGCGGTGGGCTGCAACTTGCTCGCCTTGAGGGCCTTTTCGACGTTGGGGGTCAGGGAAGTATTGATGGTGGCAGCAGAAACAGGCAGGGCCAGAGGCAGAAGAAGGCCGGCGAGAAACAGTGGACGCAACGATTTGATCATATGAAATAAAACCCTACAGCCGAGGGGAAAAAGACGAGGACATGGATGAAAAGGTCCTCAGTGGTCACGAAAGTGTCGGCATTATGCCCCAAGGTGTAACCGATTGTGCCGTCCTCGGGGTGGCGATTCGCTGATTTTTTTACAGGCGGTCAGCCGCTGTGTCTACAGAGGCGGGCAATCGACGGCTTAAACTGGTAAAGTGCCCGCCGTATTTACTTAAGAGGATTGTTCCAATGGCGACTAACCGTTCCCAGCGTCTGCGCAAAAAACTGTGCGTTGATGAATTTCAAGAGCTGGGTTTCGAACTGAACCTGGACTTCAAAGAAGACTTGTCCGAAGAAGCCATTGACGCTTTCCTCGAAGCATTCATCAAAGAAGCCATGGAAGCCAACGGTCTGGGTTATGTTGGCGGCGACGACTTCGGTCTGGTTTGCCTGCAGAAGCGTGGCTCGGTCAACGAAGAGCAGCGTGCTGCCGTTGAAGCCTGGCTGAAAACCCGCTCCGAGCTGACCAAGTATGAAGTCAGCCCGTTGCTGGACGTTTGGTATCCGGAAAAGCCGATCAACGCGGCTAAGTGATACTGAAAAAACGGCGGCCTTGGGGTCGCCGTTTTTTTTCGTCTGGTGTTTGGGTGTTTGGGTGTTCGGTTTGGGATTTGTGGTGAGTCTGCCCCTCACCCCAGCCCTCTCCCGGAGGAGAGGGAGCCGATTTGCGAGCTGTTCAATACCTGAGTTCGACTCGGTATCCCACGTCGGCGTATTTCTTCCAAGCACCTCGGTCAGTCCCCTCTCCCCCGGGGAGAGGGTTAGGGTGAGGGGCTTTTGACCTTAAGCCTTACGCCAATTCAAAATCACCAGCGTCAACACCCCCGCGACAATCCCCCAGAACGCCGATCCGATGGAAAACAGCGTCAGCCCCGACGCCGTGACCATAAAGGTAATCAGCGCCGCCTCACGCTCCTTCACCTCGCTCATGGCAATGCTCAAACCATTGATGATCGAGCCAAACAGCGCCAACGCCGCAATCGACAGCACCAGTTCCTTCGGCAATGCCGCGAACAACGCCGCCAATGTCGCGCCAAACACCCCGGCAATTCCGTAGAAAATCCCGCACCAGACTGCAGCGGTGTAGCGCTTGTTGCGATCTTCATGGGCGTGCGGCCCGGTGCAGATCGCTGCGCTGATCGCCGCGAGGTTGATGCCGTGGGAGCCGAACGGCGCCAGCAACAGCGAGGCGATGCCGGTGGTGGTGATCAAGGGCGAGGCCGGTACGGTGTAGCCATCGGCGCGCAAAACGGCGATGCCGGGCATGTTCTGCGAGGTCATCGCCACCACAAACAATGGAATGCCGATGCTGATGGTCGCCGCCAGCGAAAAGTGCGGCGTCGTCCACACCGGTGTTGCCACTTCCAGATGAAAACCGCTGAAATCCAGCAACCCCATGAAGCCCGACAATGCCGTGCCGATCAGCAGCGCGGCGAGCACCGCATAGCGCGGCGATAGGCGCTTGACCACTAAATAAGTGAAGAACATCCCCAGCACCAGCGCGGTGCGGTGTTGCGCGGCGACGAAGATTTCGCTGCCGATCTTGAACAGAATCCCCGCCAGCAATGCCGCCGCCAGTGACGCCGGGATCTTTTTCACCAGCCGCTCGAAGCTGCCGGTCAGGCCGCAAATCGTCACCAGCACGGCGCAAGTGATGTAGGCGCCGATGGCCTCGCCATAACTGACACCGCCCAGACTGGTGATCAGCAGTGCTGCGCCGGGTGTCGACCAGGCGATGGTGATTGGCGTGCGATAGCGCAGCGACAGGCCGATCGAACACACCGCCATGCCAATCGAAATCGCCCAGATCCACGAGGATATCTGCCCGCTGGTCAGGCCCGCCGCTTGCCCGGCCTGGAACATCAGCACCAGCGAGCTGGTGTAACCGGTCATCATCGCGATGAACCCGGCGACGATGGCCGACGGCGACGTGTCGGCCAGCGGGCGCAGTTGAGTGTGCGTGGCGTCGTTCATGACAACGGTGTTCCTTCTACAGATGATATTCCCCTGTAGGAGCTGCCGCAGGCTGCGATCTTTTGATCTTGCTTCTAAAAAACAAAATCAAAAGATCGCAGCCTTCGGCAGCTCCTGCATGAGGCGGGCGGCGGATTCTGCGATCAAGCCTAAACTCAATCGTAACGGATCGTTGCAATACAGCCGAGGTCACAAACAGCCATACAGTCGTGTTGCCACCATCCATTGTGTACAATCGCGGTGTTTTTTACGCGATACTTGCCAGCGACCTACTGTGCCGTATTACAGTCACGGTCTATTCGCCGCAGTTCTCCCGACTCGAGTGCCCATGAACGAACAGTTGCAACCCCTCAAGAAACAACCGCGAGCAGGCAAAGCCGGCCGCAGCGGAACCCAGGACGATATTGTCTACGCGCATATCTTCGAGGCCATCCTCGAACAGCGTCTGGCGCCCGGCACAAAATTGAGCGAAGAAGCGCTGGGGGAAATCTTCGGGGTCAGCCGCACCATCATTCGCCGCGCGCTGTCGCGTCTGGCCCATGAAGGCGTCGTGCTGTTGCGGCCGAACCGTGGCGCCGTCGTTGCCAGCCCGAGCGTTGAAGAAGCCCGTCAGGTGTTCATGGCGCGCCGTCTGGTCGAACGTGCGATCACTGAATTGGCCGTGCTGCATGCCACCGCCGAACAGATCGCCGAACTGCGCCAGATGGTCAACGACGAACGCGACAGCTTCTCCCGTGGTGATCGCGGCGCCGGCATTCGCCTGTCGGGTGAATTTCACCTGAAACTCGCCGAAGCGGCGAAAAACGCGCCGCTGGTGAGCTTCCAGCGCAGCCTGGTCTCGCAGACCTCGCTGATCATTGCCCAGTATGAAAGCGGCAACCGTTCGCACTGCTCGTATGACGAACACACGCAATTGATCGACGCGATCGAAGCGCGCAACGGCGAGCTGGCAGTGGATTTGATGATGCACCACATGGATCACATCGACAGCAAGCTCAACCTCGACGAGGAAGGCGCGTCGGATGATTTGCATGCGGTGTTCTCGCATTTGTTGCAGACCAAGAAGCCAGGGCGTTCTGCGGCCAAGCTCTAAGGGATACCGAGTCGACCCCTTCGCGAGCAGGCTCACTCCTACAGTGGATCTTCAGTGACCACATAATGTGTGAGCAACAAAGATCAACCGTAGGAGTGAGCCTGCTCGCGATGGCGTCCTGACAGGCAATAAAAATCCCTCGGGGGGGTGAATACCTCCGGGGG
This sequence comes from Pseudomonas helmanticensis, assembly GCF_900182985.1. Taxonomy (NCBI): domain Bacteria; kingdom Pseudomonadati; phylum Pseudomonadota; class Gammaproteobacteria; order Pseudomonadales; family Pseudomonadaceae; genus Pseudomonas; species Pseudomonas helmanticensis. Next base: position 2,277,634 of record NZ_FXUY01000001.1, on the reverse strand, counting down.
ATTTTTTATGCCTTTGATCGTTCCCACGCTTTGCGTGGGAACGCCTCTAGGGACGCTCCGCGTCCAGCGACGCGGAGCGTCACGGGCTGCATTCCCACGCAGAGCGTGGGAATGATCATGGGGTGGGGAAAACTCAGCGCTGATGCACCAATGCCCCCGCCGCGTACGTCTGCTGCACCGTGCGGTCATCCCCCAGCGTCATCAACACAAACAACGTTTCGGCAATGTTATTGGTCTGCTTCAAGCGGTAGCTCAGCAGCGGCGTAGCGTTGTAATCGAGCACCAGGAAGTCGGCGTCGGAACCGGGTTGCAGGTTGCCGATCTTGTCTTCCAGACGCAGCGCTCGTGCGCCACCGAGGGTCGCCAGGTACAGCGACTTGAACGGACTCAGTCGCGCACCTTGCAGTTGCATCACTTTGTACGCTTCGTTCAGCGTCTGCAGCAGCGAAAAGCTGGTGCCGCCACCAACGTCAGTGCCGAGGCCGACATTGAGTTTGTGCTTCTCGGCCATCGGCAAGTTGAACAAGCCGCTACCGAGGAAGAAGTTCGAGGTCGGGCAGAACGAGATCGCCGAACCGGTTTCCGCCAGACGCGCGCATTCGTCGTCGCACAGGTGTACGCCGTGAGCGAACACCGAGCGCTCGCCGAGCAATTTGTAGTGGTCGTAAACGTCGAGGTAGCCCTTGCGCTCCGGGAACAGTTCCTTGACCCATTCGATTTCCTTGAGGTTCTCGCTGATGTGGGTCTGCATGTACAGATCCGGGTATTCGGTGAGCAGTTGCCCGGCAAGGGTCAGTTGTTCCGGGGTGCTGGTCGGTGCGAAGCGCGGAGTCACCGCATAGTGCAGACGACCCTTGCCATGCCAACGCTCGATCAGCGCTTTGCTCTCGACGTAGCTCGATTCAGCGGTATCGGTCAGATAATCCGGCGCGTTGCGGTCCATCATTACCTTGCCGGCGATCATCCGCAGATCGAGCTTCTCGGCCTTTTCGAAAAACGAGTTCACCGACTGCGGGTGCACGCTGCCGAACACCAGCGCGGTGGTGGTGCCGTTGCGCAGCAGTTCCTTGATGAATATGTCCGCAACGTCGTCAGCGTGGGCCTTGTCGCCGAACTGGCTTTCGCAAGGGAAGGTGTAGGTGTTCAACCAGTCGAGCAGTTGCTCACCGTAGGCACCGACCATGCCGGTTTGCGGCAAGTGAATATGGGTGTCGATGAAGCCCGGGGTGATCAGCGCGTCCTTGTAGTGCTCGATTTCGATATCCGCCGGCAGTGTCGGCAGCAAATCACTGGCGTGGCCAAGGGCGCTGATCTTGCCGCCATCGACCACCAGCAGGCCATCCTCGAAATATTCGTAGGAGGCTTCGATCCCGACTTCGGCGGGGTCGGCGATGCTGTGCAGGATGGCGGCGCGGTAGGCTTTACGAGTCAGAGGCATGAGGGTTCTCTAATCAGTTTGAGGCTTTGAGTTTGGCGGCCTGATTGCGCCGCGAAACCGGCAGCAGTTTGGCAATCGGTTCGGCGCTGGCAGTCTGCTGGCCGAAGTTGGCGTTATAGGTGGCGATGATTTCGCCAGCGATGGAGATGGCGATTTCCACAGGCAGTTTGCCTTTGACTTCGCCGATGCCCATCGGGCAGCGCATGCGTTGCACGACGCCGCTGTCGAAACCGCGATCACGCAGGCGGTGTTCGAACTTCGCACGTTTGGTCTTCGAACCGATCAGGCCGAAGTAGGCGAAGTCGTTGCGCTTGAGAATCGCGGCAGTGAGTTCAAGGTCGAGCTGATGGTTGTGGGTCATGACGATGCAATAACTGCCAGCGGGCAGGTCATCGATTTCATCCACAGGCTCTTCGGAAACGATTTTACGCACGCCGTGGGGGATGTGTTCGGGGAATTCGGCATCGCGCGAATCGATCCAGCGCACCCGGCAGGGCAGGCTGGCGAGCAATGGCACCAAAGCGCGGCCGACGTGGCCGGCACCGAACACGGCGATTTGCGCCTGCACCTGGCCCATCGGTTCGAACAGCAACACGGTGGCGCCGCCGCAGCACTGGCCAAGGCTGGCGCCGAGGCTGAAGCGCTCCAGATGGGTGTCCTGCTTACCGCTGGCGAGCATTTCGCGGGCGATCTGCATGGCTTTGTATTCCAGATGCCCGCCACCGATGGTGTCGAAACTCTGGTTGGCGCTGATGACCATTTTCGAGCCGGCGTTGCGTGGCGTCGAGCCGAGTTCTTCGATGATCGTCACCAGAACGCAGGGTTCGCCCTGGTTCTGCAGGTCAGCGAGGGCGTCGATCCAGTTGTACATACACACCTCTCAGATCGTTCCCACGCTCTGCGTGGGAATGCATCACTGGACGCTCCGCGTCCGCTGTTCAGGATGCGACGCAGAGCGTCGCGGGCTGCATTCCCACGCAGAGGGTGGGAACGATCATCAAACAACCTCGGTTTCAGCTTCGACAGCCTTCACCGCTTTCAACTGCCGCATCTGCTCGCAACCCCACAACACCCGCTCCGGTGTCGCCGGCGCATCGATCTGCGGCTGATGCTTGTAGTCACCGAGGCTCGCCACCGCATCCTTGATCGCACACCACGACGCAATCCCGAGCATGAACGGCGGCTCACCGACAGCCTTGGAATGGAACACCGTGTCTTCCGGGTTCTTGCGGTTTTCCACCAGTTTCACCCGCAGGTCGAGCGGCATGTCCGCCACGGCCGGGATCTTGTAGCTGGCCGGGCCGTTGGTCATCAGCTTGCCTTTGTTGTTCCAGACCAGCTCTTCCATGGTCAGCCAGCCCATGCCCTGGATGAAGCCACCCTCGACCTGACCGATGTCGATGGACGGGTTCAGCGAGGCGCCGACGTCGTGCAGGATGTCGGTACGCAGCATCTTGTATTCGCCGGTCAGGGTGTCGACGATCACTTCGCAGCACGCCGCGCCAAAGGCGAAGTAGTAGAACGGACGGCCACGCGCCTGGCTGCGGTCGTAGTAGATTTTCGGGGTTTTGTAGAAGCCGGTGCTCGACAGCGACACCTGGTTGAAATACGCCTGCTGGATCAGCGCTTCAAAGGTCAGGATGTGATCGCGAACACGCACGTGGCCGTTGTGGAATTCAACATCTTCTTCAGTGACTTTGAAGTGCCGCGCAGCGAATTCGATCAAGCGTTTCTTGATGATTTCCGCCGCGTTCTGCGCCGCTTTACCGTTCAGGTCAGCGCCGCTGGACGCCGCGGTCGGCGAGGTGTTTGGCACCTTGTCGGTGTTGGTCGCAGTGATCTGCACGCGATCGATTTCCACCTGGAACACTTCAGCCACGACCTGCGCGACTTTGGTGTTCAAACCCTGGCCCATTTCGGTGCCGCCGTGGTTCAGGTGGATGCTGCCGTCGGTGTAAATATGGATCAACGCGCCAGCCTGGTTCAAGAAGCTCGCGGTGAAGGAAATACCGAATTTCACCGGGGTCAGCGCCAAGCCTTTTTTCAGGATCGGGCTGTTCGCGTTGTAGCGACGGATCGCTTCGCGGCGTTCGTGATACTGGCTGCTTTCTTCCAGTTCAGCGGTCATTTCCTCGAGCATGTTGTGCTCGACGGTCTGGTAGTAATGGGTGACGTTGCGCTCGGTCTTGCCGTAGTAGTTGGCCTTGCGCACCACCAGCGGATCGAGTTGCAGGTGACGGGCAATTGCGTCCATCACTTCTTCGATCGCGACCATGCCTTGCGGGCCACCGAAACCACGGTACGCGGTGTTCGATGCAGTGTTGGTTTTGCAGCGATGACCGTTGATGGTCGCGTCGCCGAGGTAATAAGAGTTGTCGGAGTGGAACATCGCCCGGTCAACGATGGAGGCGGACAAGTCCGGCGAGCAGCCGCAGTTGCCGGCCAGATCCATGTTGATCCCGTGCAGGCGCCCGGTGCTGTCGAAGCCGACGTCGTATTCGACGTAGAACGGGTGACGCTTGCCGGTCATCAGCATGTCTTCGACGCGCGGCAGGCGCATCTTGGTTGGCTGCCCGGTAAGGTGCGCAACCACCGCGCACAGGCACGCCGGGCTGGCGGCCTGGGTTTCCTTGCCGCCGAAACCACCGCCCATGCGGCGCATGTCGACGACGATTTTGTTCATCGATACGTCGAGCACTTCGGCGACCAGTTTCTGCACTTCAGTCGGGTTCTGCGTCGAGCAGTAGACAATCATGCCGCCGTCTTCAGTCGGCATCACCGAAGAGATTTGCGTCTCCAGATAGAAGTGTTCCTGACCGCCGATGTGCAGCGTGCCCTGGATGCGATGTTCAGCTGTCGCCAGTGCGGAGACCGAATCGCCGCGCTGGTGGGTGTGGCTGTCGAGCACGAAGTGGCGTTTGCGCAGGGCTTCGACCACGTCGAGCACCGGTTCGAGATCTTCGTATTCGATGATCGCGGCCATCGCCGCTTTGCGCGCGGTTTCCAGATCTTTCGCCGCGACGGCGAGCACCGGTTGACCGACGAATTGCACGTCATCGATGGCCAGCAGCGGGTCGCCCGGCATCAACGGGCCGATGTCTTTCAAGCCCGGCACGTCTTCGTGGGTGATGGCGATGCGCACGCCTTCGAAGGCGTAGCACGGCGAGGTGTCGATGCTGATGATTTTCGCGTGGGCGCGGTCCGACATGCGTGCATACAGGTGCAGCTGATTCGGAAATTCCAGGCGATCATCGATGTACTGCGCTTCACCGGACACGTGCTTGGCGGCGCTGTCGTGCTTGACGCTGCGGCCGACACCGGAAGTCAGGTCCTGGGCGAACAGTTCAGCCAGTTCGGCTTGGGTTTTTTCTACGCCGTGATGGTTAGACATAAGCGGTCACCCGAGTCTCGATGTGCGGTGTTTGCAGTTCGATGAAGTATTTGCGCAGCAGGTTCTGCGCGCTGAGCAGGCGATATTCCTTGCTGGCGCGGAAGTCCGAGAGCGGGATGAAATCTTCCGCCAGTGCGGCGCAGGCGCGTTCGACCACGGCATTGTTGAACGGCGCACCGATCAACACGGCTTCACAGTGAGCGGCGCGTTTCGGGATCGCGGCCATGCCACCGAAGGCCATGCGTGCATCGGTGATCACGCCGTTTTCGACGCGCAGGTTGAACGCGGCGCAGACGGCAGAGATGTCATCGTCCAGACGCTTGGAGACTTTGTAGGCGCGGAACAACTGTTCAGCCGTGGCGCGCGGCACGATGATCTTCTCGATGAATTCACTTTCCTGACGGGCAGTGACTTTGTAATCGATGAAGTAATCGTCGAGGTTCAAGGTGCGGCGGGTTTCGCCTTTGCACAGCACAACCTGTGCGCCGAGGGCGATCAGCAGCGGTGGCGAGTCACCGATCGGCGAGGCGTTGCCGATGTTGCCGCCGAGGGTGCCCTGGTTGCGGATTTGCAGGGAGGCGAAGCGGTGCAGCAGTTCGCCGAAGTCCGGGTACTCGGCGTTCAACGCTTCGTAGCAGTCGGAGAGGGCGGTGGCGGCGCCGATTTCGATGCGGTCACCGAAGGTGTCGATGCGCTTCATTTCGGCGACGTTGCCGACGTAGATCATCACCGGCAAGGTGCGGTGGAATTGAGTGACTTCCAGCGCCAGATCGGTACCGCCAGCCAGCAGGCGAGCTTGTGGATAGGCGTCATAGAGATCGGCCAGATCAGCGACGGTCAGCGGCACCAGGCAGCGCTTGTCGCCGCTGTTGAGTTCGCCGATATCGGTCGGAGCGATGGCTTTCAGACGAGCAATGGTGTCTGCTTCGCGGGCATCGAACTGATCCGGTTGCTTGCCACAGCAGGATTGCTCGGCAGCCGCCAGAATCGGCCGGTAGCCGGTGCAGCGGCAGAGGTTGCCGGCCAGCGCTTCGTGGGCCTTGGCGTGATCCGGTGCATCGCTGTTCTTTTGCAGAGCGAACAGCGACATGACGAAACCGGGGGTGCAGAAACCGCACTGCGAACCGTGGCACTCGACCATGGCTTTCTGCACGCTGTGCAGTTCGCCTTGGTGCTTGAGATCCTCGACACTGATCAATTGCTTGCCGTGCAGCGACGACACAAAGGTCAGGCACGAGTTGAGGCTGCGATAGCGAATATGTTCGCGGCCATCGTCATCCGTCTGCAACTCGCCGACCACTACGGTGCAGGCGCCGCAGTCGCCGCTGGCGCAACCTTCTTTGGTGCCCGATTTACCGACGTGTTCACGCAGGTAATTGAGCACAGTCAGATTCGGGTCCAGGGCGTGCTCGCTACGGAGTTCCTGGTTAAGTAAAAACTGGATCACGGAAGGCCTCGCAGACTCATTATTGTTGTTAACCGACTTGAGCCGAATTTAGCAGGTCTGACTTTTCGGTCAATGGTTTTCTGACTTAAAGGTCAGGAAAATCCATTTCGTCGATCAACAACGTGTCTATTCAGTATTGACCCTCATCGGTCGCCCCGGTTTTTTGTTTGGTTTTCTAAAGAAAACTGCGGGAATCGTGCCAAAAACCGCTGCGTGGGCACTCCGCCATGAGCGTGCATTTGCGCTACACTGCGCCGCTTGTGCAGATCGATAGAGTTTGAAGGACAACCATGACGTTCAAGGCGCCGGACAGCCTCGCCGAGCAAATTGCTCACCACCTCGCCGAACGCATCATTCGTGGCGAAATGAAGCCGGGAGAGCGCATCCAGGAACAGAAGGTCACGCTGGCACTGAATGTCAGCCGCGGCTCGGTCCGCGAAGCCTTGCTGATCCTCGAACGCCGCCACCTGATCGCGATCCTGCCGCGGCGTGGCGCGCACGTCACCGAGCTGACGCCGCACAAGGTGCAGAGCCTGTGCACGCTGATGAGCGAGCTGTACATCCTGCTCGGCAACTCGGTCGCCAATGGCTGGCAAGTACAGTCGGACATGGCGCCGTTCGTGCAGATCCAGCAGCGCCTGACCGCCAGCTTCGAGCGTCAGGACATCCGCAGCTTCGTCGACGACAGCTTCAGCGTGATGCGCGCCGCCTATCCGTTCGCCAATAACCCGTACCTGCAAGAAACGGTCGAGAACATGCAACCGGCGATGAGCCGCGCGTATTTCCTCGCCCTCGAACAGCGCAAGGCTTCAATGAGCGAGTTCCTCGAACTGTTCGAACGCTTGCTGGCCGCCGTGCTTGCCCGTGATTTGCCGCAGATCCGCATCGTGCTGACGGCGTACGCCCAGCGCAGTTGCGATCTGGTGGTCTCCGCGCTGACGGTTGCCTGAGCGTGCGGCTCAAGTGCATCAAACTGGCGGGATTCAAATCCTTCGTCGACCCGACCACGGTGAACTTCCCCAGTAACATGGCGGCGGTCGTCGGGCCGAACGGTTGCGGCAAGTCGAACATCATCGACGCCGTACGCTGGGTGATGGGCGAAAGTTCGGCGAAGAACCTCCGTGGCGAGTCGATGACCGACGTCATCTTCAACGGTTCGACCAGCCGCAAACCGGTGAGTCAGGCGAGCATTGAGCTGGTCTTCGACAACTCCGACGGCACGCTGCTGGGCGAGTACGCGGCGTACGCGGAGATTTCGATTCGCCGCAAAGTCACCCGCGACAGCCAGACCACGTATTACCTCAACGGCACCAAATGCCGGCGTCGCGACATCACCGATATCTTCCTCGGCACCGGCCTCGGCCCGCGCAGCTATTCGATCATCGAGCAGGGGATGATCTCCAAGCTGATCGAATCCAAGCCGGAAGACCTGCGTAACTTCATCGAAGAAGCCGCCGGCATCTCCAAATACAAGGAGCGCCGGCGCGAGACTGAAAACCGTATCCGTCGCACCCACGAAAACCTCGCGCGTCTGACCGACCTGCGCGACGAGCTGGAACGTCAGCTCGAACGCCTGCACCGCCAGGCCGAAGCGGCGAAGAAGTATCAGGAATTCAAAGCCGAAGAACGCCAGCTCAAGGCGCAACTGTCGGCGCTGCGCTGGCAGGATCTCAACGATCAGGTCGGTCAGCGCGAGTCGATCATCGGCACACAGGAAATCAGTTTCGAAGCTTTGGTCGCCGAGCAGCGTAATGCTGACGCGGCCATTGAGCGTCTGCGCGACGGTCACCATGACCTGTCCGAGCGCTTCAATCTGGTGCAGGGGCGCTTCTATTCGGTCGGCGGCGACATCGCCCGGGTCGAGCAGAGCATCCAGCACGGCCAGCAACGTCTGCGACAGTTGCAGGACGATCTGAAAGAAGCCGAGCGCGCCCGTCTGGAAACCGAGTCGCACTTGGGCCACGACCGCACATTGCTGCTGACTCTCGGTGAAGAGCTGGACATGCTCGTGCCCGAGCAGGAAGTCACCAGCGCCGCCGCCGAAGAGGCCGCTGCCGCGCTGGAAGATTCCGAATCGGTCATGCACGGCTGGCAGGAGCAGTGGGATGCGTTCAACCTGACCGCCGCCGAACCGCGTCGTCAGGCCGAAGTGCAGCAGTCGCGCATCCAGCAGCTGGAAACCAGCATGGAGCGTCTCGCTGATCGGCAAAAGCGTCTTGGCGAAGAGCGCGCGTTGCTCTCGGCCGACCCGGAAGACGCGGCGATCCTGCAGCTCAACGAGCAGCTCGCCGAGTCCGAAGCGACTCTCGAAGATTTGCAGACCAGTGAAGAAGCGCAGGTCGAAAAACTTGAACAACTGCGCCAGGAATTGCAGCAAGCACTGACCGCGCAGCAACAGGCACAGGGTGATTTGCAGCGCCTCAATGGTCGCCTGGCGTCCCTTGAAGCTCTGCAGCAAGCGGCGCTTGATCCGGGCACCGGCACCGCCGAGTGGCTGAAGGAGCACAACCTCGCCGAGCGTCCGCGTCTGGCCGAAGGTTTGAAGGTTGAGGCCGGTTGGGAACTGGCGGTGGAAACCGTGCTCGGCGCTGATCTGCAGGCGGTGTTGGTCGACGACTTCAGCGGCTTTGATTTATCAGGTTTTACTCAGGGCGATCTGCGTCTGCTCAGCCCGGCCAGCGATGGCGTGCGGGTGGCGGGCAGCTTGCTGGACAAGGTTGATGCGCAGATCGATCTGTCGCCGTGGCTCGGTCAGGTCAAACCGGTCGACAGCCTTGAGCAGGCCTTGGCCTTGCGCGGGCAGTTGAGCGCCGGTGAGAGCCTGATCAGTCGTGACGGTTATTGGGTCGGTCGGCACTTTTTACGCGTACGACGTGCCAGCGAAGCGGAAAGCGGCATGCTGGCCCGTGGCCAGGAAATCGAAGCGCTGCACCTCGAACGCGAAGAGAAAGAAGCCACGGTCGAGGCCATGGAAACCCGTCTGCAAACTCTGCGTGCGCAACAGCGTCAGCAGGAAAACGGTCGCGAACATTTGCGCCGATTGCTGCAAGACGAAGCGCGTCAGCAAGGTGAATTGAAAGCGCAGTTGTCGGCCGGCAAAGCCAAGGCCGAACAGCTGACCTTGCGCCGCACGCGTCTCGATGAAGAGCTGGTCGAGCTTGGTGAACAGCGCGAGCTTGAGCACGAACAAGTCGGCGAAGCGCGCATGCACTTGCAGGAAGCGCTGGATGCCATGGCGCTCGACACCGAGCAGCGCGAGTTGCTGCTGGCCCAGCGCGACAGCCTGCGCGAACGCCTTGATCGCGTGCGTCAGGAAGCGCGGCAGCACAAGGATCACGCGCATCAATTGGCCGTGCGTCTCGGCTCTCTGCGTGCGCAGCATGACTCTACGCGTCAGGCGTTGGAGCGTCTGGAAATGCAGTCCGAGCGCCTGACTGAAAAACGCGAACAGTTGAGCCTGAATCTGGAAGAGGGCGAGGCGCCGCTGGAAGAACTGCGCCTGAAACTCGAAGAGCTGCTCGACAAGCGCATGACCGTCGACGAGGAGCTCAAGACCGCACAGATCGCTCTCGAAGACGCTGATCGCGAGCTGCGTGATGCAGAAAAACGCCGGACCCAGGCCGAACAGCAATCGCAATTGATTCGCGGCCAGCTCGAACAGCAACGCATGGAATGGCAAGCCCTGACCGTGCGCCGCAAGGCCTTGCAGGATCAATTGCTGGAAGACGGCTACGATCTCAACGGCGTGCTCGCGACATTAACTGCGCAAGCCAGTGAACGCGAAGCCGAAGAAGAACTCGAACGCATCAATGCGCGGATTCAGCGCTTGGGCGCGATCAACCTCGCGGCTATCGACGAATACACGCAACAGTCCGAGCGCAAGCGTTATCTGGATGCGCAGGATGCCGATCTGGTCGAAGCGCTGGAGACCCTTGAGAACGTCATTCGCAAGATCGACAAGGAAACCCGTAACCGCTTCAAAGATACCTTTGATCAGATCAATGGCGGTTTACAGGCACTTTTTCCAAAAGTTTTCGGTGGTGGACGGGCGTATTTGGAACTGACGGGCGAAGATCTACTCGATACAGGGGTAACGATCATGGCGCAGCCGCCAGGGAAGAAGAACAGCACCATCCATTTGCTCTCCGGCGGGGAAAAAGCCCTGACCGCGCTGGCATTGGTTTTTGCCATCTTCAAGTTGAACCCGGCGCCGTTCTGCATGCTCGATGAAGTTGACGCGCCACTGGATGACGCTAACGTTGGACGCTACGCACGCTTGGTCAAAGAGATGTCGCAGACCGTGCAGTTCATCTATATCACCCACAACAAGATCGCCATGGAAATGGCCGAGCAGTTGATGGGGGTGACGATGCATGAACCGGGTTGTTCGCGACTGGTAGCCGTGGATGTCGAGGAGGCGATGGCGATGGTGGACGCCTGAGCCAGCGTGGTGTCGGAAAGGTAATTTGGTGTTGTAGGACTTTTTTACCGCGTTCGACTTGCTGGCCAATCGACATATTCGCGCAAGCCAATGAGACAGACGGTGTAAAGTTGTCTTTGGTCGTGCTAGTTTAATGTCAATTTTTCGTATACGTGGGCAAAACGCCTGTCAGAACATAGAGTTGGCGCCACGTTTTAAAGCGGTTTGCACAGTGTAAACCCCTTATTTTTCAGCATTTTTTATAGAGGCACGGGATTACATGGAAATCGGTCTGCGCGAGTGGCTGATCGTCATCGGCATCATAGTGATAGCCGGTATTCTTTTCGATGGCTGGCGCCGTATGCGCGGCGGCAAGGGAAAACTGAAATTCCGTCTTGACCGAAGTCTGTCCAACCTGCCGGACGAGGACACCAGCGCTGAGCTGTTGGGCCCGGCCCGCGTTCTGGACAACCATAAAGAACCACAGCTGGACGAACACGATCTGCCGTCGGTGAGCATGCCGGCCCGCGAAGCTCGCGAGCCTCGCGAATCCGCTTCGAAACGTGGCAAGCGTGGCAGCAATGGCCCGGCTCAGGGTGACCTGAACCTCGACCTGGATCTGGACGGCGGCCCGAGCTTCAGCAGCCGTGACGACGATTTTGTTGAAAACACCAAGCCTGCTCCGGCGCTGGTCGAGAAAGATCAGCCGCAAGCCGAGGAAGTTCTGGTGATCAGCGTGATCTGCCGTGACGCTGCCGGCTTCAAAGGCCCGGCGCTGTTGCAGAACATTCTCGAAAGCGGTCTGCGTTTCGGCGAGATGGATATTTTCCATCGCCACGAAAGCATGGCCGGCAACGGTGAAGTGCTGTTCTCCATGGCCAATGCGGTCAAGCCGGGCATCTTCGATCTGGACGACATCGACCATTTCAGCACCCCGGCGGTGAGCTTCTTCCTCGGCCTGCCAGGCCCGCGTCATCCGAAGCAAGCCTTCGACGTGATGGTGGCTGCAGCCCGCAAGCTGTCGCAGGAACTCAATGGCGAACTGAAAGATGACCAGCGCAGTGTTTTGACCGCGCAGACGATTGAGCACTACCGTCAGCGCATCGTCGAATTCGAACGCCGCGCCCTGACCCAGAAGCGCTAAGGCCAGATCAAAAGATCGCAGCCTGCGGCAGCTCCTACAAAGGATCGCGATCCTGTAGGAGCTGGCGAGTGCAACGAGGCTGCGATCTTTTAAGGATGAAACTGGAGCAGCCTCGGCTGCTCTTTTGCTTTATGAGAGAACACCCATGACCGCCGCCAAAAACCGCATTCTCGAGCTGCGCGCTGAACTCGATCAGCACAACTACCGTTACCACGTCCTCGACGAGCCGAGCATTCCGGACGCCGAGTACGACCGGTTGTTCCACGAGCTCAAGGCGCTGGAAGCGGCCAACCCGGAACTGATCACCAGCGATTCGCCGACCCAGCGCGTCGGCAGCGTGGCGCTCACCGCGTTCACTCAGGTGCGTCACGAAGTGCCGATGCTCAGCCTCGGCAACGCCTTCGAAGAAACCGACATGCGCGAGTTCGATCGCCGCGTCACCGAAGGTCTGGATATCCCCGCTGGCGATCTGTTCGGCGGCGGTGCAGCGGTGGAATACAGCTGCGAGCCGAAGCTCGATGGCCTGGCGGTCAGCCTGCTCTATCAGGACGGCGTGCTGGTGCGCGGCGCCACACGCGGCGACGGCACCACCGGTGAAGACATCAGCGTCAACGTGCGCACCGTGCGCAACATTCCGCTGAAGCTGCAAGGTGAAGGCTGGCCGGCGACCCTGGAAGTGCGCGGCGAAGTGTTCATGTCCAAGGCCGGTTTCGAGCGCCTCAACGCCTCGCAACTGGAAGTCGGCGGCAAGACCTTCGCCAACCCGCGCAACGCCGCCGCCGGCAGCTTGCGTCAGCTCGATTCGAAGATCACCGCCAACCGTCCGCTGGAATTCTGCTGCTACGGCATCGGTCAGGTCTCGCACGATATTGCCGACACCCACATCGGCAACCTCAAGCAGTTGCAGCAGTGGGGCATGCCGATCAGTCACGAGCTGAAGCTGGCCAAGGGCATCGACGAATGCCTCGATTACTACCGCGACATCGGCGCGCGCCGTAACTCGCTGACGTATGAAATCGACGGTGTGGTGTTCAAGGTCAACAGCATTGCCGATCAGCGCGAACTGGGCTTCCGCGCCCGCGAACCGCGTTGGGCGATCGCGCATAAATTCCCGGCGATGGAAGAACTCACCGAGCTGCTCGACGTCGAGTTTCAGGTCGGTCGCACTGGCGCGGTTACACCGGTCGCGCGCCTGAAACCGGTCAAGGTGGCTGGCGTTACCGTCGCCAACGCCACGTTGCACAACATGGACGAAGTCGCGCGTCTGGGCCTGATGATCGGCGACACCGTGATCATCCGCCGCGCCGGTGATGTGATCCCGCAAGTGGTGCAAGTGGTCACCGAGCGTCGTCCGGAAAACGCCCGTCCGGTGGCGATCCCCGAGAGCTGCCCGGTGTGCGGTTCGCACGTCGAACGCACGCAACTGGTCAAGCGCAGCAAGGGCAAGGAAACCGTCAGCGAAGGCGCGGTGTATCGCTGCGTCGGGCGTCTGGCCTGTGGCGCGCAATTGAAGCAGGCGATCATTCACTTCGTCTCGCGCCGCGCGATGGACATCGAAGGCTTGGGCGACAAGAGCGTCGAGCAGTTGGTCGATGAAGGTCTGGTCAGTTCGCCGGCCGACCTGTACGCGCTTAAGTTCGACGACATCGTCGACCTCGAAGGTTTTGCCGAAGTCTCCAGCAACAAGCTGCTGGCGGCCATCGAGGACAGCAAGAAGCCGAGCCTCGCGCGTTTCATTTATGCACTGGGTATTCCTGATGTCGGCGAGGAGACGGCCAAAGTGCTGGCGCGCTCGCTGGGTTCGCTGGAGCGGGTGCAGCAGGCGTTGCCGCAAGTGCTGACGTATCTGCCGGATGTCGGTCTGGAAGTGGCGCACGAGATTCACAGCTTCTTTGAAGATGCGCATAACCAGCAGGTGATTACCGAGCTGCTGGGGCATGGTTTGCAAATTCAGGATCAGGGTGAGTTGGGCGCCGAGTTTGCCGCCAGCACCACGCTGGGTGGCTTCCTCGACAAGCTGCACATTCCTTCGGTCGGCCCTGGTGGCGCGCAGAAACTGGCGGACAAGTTCGGCTCACTGGAAGCGGTGATGAATGCCGACTGGCTGGACATGCGTCAGGCGTTGCCAGAGAAGCAGGCGAATTCGGTTCGCGAGTTTTTTGCTTTGCCTGAGCATCGGCAACTGGCTGAAGAATCCGAGAAACAACTGCGCGATTTCGGCATGCACTGGCAGAGCGAGAAGAAGGTGATCGAAGGCTTGCCGTTGTCTGGCGAGACTTGGGTGCTGACCGGCAAGGTCGAGTTGATGAGCCGGGACGTGGCCAAGGATCACTTGGAAAGTCTGGGCGCTAAAGTCGCTGGTTCGGTCTCGGCGAAAACTCATTGCGTCGTTGCCGGTCCCGGTGCCGGTTCCAAACTGACCAAAGCCAATGAGCTGGGTGTGAAAGTGATGGACGAAGAAACCTTCATCGCCTTCCTCAAAACCCACGGCCTTCAGGTCTGACACAAAGCCCATGGCCTGCAGGTCTGACACAAAGCCCATGGCCTTCAGGTCTGACACAAAAAGCCCATGGCCTTCAGGTCTGACACAAAGCCCATAGTCTTCAGGTCTGACACAAAGCTCATAGCCTTCAGGTCTGACACAAAACCCTGTGGCGAGGGGATTTATCCCCGTTCGGCGACGCAGTCGTCGCAAAACCGTACAGCGCGGTACATCTGACTAACCGCGTTGTATGGATTTGGGGTCGCTTCGCAACCCAACGGGGATAAATCCCCTCGCCACAATGGTGCAATCACCTGGTTGCACTGTTATGGGTGGGAACGATGTTGTCATGGGAATGATCTAGTCTTGGCAAGCCCCAGGGAGAGATCGCCATGCACCGCTTTTTCGAGCAGCTCAGTTCCCGCATCATCGCGCCGTTCATGGGCGAATCCTCACGCAACAGCAAAGTCTGGCCGTGCCGTTGCGGCCAGTCGCTGTTCTTTCGCAACAGCCAGTGCCTGGCTTGCAATGCCTTGCTCGGTTACCAGCCGGAGGAAAGCCGCATCACGTCGCTGTCGCCCGGCGCACAGAACGGCACCTGGACACTGGATGCTGATCCCGACGCAGGCCTGTTTCGCCGCTGCGCCAATCTCGACACCCCGGCCGCGTGCAACTGGTTGCTGCCGGCCAACGTTGACGATGCCTTGTGCGTCGCCTGCAGCCTCAATCGCACCATTCCCGACCTGTCCGACCCGGATAACCCCGAGCGCTGGCGCAAGGTCGAAATCGCCAAGCGTCGTCTTGTCGCGCAGTTGATCACCCTCGGCTTGCAAGTCATTCCGAAAACCGTGGATGAAGACACCGGCCTGGCCTTCGATTTCATCGGCGTCGACCTCGAAGGCAATGCGCCGATGACCGGCCACGCCAACGGCTTGATCACCCTCGACATCAAGGAAGCCGACGACGCCCACCGCGAGCAGGTGAGGGCGCAGATGCACGAGCCGTATCGCACGCTGCTCGGACATTTTCGCCATGAGGTCGGCCACTATTACTGGGATCGACTGATCGCCAACGGCCCATGGCTCGACTCGTTTCGCCAGCTGTTCGGCGACGAGCGTGCCAGTTACGCCGAGGCGCTCGATCGTCACTACCTGCAAGGCGCGCCACTCGACTGGCCGCAGCACTACGTCAGCGCCTACGCAACCATGCACCCGTGGGAAGACTGGGCGGAAACCTGGGCGCATTACCTGCACATGATGGACGCTGTGGACACCGCGCTGGGCTTTGGCATGAGCGCACGGGAAATGGATTTCGACTACCAGCCGTTTCCGCCTAGCACGCTGTATGAGCCGGAGCATCCCGGTGGCGAGGCGTTCCTGTCGTTCGTCAACGCGTGGATCGAACTGGCCGGGATGCTCAATGAATTGTCCCGCAGCATGGGCCAACCGGATTTCTACCCGTTCGTGCTGCCGGCGCCGGCGATCGCCAAACTGCACTTCATTCATCTGGTGATCCAGCAGGCGGGCGGCAAGGCGGATGAGGTTTTGGCGCTATAAGGTCAAAAGATCGTCCGATCGCGGCCCGAGCCTTCGGCAGCTCCTACAGGTGAACGCGAATCTTTGTAGGAGCTGCCGCAAGCTGCGATCTTTATGTCCTTGAAGCGATTCATATTTTTAATCTGCAACCAACGGTTGTAACTTCATCTCAGATAGGTACAATGGCGCGGCTCGCCGACAGGCAAGCGTCGTTATGGTGACCCCATCGGTCCCCCCGCAACGATTACCCGTGAACCTGGTCAGAGCCGGAAGGCAGCAGCCACAGCGGGAACATTGTGTGCCGGGGTGTGGCTGGTGGGGTTACCACCTTAACGAACAATCGAACGCTTCAACCAGAACTGCATGGGTTTCGCCCACTGCGGTTTTTTTGTGTCTGCGATTTGGCCAGCGCCCTGGATCAACTGTGGGAGCGGGCTTGCTCGCGAAGGCGTCAGACCTGCCAGTGATGAGTTGACTGAGACACCGTATTCGCGAGCAAGCCCGCTCCCACAGGGGTTATGGGGTGGCTTCAGAGGACCCGGTATACAGCCGGATAATCTCATCAATCTCCCCCGACATCTTCATCCGCAACAACGTGCGCAAGATCCGCTGCACCGGCACCTTCGGGTCATTCCTCACGTAGCAACCGACCTTCTGCTCTTGCAACACCGCCACCGCTTGCAATTGCTTATCCGACGTCAGTCGCTGATTAAACCAGTCCAGCGTCCACTGATTGCTCACCGCATAGCGATAACGCCCGGCCAGCAACTTCTCCAATACCTGCTCCTGATTGCGCGCATCTTCGCGGTGCAAGCGATCGGCATCGAACAACGGCTGCAGGGTAGGGTAGATGTAGCCAAGCACGGTGCCGATGGATTGGCGGGGCAAGCTGGAAGGATCGACGTTGGCAGGTTGATCCTTGCGGCTGATCAACAGATCTCGCTGGAACAACAGCGGCAGACTCCAGATGTAATCCCCCGACTGATTCGGCAGCCAAGATTGCGCGGCATAGCAGCGCACGTCGATCTCGCCGTGCTCCATGGCACTTTGTACCCGTGCACGCGGCAGGACGTGAAACTCCGCCGGCACACCAACCTGGGTGGCCAGGCTGAGCATGAGGTCGTAGAGGATGCCCTGGGTCGGGCGGCCGCGTTCGAATTGCACCATGGGCATCGCCCAGCTGTCGGGCATGGCGAAGCGCAACGGCGGTTCCGCTGCCGTCACGCTCAGGCTGATTCCCAGCAGTGCCCCCAAGGCCCAACGCATAAACGCTCCGGTAATTCCCGATCCTGAGCCGATAAAAGCCTCTGCTCATGCAGCTTAGCCATATTAGACGAGGACACCGGATGCAATTTTGCCCCTGCTCCGCTAGCATTAGCCGCTTCAGCTTCCTTCGTTGCGACGGTTTTCGATGAGTTATCAGGTTCTTGCACGTAAATGGCGTCCGCGCTCGTTCCGCGAAATGGTCGGCCAGACCCATGTGCTCAAGGCTCTGATCAATGCCTTGGACAGCCAGCGGCTGCACCATGCGTACCTGTTCACCGGTACGCGCGGGGTGGGTAAAACCACGATTGCGCGGATCATTGCCAAATGCCTGAACTGTGAGACAGGTATCACTTCCAGCCCGTGCGGCGAGTGCTCGGTGTGCCGTGAAATCGACGAGGGCCGTTTCGTCGACCTGATCGAGATCGACGCCGCGAGCCGGACCAAGGTCGAAGACACCCGCGAACTGCTCGACAACGTGCAGTACGCCCCGAGCCGTGGGCGCTTCAAGGTCTACCTGATCGATGAAGTGCACATGCTTTCCAGCCATTCCTTCAATGCGCTGCTGAAAACCCTCGAAGAGCCGCCGCCGTACGTCAAATTCATCCTGGCGACCACTGACCCGCAGAAACTTCCGGCAACGATTTTGTCGCGCTGCCTGCAGTTCTCGCTGAAGAACATGACGCCTGAGCGTGTGGTCGAGCATCTGACCCACGTACTGACCGCCGAAAACGTGCCGTTCGAAGACGATGCGCTGTGGCTGCTCGGTCGCGCCGCTGACGGTTCGATGCGTGATGCCATGAGCCTGACCGATCAGGCGATCGCCTTCGGTGAAGGCAAGGTGCTGGCCACCGACGTGCGGGCGATGCTCGGCACGCTCGATCACGGTCAGGTCTATGACGTCCTGCATTCGTTGATCGAAGGCGACGCCAAGGCGCTGCTCGAAGGCGTGCGTCACCTGGCCGAGCAAGGCCCGGACTGGAACGGCGTGCTGTCGGAAATTCTCAACGTGCTGCACCGCGTAGCCATCGCTCAGGCGCTGCCGGAAGGTGTCGACAACGGCCATGGCGACCGCGATCGCGTGCTGGCCTTGGCGCAGGCCTTGCCGGCCGAAGACGTGCAGTTCTATTACCAGATGGGCCTGATCGGTCGCCGCGATTTGCCGCTGGCGCCGGATCCGCGCGGCGGTTTCGAAATGGTCCTGCTGCGAATGCTGGCCTTCCGGCCCGCCGACACTGCGGACGCGCCGAGGCAACCGCTAAAGCCAGTGGGGATCAGCCAGGCCACAGTTGATTCCGCAAACTCAGTGGCTGCCGCGCCTAAACCTGCGCCGGTAGTTGCTGCGGCTGTTGCGCCAACGCCTGCGCTAGCACCTGCACCAGTGGCAGCTCCTGCCCCGGTGCCTGAGCCTGCTCCGGTTGCTCCGGTTGCTCCGGTTGCTCCGGTTTCGCAGCCAGAACCGGAACCTGCGCCCGTCGTCGCCGAAGCAGTCGTCGACCTGCCATGGAATGACCCGGTTGAGCCTGAGCCTGAGCCAGAAGCCGAGCCCGAGCCTGCCCAGCAGCCTGCCGTCGAGCCAATGCTGGAAACCGCCGCTGAGCAACCCGAGTTGCCGCCGATGCCGTTGCCGACCCCGGACAGCGTCGTCCCGGACGCCCCCGAGTGGGCTGCCGCGCCGATTCCCGAGCCGTCGGTCGCCGAAGTCGATGCCGCCACACCGGGCATGGACATGGACGACGAGCCGCCGCTGGACGAGGATTACATCGAGCCGGACATCGACTCGGCCTACAGCTACCTCGACGAACTGGCCAGCGAACACGCCGCCGAGCCTGCGCCGGAACCTGAGCCGGAACCGGCTGCCGCACCCGCCACCGGCCTCGCATTGCAATGGCTGGAGTTGTTCCCGAAACTGCCGATTTCCGGCATGACCGGCAGCATCGCCGCCAACTGCACGTTGATCGGTGTCGATGGCGACCATTGGCTGATGCACCTCGACCCGGCGCACAGCGCACTGTTCAATGCCACGCAACAGCGTCGTCTCAACGATGCGTTGAACCAGTTCCATGGCCGCCCGCTGACGCTGACCATCGAGCTGATCAAGCCCGAGCAGGAAACCCCGGCCCAGGCCGCGTCCCGTCGCCGGGCCAACCGTCAGCGCGAGGCGGAGGAGTCGATCCACGGCGATCCGTTCATCCAGCAGATGGTCCAGCAGTTCGGTGCCGTCGTGCGACACGATACTATTGAACCTGTCGACGCCTTGGTCGCCCAGGGCTAATAACTGAAGGTGCCCGGCCTCGCTGGCCGGGCGCTGTTTTGATCCAAGTACTTTTGAGGTGATTCCCATGATGAAAGGTGGCATGGCCGGCCTGATGAAGCAGGCGCAGCAGATGCAGGAAAAAATGGCCAAGATGCAGGAAGAACTGGCCAACGCCGAAGTCACCGGCAAGGCCGGCGGCGATATGGTCACCGTGGTGATGACCGGTCGTCACGACGTCAAAAGCGTCAGCATCGACCCGAGCCTGGTTGAAGGCCTGAGCGAAGACGACAAAGAAATGCTCGAAGCCGTCGTAGCCGCCGCCGTCAACGACGCCGTGCGCAAGATCGAAGCCAACAGCCAGGAAAAAATGGGCGGCATGACCGCCGGCATGAACCTGCCAGCCGGTATGAAACTGCCATTCTGATTCGCCATTTGGCGGCAGATGAGCTACACAAAATGCCAGGCATCGCGCCTGGCATTTTTGTTTCTGCCCCATTGATCGTTCCCACGCTCTGCGTGGGAATGCCGCTCGGGACGCTCCGCGTCCCAAGTCCAGAGTCGAACGCAGAGCGTCCGTTGAGGCATTCCCACGCGGAGCATGGGAACGATCAGCCCGGTTCGCCTGTATAAACATCGAACGTGCAAAAGCCTCAACGGTCTGCTCCCTATACCCGCTGAATTCATCATTCACAGGAGACGCTGACATGTCCGACCCTCTCACGCTCAACCAACGTTTCGTTCTCGCCTCGCGCCCGGTCGGCGCGCCGACCCCGGAAAACTTCCGCCTCGAACGCGAAGCCCTGCCGGATCTGCAGGATGGCGAGGTACTGCTGAAAACCCTTTACCTCTCCCTTGACCCCTACATGCGCGGACGCATGAGCGACGCACCTTCCTACGCCGCCCCGGTACAAATCGGCGAAGTGATGACCGGTGGTGCTGTCAGCCGTGTCGAGGATTCGCGTCATCCGAAATTCCATAAAGGCGATCTGGTGGTCGGCGCCACCGGTTGGCAGAGCCACAGCATCAGCGACGGCCGCAACATCATTCCGATTCCGTCGGGGTTGCCGAGCCCGTCGATGGCCCTCGGCGTGCTGGGCATGCCGGGGATGACCGCGTACATGGGGCTGATGGACATCGGCCAGCCGAAGGAAGGTGAAACGCTGGTGGTTGCCGCAGCGTCCGGTGCCGTGGGTTCGGTGGTTGGCCAAGTGGCGAAAATCAAAGGCCTGCGCACCGTGGGTGTGGCTGGCGGTGCCGAGAAGTGCAAATACGTGGTCGAGGAATTGGGTTTCGACGCCTGCATCGATCACAAGGCCGCAGACTTCGCCGAACAATTGGCCAAAGCCTGCCCCAAGGGCATCGACATCTATTACGAGAACGTCGGTGGCCACGTGTTCGACGCGGTCGTGCCGTTGCTCAACGCCAAGGCGCGCATCCCGCTGTGCGGTCTGATTGCCGGTTACAACGCCTCTGAGGCACCGCAGGGCCCGGATCGTCTGCCGATGCTGCAACGCACGCTGCTGACCAAACGCGTGCGCATTCAGGGCTTCATCGTCTTTGACGATTATGGTGACCGTCAGCCGGAATTCATCAGCCACATGGTGCCGTGGGTACGCGACGGCAAGGTGAAATTCCGCGAAGACGTGGTCGAAGGCCTGGAGCAGGCGCCCGAGGCGTTTATCGGCCTGCTGGAAGGGCGCAACTTCGGCAAACTGGTGGTTCGGGTTGCCCCGGACTGAGTATTTGACGCTGGCCGGAGGCGCGGGTATAAACCGCGTCTCGTTGTTTTGTCGGACTTTTTACCCATGAGCTTCAGCCCTTTGATTCGCCAACTGATCGACGCTCTGCGCACCTTGCCGGGCGTGGGTCAGAAAACCGCCCAGCGCATGGCGTTGCAGATGCTCGAGCGTGACCGCAGCGGCGGCTTGCGTCTCGCCCAGGCCTTGAGCCAGGCCATGGAAGGCGTCGGCCACTGCCGGCAATGTCGCACGCTGACCGAAGACGATCTGTGCCCGCAATGCGCCGATACTCGCCGCGACGATACGTTGCTGTGCGTGGTGGAAGGGCCGATGGACGTTTACGCAGTCGAGCAGACCGGTTTCCGGGGGCGCTACTTTGTGCTCAAGGGGCATTTGTCGCCGCTCGATGGCTTGGGGCCTGAGGCGATCGGCATTCCGCAACTGATGGCGCGGATCGAAGAGGCGGGCACGTTTGCTGAAGTCATCCTCGCGACCAATCCGACGGTGGAAGGCGAGGCCACGGCGCACTACATCGCGCAGTTGTTGCAGCACAAAGGCCTGATCGCCTCGCGGATTGCCCATGGTGTGCCGTTGGGCGGCGAGCTGGAACTGGTTGACGGCGGCACGCTGGCGCATTCGTTTGCCGGGCGTAAACCGATCGCCCTCTGATAAAAATCAAAAGATCGCAGCCTGCGGCAGCTCCTACAGGGAAACGCATTCGGATGTAGGAGCTGCCGCAGGCTACGATCTTTTGATCTTCTGTATCTTGTAAACCAAGCAAGCGCTCGGTTAACGTCGGCGAACCCTTCCGTGGAGCTCGCCCATGCCTGCCTTTCAGGAATACTTCGACCCCAGCCATCAAATGGTCCGCGACAGCGTCAGACGTTTCGTCGAGCGCGAAATCCTGCCTGGCATTGACGAGTGGGAAGAAGCCGAAAGCTTTCCGCGTGAGCTCTACCTGAAGGCCGGCGCCGCCGGGATCCTCGGCATCGGTTACCCCGAAGCGCTGGGCGGCAGCCATGCAGGTGATCTATTCGCCAAGGTCGCCGCCAGTGAAGAACTGATGCGCTGCGGCTCAGGTGGACTCGTCGCGGGGCTGGGCTCGCTGGATATCGGTCTGCCACCGATCGTCAAATGGGCGCTCCCCGACGTGCGTGATCGCGTCGTCCCGCAAGTGCTCAGCGGCGAAAAAATCAGCGCCTTGGCCGTGACCGAGCCGGGCGGTGGTTCCGACGTCGCCAACCTGCAAACCCGTGCCGTGCGCGACGGCGATTATTACCGGGTCAGCGGCAGCAAAACCTTTATCACCAGTGGCGTACGCGCCGATTACTACACCGTTGCGGTGCGCACCGGCGCGGCGGGTTTCGGCGGCATCAGCCTGCTGCTGATCGAGAAAGGCACCGCCGGTTTCACCGTCGGCCGGCAGTTGAAGAAAATGGGTTGGTGGGCGTCGGACACCGCTGAATTGTTCTTCGACGACTGCCGAGTGCCGGTAGGAAATCTGATCGGCGCCGAGAATATGGGCTTCGCCTGCATCATGGGCAATTTCCAGAGTGAACGCCTGGCACTGGCACTGATGGCCAACATGACTTCACAGCTCGCACTGGAGGAAAGCCTGAAATGGGCGCGCGAGCGTGAAGCGTTCGGCAAGCCGATCGGCAAGTTCCAGGTGATCAAGCATCGACTCGCCGAGATGGCCACGGCGCTGGAGGTGTCGCGCGAGTTCACTTACCGGCAAGCGGCGAAGATGGCGGCGGGGCAAAGTGTGATCAAGGAGATCTCCATGGCGAAGAACTTTGCCACGGACACCTCGGACCGGATCACCACGGAGGCGGTGCAGATTCTTGGTGGGTTGGGTTACATGCGCGAGAGCCTGGTGGAACGGCTGTATCGGGATAACCGCATTCTGTCGATTGGCGGCGGGACGCGTGAGGTGATGAACGAAATCATCAGCAAGCAGATGGGGCTTTAAAAGCAAAAGATCGCAGCCTTCGGCAGCTCATACAGGGAAACGCACATCCCAATGTAGGAGCTGCCGAAGGCTGCGATCTTTTGACCTTGATTATTTATCGGTCAACGCAAACTGCGTCAGGCAAAACGTCGGGATGCCCATGTCCTGCAGACGCTGCGAACCTTGCAGCTCCGGCAAATCAATGATCGCCGCCGCCTCATGCACCCGCGCGCCCATCCGGCGAATCAGGTTGGCCGCCGCGATCAGCGTTCCGCCGGTGGCGATCAAGTCATCGAACATCACCACCGAATCGCCTTCGCACAGGCTGTCGGCGTGCACTTCGAGGAACGCTTCGCCGTACTCGGTCGCGTAACCTTCGGCCAACACGTCCGCCGGCAGTTTGCCTTGCTTGCGGAACAGCACCAGCGGCTTGTTCAACTGATAAGCCAATACCGAACCGATCAGGAAACCGCGCGCATCCATCGCACCGATGTGGGTGAAGTCGGCTTCGACGTAGCGGTGGGCGAAGCTGTCCATCACCAGGCGCAGGGCGGTTGGCGACTGGAACAGCGGGGTGATGTCGCGAAAGATCACGCCCGGTTTCGGGAAGTCGATCACGGGGCGGATCAGGGATTTGATGTCGAAGGAGTCGAAGACCATCGTCGAGGTGTCCTGGCAGGGCTGCAAACGGCGCAGTATACCCGCGGCTGAAACGGTTCGCTCAACCGCGGATCGGCATTAGCCTTCGAGCGAGCCACCGGCCAGGGCGCAGAGCTGGATCGGGTCGAGGATGTGGATCTCCTTGCCCTCGGCGGCAATCAGCTCGTTCTGCTGGAAGCGCGTGAACACTCGGGACACAGTTTCCACCGCCAGACCGAGGTAGTTGCCGATTTCGTTACGCGACATTGCCAGGCGGAACTGATTGGCCGAGAAGCCGCGAGCGCGGAAGCGTGCCGACAGGTTGACCAGAAACGTGGCGATGCGCTCGTCGGCGGTTTTTTTCGACAGCAGCAACATCATTTGCTGGTCGTCGCGGATTTCGCGGCTCATCACGCGCATCAACTGACGGCGCAATTGCGGCAATTGCAGGGCCAGTTCGTCGAGGCGTTCGAAAGGAATTTCGCAGACCGAGGTGGTTTCCAGCGCTTGGGCGGACACCGGGTGCTTCTCGGTGTCCATGCCGGACAGGCCGACCAGTTCGCTCGGCAGGTGGAAACCGGTCAGTTGTTCTTCGCCGCTGTCGCTCAGGCTGAAGGTTTTCAGGGCGCCGGAGCGTACTGCATAAACGGAATCGAACGTGTCGCCCTGACGGAACAGGAACTCACCCTTTTTCAGCGGGCGGCCGCGTTTAACGATTTCGTCCAGCGCATCCATGTCTTCCAGATTCAGAGAAAGTGGCAGGCAGAGAGGGGCCAGGCTGCAATCCTTGCAATGAGCCTGGTTATGAGCGCGCAGTTTGACTGGCTCGGACATTTCTTAAATCCTTGTGGGAAAACACACATAAGCCGTAAGGGTAACCCACGGGAGGACATTCAGGCCAGTCTGTGGCGACTTTGTCCCACAGCCATAAAGCCGCAGAGCAAGCAGCCGATAAACAGGTATCAGAACGCATACAAGGAATGAATCGATGGCCGCCATTGGCACGCTCAGCCCCGCTGGCAGCGACGTTGCGGCTTTGCCGGAGACGTTTAAAACGTCTTCGGGCAACGCCCGCGACGCCAGCTCGACCGAAGACGCAACCCCGACCTTGGTCGAGGGCGTCAAAGTGTCGCTGTCCGGAGCCTCCATCGAAAAATCCGCCGGCGCTGGCGGCGATAATCGCGATATCGAAGAAAGCGGTTTGCCTGAGAACATCCAGCAATTGCTGAAGATGATCCGCAAATTGCAAAAAGAGATTGCCGAGAAAAAGGCGCTCATCGAAGCGGTGATGGCTGACAAGCGCCTGACCAACGAAGAAAAGATCATCAAGGCTGCCAGCTTGCGCGGCGCCATCGCCGCGCTGAATACCGGCTTGATCACGGCCAATCTGGCCTTGTCGAAAGTGGTCGGGCAATCGGGCCTGAGCGCAGACCAGAACCTGAAAGTCGGTTCGCTGCTGATGAAAAACTAGATCACCCGCGAGAAACGCTGGCGGTTCTGTTGTTCCAGGTAGGCGTCGAACACCATGCACACCGAGCGCACCAACAGGCGCCCGGCCGGCAGCACTTCAATCCCTTCGCGACTCAGTTCAATCAGGCCATCGTTGGCCATGCCTTGCAGTTGCGGCCACAGCGCGCCGAAATAGCCCTGAAAATCGACGTTGAATTGCTGTTCGATCTCGGCGAAGTCGAGGCTGAAATTGCAGATCAGTTGCTGGATCACCGCGCGCCGCAGCCGATCATCGGCATTGCACACCAAACCCCGACTGGTCGCCAGTTGTGCAGAGGCGAGGGTGTGCTGGTATTCGTTGAGGTCGCTGCTGTTCTGGCAATACAGGTCGCCGATCTGGCTGATCGCTGAAACGCCGAGGCCAATCAGGTCGCAATGACCGTGGGTGGTGTAGCCCTGGAAGTTGCGTTGCAGGGTTTCCTCTTCCTGGGCGATCGCCAATTCATCGTCGGGCAGGGCGAAATGATCCATGCCGATATAGCGATAACCGGCAGCGGTCAGTTGCTCGATGGTGCGCTGGAGCATTTCCAGTTTGTGCGCCGGGCTCGGCAGTTCATTGGCGTTGATCCGCCGTTGCGGCATGAAGCGCTCCGGCAGGTGCGCGTAGTTGAACACCGAGAGTCGGTCCGGTTGCAGGCTGATGACTTCCTCGACGGTACGGGCGAAATTGTCCGGGGTCTGCTTGGGCAAGCCATAGATCAGGTCGATGTTGATCGAGCGAAATTGCAGGGTGCGCGCGGCGTCGATCACGGCGCGGGTTTCCTCCAGGCTTTGCAGGCGATTGACCGCGCGTTGCACCACCGGATCAAGGTCCTGCAGGCCGATGCTGACCCGGTTGAAACCCAGTTCGCGCAGCAGGCCCATGGTCGACCAGTCGGCTTCGCGCGGATCGATTTCGATGCCGTAATCGCCGGAGTCGTCATCGAGCAGATTGAAATGCTTGCGCAGGTGCGCCATCAGCTGACGCAGTTCGTCGTGGCTGAGAAAGGTCGGGGTGCCGCCGCCGAAATGCAGTTGCTCGACTTGCTGCGCCGGGTCGAGATGGCAGGCGATCAGCTGGATCTCCTGCTCGAGCCGTTGCAGATACGGCAAGGCGCGGCCACGATCCTTGGTGATGACCTTGTTGCAGGCGCAGTAGTAGCAAATATTCGCGCAGAACGGTACGTGCACGTACAGCGACAACGGGCGCAAGGCTTTGCGGCTGTCACGCAGGGCGTGAAACAGGTCAAAGGTGCCGACCTGACTGTTGAATTGCACGGCCGTTGGATAAGAGGTGTAGCGCGGCCCCGCCAGGTCGTAGCGGCGGATCAGATCAGTGTCCCAACGAATGGCGTCGAGCATGCGGGCATTCCCCCGGATAGGCTGGCAGTGTGGCGAGTCTAGGGGAGGGCGCGCAGGGGCATCTTGATTTGCATCAACAGCATAAGATCAAAAGATCGCAGCCTTCGGCAGCTCCTACAGGGAAACGCATTCCAAAGGTAGGAGCTGCCGAAGGCTGCGATCTTTTGATCTTAATGCCCCATCAACCAATGCTGATGTGGGCCAGGGAGGGTCCAGATGCCGAACAAAATCACCAGCACCCCCCCCGCCATGCGCACGCTGCGCTTGCGCAGCAATGCGGTGACGCGCTCGGCGGCGAGGCCCGTCGCGAGCAACACCGGCCAAGTGCCAAGCCCGAACGCAAGCATCAACAATGCACTGTCCAGCGCATTGCCTTGGCTCGCGCTCCACAGCAACGTGCTGTAAACCAATCCACACGGCAACCAGCCCCACAACGCACCCAGCAATAACGCACGCGGCAGGCTCGACACCGGCAGCAAGCGATTGGCCACGGGCTGGATGTAGCGCCACAAACCGCGTCCAAGGCTTTCGATGCGCGTCAGCCCGCTCCACCAGCCGGCCAGATACAAACCCATGGCGATCAGCAATAGCCCGGCCAGTACGCGCATGAACAGCGCCGCCGGACTGTTGGCCACCGCCCAGCCCGCCAGGCCGATCAGCAGTCCCGCCGTGGCATAACTTAGAATTCGCCCGAGGTTGTACGCCAGCAACAAACGGAAGCGTCGACTGCGCTGCTCCTTGGGAATCGCCAGGGTCAACGCGCCCATCAAGCCGCCGCACATGCCCAGGCAATGGCCGCCACCGAGCAGGCCGAGGATCAGCGCCGACACCAGCAGGGGTGCCAATTCAAGCATGGGGTGGCGCCTTGTCGTCCGGCTTGCTGGCGTTGGCTTCGTCGACGGCCGCCGTGTGATTCGGATCCTGATCGTCGAAGAGGATGCTGTGCGCCGGCCCGTCGAGGTCGTCGTACTGACCGCTGTCCACCGCCCAGAAAAAGATATACACGGCGATGGCCACGATCAGCAGTGCGGCCGGGATCATCACGTAGAGAGCTGGCATCTGTACTCCATGCCCGCGCGGCTCAGGCCGGCAGCGGGCGGGTTTCTGACGGGGTGCGCAGGGCCGGCGCGCTCGGCAACCGAGTCAGGCGCAGGGCGTTGAGCACCACGGTCAACGAACTGATCGACATGCCGACGGCGGCCCATATCGGGGTGATCCAGCCGAGGGCGGCGAACGGCAACATGAGGCCATTGTACAGCGCCGCCCACAGCAGGTTCTCGATGATTACCCGGCGAGTGCGCCGTGCCAGCGTGAAGGCTTGGACCAAAGCGTCGAGACGATTGGACAGGAGGACAGCATCGGCACTGGTTTTCGCCAGATCGGTGGCCGAGCCCATGGCCACGCTGATATCTGCGGCAGCCAGCACCGGCACATCGTTGACGCCATCGCCGAGCATCAGCACTTTGCGACCTTCCTTGTGCAACTGTTGCAACACTTGCAGCTTGTCGTCCGGGCGCAGGCCGCCATGGGCTTCATCAATGCCCAGTTCGGCGGCAACACTGGCGACCATCGGCGAGCTATCGCCCGACAACAACAATGTGCGCCAACCGCGCGCCTTGCACGCGGCAAGTAGCGCCGGAGCATCGTCGCGCAGGCGGTCGTCGAGAACGAACCAGGCCAGCGGGCCGTGAGCGTCACCGAGCAGCAACCACTGGCCTGCATCATTCGGCATTGATGGCACGGCGGCGCCGCTGAGAGCACAGACAAACCCGGCCTGACCGATGCGCAAGCGCTGCTCGCCGACCAGCCCTTCGAGGCCAAGCCCCGGGGTACTGTGGACGTCTTCAGCCGCCAGCGGAGCGCGGCCAAAGGCGCGGGCAATCGGGTGTTCCGAACGGTTTTCCAGGGCGGCGGCAAGGCTCAGGCACTGATCGCTGTCGAGCGCGCCGAGCGGGCGGATCGAGCGCAGTACCAGGCGGCCTTCGGTGAGCGTGCCGGTCTTATCGAAAATCACTGTGTCGATCTGATTCAGGCCTTCCAGCACATGCCCGCGCGTCAACAGCAGGCCGAGTTTGTGCAAGGTGCCGGTGGCGGCAGTCAGCGCCGTCGGCGTGGCCAGCGACAGCGCGCACGGGCAGGTCGCGACCAGCATGGCGAGGACAATCCAGAAGGCGCGAGAGGAATCCAGCTCCCACCACAGCAGGCCAATGGCGGCCGCAGCGATCAAAGACAACAGCAGGAACCATTGCGCGGCCCGGTCGGCGATTTCTGCCAGCCGTGGTTTTTCCGCCTGGGCGCGGTCGAGCAGGCGGACGATGGCCGACAACCGCGTGTCCTGGCCCAGCGCCTGCACTTCAACCGTCAGCGCGCCTTCGACATTCAGCGTGCCGGCGGTCACCGCATCACCGGGCATGCGCGCCTGTGGCAGGTATTCGCCGGTCAGCAGCGATTCGTCGATGCTCGACTGGCCAACGATGATTTTGCCGTCTGCCGGCAGAATCGAGCCGGGCTGGACGAGAATTTGATCACCCAGGCGCAATTCGCTGAGCAGGATGCGTTCGCTCTGGCCGTGGTTGTCCAGGCGCAGACACGAAGCGGGCAACAGATTGACCAACTGCGCCGTGGCGGCCGCGGTGCGTTCCCGGGCGCGGCGTTCCAGATAGCGTCCGGCGAGCAAAAACAGCGCGAACATGCCCACCGCGTCGAAATACAACTCGCCGACACCGGTGATCGAGGTCCAGATGCCGGCGATATAAGCACTGCCGATGGCCAGCGACACCGAGACATCCATGGTCAGGTGCCGGGTACGCAAATCGCGCATCGCCCCTTTGAAGAACGGCGCGCAACTGTAGAACACGATTGGCGTGGTCAGGAACAACGCCACCCAGCGCAGAATCGTGTGCAGCTCGGGACTGAGGTCGATGTTGAATTCCGGCCAGGTCGCCATCGTCGCCATCATCGCCTGGAACCACAGTAGCCCGGCCACACCGAGCTGGCGCAGGGCCAGACGGTTTTCGCTGGCCAGTTGTTCGCTGGCGCGGTCGGCCTGATACGGATGCGCGGCGTAACCGATGTGGCGCAGCTCGGCGAGGATTTGGCTCAGCGGCAATTGCGCATCGACCCAGCTTACGTGCAGGCGATGGTTGGACAGGTTCAGGCGCGCCTCGGCCACGGCGGGCAGCGTGCGCAGGTGTTTCTCGATCAGCCAGCCACAGGCTGCGCAACTGATGCCTTCCATCAGCAAGGTGGTTTCGGCCAGATCGCCTTCATGACGAACGAACGGTTTTTGCACGTCGGCGCGGTCGTACAGCGCCAACTCATCGACCAGTTGCACCGGCAGCGCCTCGGGGTTGGCCGAGGCTTCGCTGCGATGCTGGTAATAACTTTGCAGACCGCCAGCGACGATGGCTTCGGCCACGGCCTGGCAGCCAGGGCAGCAGAATTCGCGGGATTCCCCGAGTACGACAGCGGTGAAGCGGCTGCCGGACGGGACGGGCAGGGCGCAGTGGTAGCAGGGGAGTGGGGTGGTCATGGCATCGTTGGGGGGGTAAGCCCTTGCATTGGGGTTGTCCGCTTGCCCTCACCCCAGCCCTCTCCCGGAGGGAGAGGGAGCCGATCGGTGTGAGCCGGAAAAACAGGTTCAGTCTTCGAAATCCTCACAGCCATACACAACACGTGCAAACGCTCGAGATCAGTTCCCTCTCCTGGGGGAGAGGGCTAGGGTGAGGGGGCTTTTGAAGTTGTTTACTTCTTCAGGTCTTCGGCGCCTTGCAGGGGTTCGTCGCCGAGCAGCAGGTCCTTGTCGTGGCTGACCAGTTCTTCTTCGAACATACGCCAGACGTGGTCATCCTGACTGCCGAGCAATTCGACAAACCGGCGACCTTCGACCTTGTCACCCAATTGACCGATGTAGCGGCCCGCTTCGCTTTCGCTGCGAGTCAGGATGATCTTGCGATCCTTCTCCGGCTGGGTCGGCGAAATCAGATTCAGCTCCAGGGTCTTCGGCTGGCTGTCGCCGCTCAGGCGCAGATCGACTTCGCCAGTGACATCATCCAGGTGCACATTGGCGCGCATCTTCAGGTTTTGCGCCAATAACTCACGATCCAGCGAACGGTTGATGCCCTTGCCGGCCTCGTAGTAGTTGTCGTTGACCAGGTTGTCCGGGTTGTTCACCGCGATGGTCACCATGGACAGGGTCAGCGTCACCGAACAGGCCAGAATCCCGATGATGATCCATGGCCAAAGGTGCTTGTACCAGGGACTTGCGGCGTTTGCTGCGGGCATGTTCAGTTCTCTCAACGGATTTGTGGGCCGATGAATCGGCTCTTGGCTTCAACGTGGACGCTGTCGTCATCGGCATCCTTGAGGATGAATTTCACCTCGTTGGTGCTCGATGGCAGTTGTTCCGGTGCGCTCGACAACTCGACCGGCATGCTGAAAATATCACCGGCCGCGACCTTGATCTCGCGCTTGCCTTGCAGGCGCAGATCCGGCAAACCGCTGGCTTCGAGCACGTAAGTGTGGTCGCGCTGATCCTTGTTCATGATCTTCAGGCTGTAGACGTTTTCGATCCTGCCTTCAGCGTTTTCGCGGTATAGCACGCGGTCTTTGCTGACGTCGAAACCGACCAGCGAGCGCATCACGAATGCAGTGACCAACAGGCTGATCATTGCCAGTAACACGATGGCATAACCGATCAGGCGAGGCCTCAGTTTATGGGTTTTCTGCCCGGACAGGTTGTGTTCGGTGGTGTAGCAGATCAGGCCGCGCGGGTAATCCATTTTGTCCATGATGCTGTCGCAGGCGTCGATGCAGGCCGCGCAGCCGATGCACTCGATCTGCAGGCCATCGCGGATGTCGATACCGGTCGGGCAGACCTGCACGCACATCGTGCAATCGATACAGTCACCAAGGCCCTGGGCCTTGTAGTCGATACCTTTCTTGCGCGGCCCACGGCTTTCGCCACGGCGCGGATCGTAGGAAACGATCAGTGTGTCCTTGTCGAACATCACGCTCTGGAAGCGCGCATACGGACACATGTAAATGCACACCTGCTCGCGCAACCAGCCGGCGTTGCCATAAGTGGCGAGAGTGAAGAAGCCGACCCAGAAATACGACCAGCCATCGGCCTGGCCGGTGAAGAATTCGAAGACCAGTTCGCGAATCGGCGAGAAGTAACCGACGAAGGTCATGCCCGTGACGAAACCGATCAACAGCCACATCACGTGTTTGGCGGCTTTGCGCAGGAACTTGTTGGCACTCATCGGCGCTTTGTCGAGCTTGATGCGCTGGTTGCGGTCGCCTTCGGTGACCTTCTCGCACCACATGAAAATCCACGTCCACACACTTTGCGGACACGTGTAGCCGCACCAGACGCGGCCGGCATAAACAGTGATGAAGAACAGACCGAACGCCGCGATGATCAACAGCCCCGAGAGCAGGATGAAATCCTGTGGCCAGAACGTTGCGCCGAAGATGAAGAACTTGCGCTCTGGCAGGTTCCACCACACGGCCTGATGGCCGCCCCAGTTCAGCCAAACCGTACCGAAATACAACAGGAACAATGCCGCACCGCCCATCATCCGCAAGTTGCGGAACAGGCCGGTGAAAGCGCGGGTGTAGATTTTTTCTCTTGAGGCGTAAAGGTCGACGCTGTTGTTCGCGTTTTTGCTCGGTGGCGTGACGTCGTGTACTGGAATCTGGTTGCTCATCATTGCATCCCACGGCAGTGGAAAAATGCCTCGGTCGATACGTGCCAACCGCGGTCAAAAAGGGGTGTTGCAGTGGCGCAATGATACGCCTGTCGCTCTAGCTCAAGGGTGCGACCTTTGGTCGCGTTGGGGGCGAAGCCTGAATGGTGTAGCGAATGTAGCAAAGCCTGATGCAGGTCAATTGACTTGTTGAGTATGGACAGTTTTGGCGCGGTCGCTAATTCATTGTTTCCAGGGGTTTATCAGGGAAACACCACTCGATTTAAAATCACCGACATTGCGAGTAACGACAGTGAGTCCGTGTACCAGCGCGGTGGCTGCGATCAATGCGTCGCTTTCATTGGCCTGATCGGGGACATGCAGACTGGCACAACGCAGTGCCACAGCAGCGTCCACCGGCAGGATTCGTGCGTCGAATGCCGGCATGACGTGGCGCATCAGCCAGCTGCGCAAAACCTTGCCTTGAGCAGGATCGCGCCGTTCCATGCGTAGCACCCCGGTTTCCAGTTCTTTCAGGGTAATGGCCGAAAGATACAGGCTTGGAGCCAGCACGCTTTTCGCCCAATTGACGACATTGGCATCAGCTTGCGGCTTGCGAAGTTCGGATATCACATTGGTGTCGAGTAAATACATCAGGATAGATCCACGGGACGATGAATGATGACCGCACGCTCGGTTTCGAATTCGATGTCGGCGGCTTCCGGCATGACTAGCAAATCAACAATGTTTGCGTTTGTACCGCTCAGATTCAGGTATTCCTCGATGCTCAGCAGGACGTGAGAAGCCTTGCCGCGGTCGGTAATGATCACAGGGCCCAGGCGCGCAGCCTTCTTGGCGCTGCTGGTGTCCTGATTGAACTCACGGCTGGAGATGGTGGTGATTGCCATCATGGTCGACCTCTCGGATTGCAGATGTAGCAACGTTACTACTTCACCGTCAGTGCGGCAATTGGAAGGAGCAGGGCTCATACGTCCGTTGGTCGGGCGCTGGCTGGCGTGTGTCGAGACGGCTTCGCGCGGAGCAGAAGCCATCTCGGCTTGAATCAGGCTTCGTTTCAAAACTCAGGGAAGCCGACCACCGCCCAGGCTGTCGAGACTGCCGGTATTCCTGTGCGGCTTAGTGGTGCTGTTGGCGTCGGGTTGCAGCGGCGTGCCGAGGGTCAGCACGGCGGGATTCAGGGCGTGTTCCGATGAGCTGCAAGCCTGTTCGGTTTCAGCGAGGTCCTGCTCATCGGGCAGTTGCGTGTTGTCATCATTCGACATGGCGGCTTCATCCTTGAAGTTGCTCCAATGCGGATCATCGGGCTGCTCAAAACCCTATCGCCGATGGTCAATCGAGTCCATCGGACAAGTGTCTCAAGGTATGAAACGCAAACGGAACGGCCCCGCCAGTACACATTGGCTGGGCCGTTTTTGTACGCGAGATCAATGTGCTGGAAATATAATTAGTTAATTGTCAGGTTTTAAAGTTGCGGTCTTCTCGAATAGTTTAGTTGCTTGCGCCGTTCTTCGGAAGTTGCGTATTGGTGTTTATAGATCAGGTTAAAAATGGAGTTGTATGAATATAAAGGATGTTAAAAAAATGCTCGCCGGACTTTGCCTGTCATCGCTGGCTTCTTTTGCCCATGCAGATGCGGGCGTTCCACAGCACATGGTATTTGCCTCGGATCCTCAATACCCGTGGACGGAAAAATCGGACAGTGGTGAAGAGGAGTCGAGCGCGGACTTTGAAAAACGCTCGAAATGGCTGGTTGAAAGCCAATTCGCGAGTATTGCGCAGTTCCGCAACGAAATGGGCGGGCAGCGCGCAGTGCCGCTGATGATCAACGGCGACATGACCGCCTTCGGCCACGGCTGGCAACGCTCGTTTGTAGGGTCGATGTTGAAGAAATACTTTGCTGATGACTATCTTTACGGCTTAGGTAATCACGACTATCAGAACAATGTCGGCGACTGTTTTAGCGAGAGTTGCGCAGCGGGCAGTATCGTCGATTATCGCGATCATCATGTCGATAAGGTCGATCAGTTTGATCTTGCAGTCACCGGAGGTCTTCTCAATAAACAATATTTGGGTAGCCTGGCTTATTCAAAGAACATCGGTGAAGTGCATCTGGTGCAACTTAACAATGAGCCGACTTACCAGGTGAAAATTTCCCATGCCTTGAATCCGACCACGTTCGACATCAAGCAGTCGCTGGACTGGCTGGAGAATGATTTGCGGATAGCGCGGATGCAGGGATCGGTGATCATTATCAATATGCACAAACCCTATGATTGGGCGGGCAGTTGGGATGAGCAAAAACGCTTTCGTGCAATGATCGAAAAATATCAGGTGACGGCGATGTTCGCCGGCCATTTCCATGCCGATGGCGGCATGATGAGTTACATAGGCAGCGTGCCGATGTTCCTCAGTGGGGCGGCCTCTCGGCAGACGTACCTGACGGCCAGTTTTTCCAAGGATCGCAAGCAACTGGAGGTGAGTCTGGTGGAGGGCAACCAGTGGCGTGAACGTATGCCGGTGGCGACGGTGCCGGTAAAGTCGATCTTTGCCAGCCGACCATAAAAAAGCCCCCGCCAGATCAGTGGTGGGGGCTTCGTTGCAGCGCAAGCCGGGCTTATTGGGCGTCGGCTTCCGGTGCTTTTTCACCGTGTGACAGGCTGTAAACATACGCCGCCAGCAGGTGCACCTTGTCGTTGCCTTGCAGTTGTTCCTGCGCAGGCATCTGGCCCTGACGGCCGTAACGGATGGTCTGCTGCAACTGCGCGAAGCTCGAACCGTAGATGAACGCACCCGGGTGGGTCAGGTTAGGCGCGCCCATCGCTGGGGTGCCTTTGCCTTCCGGTCCGTGGCAGGCCACGCAGTTGGCGGCGAACAGTTTGCCGCCGTTGGCCGGGTCAGCCTTGGCGTCTTCCGGCAGCTTACGGCCATCGAGTTTGGTCACGACGAATGCCGCGACGTCGGCAACGCCTTGCTCGCCAATGACTTCTGCCCAGGCCGGCATCACCGCGTGACGACCGCCCATGATGGTGGTCTTGATGGTTTCCGGCTCGCCGCCCCAGCGCCAGTCGGCGTCGGTCAGGTTAGGGAAACCGTAAGCACCCTTGGCGTCGGAACCGTGGCACACCGAGCAGTTGGAGGCGAACAGACGGCCACCCATTTTCAGTGCTTGCGGATCCTTGGCGACTTCTTCGATTGGCATGGCAGCGAACTTGGCGAAGATCGGACCGAACCTGGCGTCCGAGCGGGCCATTTCCTTTTCCCACTCGTGCACGCCGGTCCAGCCGGTCTGGCCGTTGGCGAACGCGGTCTGCTTGTCGTTATCGAGGTAGTTGTAGCCCGGCAGCAGGCCTTTCCAGTTGCCCAGACCCGGGTACAACACCAGGTAACCCAGAGCAAAAATGATCGTGCCAACGAACAGCATGAACCACCATTTCGGCAGTGGGTTGTCGTACTCCTCGATCCCGTCGAAGGAGTGCCCGACCGTCTCGTCCGTCTGTTCGCTGCGCTGGCCCTTGCGGGTCGACAGCAGCAGCCAGGTCAGGGCGAAGATCGTACCGAGACTGAGGACTGTGACGTACAGACTCCAGAATGTAGTCATTCTTTGTTACTCCTAGAAGCTTGCTCGACGTGCTTGATGGCTTCGGGATCATCCGCAAAAGGCAACAAGGTCGCGTCTTCAAACTCCGACTTGCGCTTGGGGCTGAACACCCACAACGCCAGACCGATGAAGGCCACCATCACAACAACGGTGCCCAGGCCACGAATCATCCCGATATCCATCTAATTCACCGTTTGCTTTTGATGATGGTGCCCAGGCCTTGCAGATAGGCCACCAGCGCGTCCATTTCGGTTTTGCCCTTCACGGCATCCTTGGCCCCGGCGATGTCTTCGTCGGTGTAAGGGACGCCGAGCGTGCGCAACACTTCCATTTTCTTGGCGGTGTCTTTGCCGTCGAGCTTGTTTTCCACGAGGAACGGGTACGCCGGCATTTTCGACTCGGGCACGACGTTGCGCGGGTTGTACAAGTGCGCACGGTGCCAGTCATCGGAGTAACGACCGCCGACACGGGCCAGATCCGGGCCGGTACGCTTGGAACCCCACAGGAACGGGTGGTCCCAGACGCTTTCGCCGGCAACCGAGTAGTGGCCGTAGCGTTCGGTTTCAGCGCGGAACGGACGGATCATCTGCGAGTGGCAGCCGACACAGCCGTTGGCGATGTAGATGTCGCGGCCTTCCAGTTCAAGGGCGGTGCGTGGCTTCATGCCTTCGACCGGCTTGTTGGTGACGTCCTGGAAAAACAGCGGAACGATTTGGGTCAGGCCGCCAACACTGACGGCGATGACCATGAAGAAAGCCAGCAGGCCAATATTCTTCTCGACAGCTTCATGCTTCATCAGTGAGCTCCAACGACAGCGATCTGGGCAGCGGCTTCGGCTTCGGCCGGGTTCGAGGCGCGCACGGTGCGCCAGACGTTGTAAGCCATCAGGAACATGCCGCTGGCGAAGAAAGCCCCGCCCAGCGCACGGACGATGTAGCCCGGGTGGCTGGCCTGCAGCGCTTCAACGAACGAGTAGGTGAGGGTGCCGTCGTCGTTGATTGCACGCCACATCAGGCCCTGAGTGATGCCGTTGACCCACATCGAAGCGATGTACAGCACGGTGCCGATCGTCGCCAGCCAGAAGTGCGCGTTGATCAGGCCGACGCTGTGCATCTGCGCACGACCGAACAGTTTCGGGATCATGTGGTAGATCGCGCCGATCGAAATCATCGCCACCCAGCCGAGCGCGCCGGCGTGTACGTGGCCGATGGTCCAGTCGGTGTAGTGCGAAAGCGAGTTGACGGTCTTGATCGCCATCATCGGCCCTTCGAAGGTCGACATGCCGTAGAACGCCAGCGATACCACGAGGAAGCGCAGGATCGGGTCGGTGCGCAGCTTATGCCAGGCGCCCGACAGGGTCATCATGCCGTTGATCATGCCGCCCCAGCTTGGTGCCAGCAGGATGATCGACATCGCCATGCCAAGCGATTGTGCCCAATCCGGCAGTGCGGTGTAGTGCAGGTGGTGCGGGCCGGCCCAGATGTACAGGGTGATCAGTGCCCAGAAGTGCACGATCGACAGGCGATAGGAGTAGATCGGACGTTCGGCCTGTTTCGGCACGAAGTAATACATCATCCCGAGGAAACCGGTGGTCAGGAAGAAGCCCACCGCGTTGTGGCCGTACCACCACTGGATCATCGCGTCGGTCGCACCGGCATAGGCCGAGTAGGACTTGAAGAAGCTGACTGGCAGGGAAGCGTGGTTGACGATGTGCAGCATCGCCGTGACGACGATGAATGCGCCGTAGAACCAGTTACCGACATAGATGTGCTTGGTTTTGCGCTTGGTGATGGTGCCGAAGAACACCAGACCGTAGGTGACCCAGACAATCGCCAGCAAAATAGCCAGTGGCCATTCCAGTTCCGCGTATTCCTTGGTAGTGGTGTAACCCAGCGGCAAGGTAATGATTGCGCCGACGATCACCGCTTGCCAGCCCCAGAAGGTGAAGGCGGCGAGGCTGTCGGAAATCAGTCGCGTCTGGCAGGTTCGCTGCACGACATAGTAGGAAGTGGCAAACAGTGCACAACCACCGAAGGCGAAAATCACCAGGTTTGTGTGCAACGGGCGCAGGCGTCCAAAGCTCGTCCACGGCAGACCGAAGTTCAACTCCGGCCAGACCAGTTGCGAGGCGATGAAGACACCGAGCCCCATGCCAAGGATCCCCCAGACCACCGTCATGATGGCGAACTGGCGGACTACCTTATAGTTATAAGCAGTCGGACTGATTGCTGTGCTCATTCTAAGGTTCCACGGTTTGGGTGTTTTATTAGGATTAAAATCGGCCGCAAGTATGCAGAGAGCAGGGGGTCATTGCAACGCGCCATGACCTGGGTCAATGCTTTCCAACGCTGATTCTGCGGCCTTTCCATGCGCCGCGTAAGGACAAAATCAGCCTCGGACAAAATGTCGCAGCGGACGAAAAAAGCGAGGGGTTCAGGTCACTTGTAACGAGGTGTGTTCGAACGGCCAGTTCGGCTGATGAATGGCAATCGGCGCGACAGCCGGTATCTACCGGCCTTTGCGGCGAGTCTGTCAGCCAATTCATCGAACACATCGCTCGGGGTCGACCTGGAACCGGCACGGGCCAGTCCGCATCGAGCAAGCGTAGACCCGAATCCGGGGAACCGAAAGGTGAGGGTGTTAAGGGGTGCGACAATGCGTCGCAAAGGGGCGGGATGCTGCCGCACCGAGAACGGTGCGGCAGATGTGTACGCAACGCTTACTGCTTATTGTCTTCAGTAATCAGTTTTTCTGTATTCAATCCATGTGACAAGCTGTACACATAGGCTGCTAACAATTGCACTTTGTCATTGCCCAACAGCTCATTCTGCGCCGGCATGTGACCCTGACGACCATGGCGAATGGTCTGCTCAAGTTGAGTCAGGCTGGTGCCATAGATAAATCCGGCCGGGTGCGTCAGATTCGGCGCACCCATGGCTTCAGTGCCGTGGCCGGTTGCCCCATGACAGGCTACGCAAGTGGTGCTGAACGCTTGCTGTCCCGCTTGCAGGTCAGCCTTGCTGTCGGCAGGCAATGGCAGGCCGGCCAGTTCGTGACGCACATACGCGGCAACGTTTTTTACCCCGGCCTCGCCCAACACTTCGCCCCAGGCCGGCATCGCCGCCATCCGGCCACCCATGATGGTGGTCTTGATGGTCTCGGCGTCGCCGCCCCAACGCCAGTCGCTGTCGGCGAGGTTAGGGAAACCGAATGCGCCCTTGGCGTCGGAGCCGTGGCACACCGAGCAGTTGGAGGCGAACAAGCGACCACCCATTTTCAACGCCTGCGGATCCTTCGCCACTTCCTCCAGCGGCATGGCGGCGAACTTGGCGAAGATCGGCCCGAACTTGGCGTCAGCCTTGCTCATTTCCTTTTCCCACTCGTGGACGCCGGTCCAGCCATCCTCGTAACCCGGCAGGATGCCTTTCCAGTTGCCCAGGCCCGGATAGAGGATCAGATAGCCCACAGAGAACACCAACGTGCCGGCGAACAGCATGAACCACCACTGCGGCAGCGGGTTGTCGTACTCCTCGATGCCATCGAAGCTGTGGCCCATGGTCTGGTCGACGCTGCCCTTGGTCTCGCCCCGGCGGGTGCCGATCAGCAGCCACGTCAGGCCGATCAGGCTGCCGATGGTCAGTACGCAGATCCACGTACTCCAGAAGGTGGTCATGGCCGGGTACTCCTTGTTTCAGATGCGGGGGTAGTGTCGGATTGCGGCTCGTCGGCGAACGGCAACAAACGTGCTTCGGCGAATTCCGGCGTGCGCTTGCGGTTGAACACCCACAAGGTCAAACCAACGAAGGCGACGAACACCACGACCGTGCCGAGGCCGCGAATCAGGCCTGCACTCATTTCAAAGACCATGGCTCACCTCTTGCTCTTGATCGCAGTGCCGAGCACTTGCAGGTAGGAGACGAGCGCGTCCATTTCGGTCTTGCCCTTTAGGCTGGCCACCGCGCCGCTGATGTCGTCGTCGGTGTACGGCACGCCGAGGGTGCGCATGACCTTGAGCTTGGTTTCGGTGTGGCTGCTGTCGACCGCTTGCGTAACCAGCCACGGGTAGGCCGGCATTTTCGATTCCGGTACGACGTTGCGCGGGTTGTACAAGTGCGCGCGGTGCCAGTCATCCGAGTAGCGCGCGCCGACCCGGGCCAGATCCGGACCGGTACGTTTCGAACCCCACAGGAACGGGTGATCCCAAACGCTTTCACCGGCTACCGAGTAATGCCCGTAGCGTTCGGTTTCGGCGCGGAACGGGCGGATCATCTGCGAGTGGCAACCGACGCAGCCTTCGCGGATATAGATGTCGCGGCCTTCCAGTTGCAGCGCGGTGTAGGGCTTCATGCCCTCGACCGGTTTGTTGGTGACGTCCTGGAAGAACAGCGGGACGATCTGGGTCAGGCCGCCGATGCTCACGGCAAACACCATGAGCAACATCAACAGGCCGACGTTCTTTTCAATCGTTTCGTGTTTCATGGCGGACTCCTCAGGCCATCTGCGCGGCAGCGACGACGTCAGCAGGCTGCGAGGCCCGCACGGTGCGCCAGGTGTTGTAAGCCATCAGGAACATGCCGCTGAGGAAGATCGCCCCACCAATCAGCCGCACGACGAAGCCTGGGTGGCTGGCCACCAGGGTTTCGACGAAGGAGTAGGTCAGCGTGCCGTCCTCGTTCACCGCGCGCCACATCAGGCCCTGAGCGATGCCGTTGACCCACATCGAAGCGATGTAGAGCACGGTGCCGATGGTCGCGAGCCAGAAGTGCGCATTGATCAAACCGACGCTGTGCATCTGCGCTTTGCCGAAGATTTTCGGGATCATGTGGTACAGCGCGCCGATGGAAATCATCGCCACCCAACCGAGAGCGCCGGCGTGTACGTGGCCGATGGTCCAGTCGGTGTAGTGGGAGAGGGCGTTGACCGTTTTGATGGCCATCATCGGACCTTCGAAGGTCGACATGCCGTAAAACGCCAGCGACACCACGAGGAAGCGCAGGATCGGGTCGCTGCGCAACTTATGCCACGCACCCGAAAGAGTCATCATGCCGTTGATCATGCCGCCCCAGCTCGGTGCCAGCAGAATCAGCGACATCACCATGCCCAGCGACTGTGCCCAATCCGGCAGCGCGGTGTAGTGCAAGTGGTGCGGGCCGGCCCAGATGTACAGGGTGATCAAGGCCCAGAAGTGCACGATCGACAGACGATACGAGTACACCGGACGTTCGGCCTGTTTCGGCACGAAGTAGTACATCATCCCGAGGAAACCGGCGGTGAGGAAAAAGCCTACGGCGTTGTGGCCGTACCACCATTGCACCATCGCGTCGGTTGCACCGGCGTACACCGAGTAGGACTTGGTGAAACTCACCGGCAACTCAAGGTTGTTGACGATGTGCAGAATCGCCACGGTGATGATGAACGCGCCGAAGAACCAGTTGCCCACATAGATGTGCTTGGTCCTGCGCTGCATGATCGTGCCGAAGAACACGATGGCGTAGGCGACCCAGACGATGGTGATCAGGATGTCGATCGGCCATTCCAGCTCGGCGTATTCCTTGGAGCTGGTGTAACCCAGTGGCAGGCTGATCGCCGCCAACAAGATCACCAGTTGCCAGCCCCAGAAACAGAACGCGGCGATTTTTGGCGCAAACAATTGGGTCTGGCAAGTGCGTTGCACCGAGTAGAACGAACTGGCGAACAGCGCACAGCCGCCGAACGCGAAGATCACCGCGTTGGTGTGCAGCGGGCGCAGACGGCCGAAACTGGTCCAGGGCAAATTGAAGTTGAGTTCGGGCCAGACCAATTGAGCCGCGAGAAAAACCCCGAGCCCCATGCCGACGATGCCCCACACCACCGTCATAATGGCGAATTGGCGGACCACCTTGTAGTTGTAGGCGGTACTGATAGAAGTGTTCATGGTTCCCCATCCACGGTTCAGCCGAAGTGAGCGCGCGCAAAACACGCGGCGAATCCTTCGTCTGGAGTTATAGGCAGACTAAAAGCGAGGCAAGCATGGACAAACAGCACAAGGCCAGTATTGACGGGGATCAATGGGCGCAGTGCGTGCGTGATCATGGGTGGCTTTGGGATGCCGCGTCGGGTGAGGTTTCGGCGACGTTGATCCTTGCTCATGGTGCCGGTGCGCCGATGGATAGCGAGTGGATGAACGATATGGCTCGGCGCCTTGCCGGGCTTGGGGTGAACGTGTTGCGGTTTGAGTTTGCGTATATGGCGCAGCGGCGGGTGGATGGGGTGAAGCGGCCGCCGAATCCTGCGGGGAAATTGCAGGAGTATTGGCGTGAGGTGTATGCCGAGGTGCGGCGTCATGTCACTGGGGGGCTGGCCATTGGCGGGAAGTCGATGGGTGGGCGGATGGCGAGTCTTTTGGCTGACGAATTGGGCGCTGATGCGTTGGTGTGTTTGGGTTATCCGTTTTATGCGGTGGGTAAACCGGAGAAGCCGCGGGTTGAGCATTTGGCTGGTTTGAAGACGCGGACATTGATTGTGCAGGGGGAGCGGGATGCGTTGGGCAATCGTGAGGCGGTTGAGGCTTACACCTTGTCACCGAGTATTGAGGTGGCGTGGTTAGCGGCCGGTGATCATGACCTGAAGCCATTGAAGGTTTCAGGGTTTACCCATGAACAGCATTTGGCCAGCGCCGCGCAGAAAGTAGCCGAGTTTCTCAGCAACTGACCGAGCTGGGCTGCGATTTTGAACTGCATGAAGATCGGCTCCCTTCCCCCTCGCCCCCTTGGGGGAGAGGGCTGGGGTGAGGGGGATGGATCTTGGATGCGCTGCTGTCTTTCGTTTTGGGTACATATCCTTTCCTGCGGTAACGGCCACTTAGGGTTCCGCCCTTACGGCGGGTCACCTTTTCCAAACGCCGAAAAGGTAACCCAAAAGGCTTGCTCCTACGTACGGCCCGCTCGCTAAGGCTCGGGGTTCCTTCGCTCCGGTATCGATCCGGGCGCAGCGCCTACGGTTTGCTTCGCTGCACCTCCTCTCGCTGTGTTTGGCTGCGCCAAACGGTCGCTGCGCTCCCACGCCCGGATCAATCCCTTCACTCAGCCTTCCGACGTCGCCCGTGGATCAAGATCAAGAGCAGGCGAGCTGACACTCGGCCTATTGAGTGGTGAAGAGCACGCGTGGCCGGCTTTTGATTTGCGTTGGATTCGCCCCTCATCGGAACGCCGCCCGCCCAGCCCTCTCCCGAGGGAGAGGGAGCCGATTTGTGAGCTTTTCAAAGCCTGAGTTCAACGCGCTATTGCACGTCGGCGTACCTCTCCCAAACACCTCGATCTGTCCCCTCTCCCTCTGGGAGAGGGTTAGGGTGAGGGGCGATTTCGCTGACACGATAAAAAACTGGAACCGCTCTCTGTCCAGCATTTCCTGCGCGTAAACATGATTCCGTGAGCGCGTTTAAAGTACACAACCCGTTACGCCACAAGCCCTACAACGCCTTGCGCCGTTACCTACGCGTACGCCAGAATCCGCCGGCATACGCGACTATGAGGCGGGCTATATCGTTTCCCTGTCACTGAAAATCAGTGATCGGGTTTGGTAGCCCGTCTGTAATAGTTGTATGGCGACACCTTATGCAGCCTCTTTTTTGCGGCTTTGCTTTATATGGTGGTCATGCGGGGGGCTCTTTCGAGAGCGCCGGGTTTCCTATTGCAGCCGGTCTACCAACCCGCGTATGGCCGCCACCCTCGTTTGGTAGCGAGAAGTGACGGCTCCTGAAACTGCAATAGGAGCTTCACTCATGTTCAAAGCCACACCGAATCCCCCGGATGCCGATCCGATCCCGTACGACCCAACCCTCGAACCTCAAAAGATAAAAGAAGCGACTGACCGCGCCATCAACTTCTATCTCAACCCCGGCTCACTGAAGCTCTCAATCCCTTCCCGCAAGACCAGCAAGATCTTCCTCATCGACCCCGCCGTGGACGAGGAAACACTGCTCGTAGAAGCCTGCGAATCGTTAGCCGCTGCCAGCGACATGGCCCGTGATATCGGCGATGTCGTCGACAACACACAACGCCGGGCCATGCTGATGCTGCATCAGGTGATCATGCTGAGTGAGCTGATGGTCAATCGAGTCCTGGACAGCCGCCGCTTGCCTAGCAAACTCGCCGCAGTCCCCCTGTAGGAGCTG
Organism: Pseudomonas helmanticensis; assembly: GCF_900182985.1. Taxonomy (NCBI): domain Bacteria; kingdom Pseudomonadati; phylum Pseudomonadota; class Gammaproteobacteria; order Pseudomonadales; family Pseudomonadaceae; genus Pseudomonas; species Pseudomonas helmanticensis. Next base: position 2,233,617 of record NZ_FXUY01000001.1, on the reverse strand, counting down.
CCGCAGGCCGCGATCCTTTGATCTGTTTTTTAACAATCAAAGGCAAGATCAAAAGATCGCAGCCTGTGGCAGCTCCTACCGGGTGTCATTCTTTCGCAGTGCCTTGAGGAGTTCCAGTTGATGTCCGAAACCCCAGCCCAATCTGCAGCGGCAGACCCGGTATCGCCCTACGAATCATTTAATTCCAGAAAACTCCACGAAGCCGCTGAACGTGCCCTTGATCATTACCTCGCGCCCGCGCAGATCATGGCCACGCCTTACAGTCCAAGCAGCATGTTTAGGGTCAACCCACAAACCGATACTGAATCGTTGCTGGCAAATGCTTGCGATTCTCTGGCCTCGGCGACGGTCATGCTCGGTGATTTCGCCGGGGCGCTGGAAGGCCCCAGCCGCAATACTTTGCTGGGGATTGCGCAAGTGGTGATGTTGGGCGAGTTGGCGGTGAATCAGGCGTTGGATAACGTTATGCCCAAGGAATAGACGCCAACCGTTTTGGCCTCATCGCCGGATCGCCGCCCGGAGCAGGCTCACTCCTGCAGGGGATCGTCGTCGGGCACATAATCTGTGACCAGCGCAGAAACCGTAGGAATGAGCCTGCTCCGGGCGGCGATCCGACGATGGTGGTCTGCAGGACCCCATCAATTGCAGACAGGCAATAAAAAAACCGGACAGCTTTCGCTTGTCCGGGCTTTGAAGATCAAAAGATCGCAGCCTGCAGCAGCTTCTGCAGGGTGACATTTTTTTCGATGCAACCCTGCCAGTGTTAGCCGGCTTCAGGCGGTCTCAGCCTCGTCATGGTGAAAGTCCCCTTGGGATTCAGACGGTATCGATAACTTTTGAACACAGCCTCGAATGATCCCGTAGCGATGTCCGTTTCAGCGTCATATTTGATGCTGAGGGTCGCCGAGTCCGCGTCTACCGTAGCCATTCCGGTAAATCCCGGCGGCGCAGGGATCCAATGGCTATGTCCAAATGTCAGCCCGTCGCTGAGGTGATAGACGCCTGTGAGTGCCTCATCGGATTCGAAGGGCAGAGTCATGGAGAAAGCAAATAAGCTTTCATCGTCTAAATTTCCTGTTCCACCATTAATGGCCCAATACAGCTCGCCGAAAAACTCGCCCCGATGGAAAGATCTGAATTTGGCTGTTTTCTGTTTACCACCCAATTTCCATTGAAACGTGTCATCGCGCACTAGTGGCTTTGTCGGGAGAAAAATAACTTGCATGGTCATTTTCAAACCTGCCTTTTCGAGTAAGAGGAGGTGTTACAACCGACTGCAATTACGGTTTCTCTTGATACCCGTTCGAACAGATGTGCGTCTACTGTCAGATCTGACAGTGAGTGCAAACAATAAAAACCCCGGAAGCTTTCGCTGTCCGGGGTTTTGGATGACCAAGATCAAAAGATCGCAGTGTGCGGCAGCATTCCAGTGGAGCTGCCGCAGCCTGCGATCTTTGGCTTTTAGCGGTTAAACCGCTCCACCAGCGAGTATTGCGTGTTAGCAGTCTTCGTCAGCTCTTCACTCAACAACGCCGAGTTATGCGCCTGTTCCGACGTCTGATCCGCCAGCTCCGAAATATTGCTGATGTTGCGGCTGATCTCTTCAGCCACCGCACTTTGCTCTTCCGTCGCCGCAGCAATCTGCGTGGTCATGTCGGTGATGTTGGCCACCGCTTCGCTGATGCCGACCAACGCCTGATCCGCTTCCAGCACCCGCGCCACACCTTCTTCCGCCTGGCGATGCCCGGCTTCCATGGTCTGCACAGCGCTGGACGCCGTTTGCTGCAACTTGGCGATCAAGGCATGAATCTGCCCGGTCGATTCGCTGGTGCGTTGTGCCAGTTGGCGGACTTCGTCAGCCACCACGGCAAAACCACGACCCATTTCACCGGCACGCGCGGCTTCGATCGCAGCGTTCAGGGCTAGCAGGTTGGTCTGGTCGGCGATGCCTTTGATCACATCAACCACGCCGCCAATTTCGTCGCTGTCCTTGGCCAGTTGGGTCACGGTCAGGCCGGTTTCGCCGACGACGACGGACAGGCGCTGAATGGCTTCGCGGGTTTCCCCGGCGATGTCACGACCACGACCGGTCAGGCGATTGGCTTCCTGAGTCGCGTCAGCCGTGCGCTGTACGTGGCTCGCCACCTCCTGAGTGGTCGCGGCCATCTGATTGACGGCGGTGGCGACCTGTTCGGTTTCCACGCGTTGACGTTCCAGGCCGTTGGAGCTGTTGTGCGCCAAAGCGTCGGATTGCTTGGCCTGATCGGTCAAGTGCTCGGCAGTGTCCTGCAAACGGGTCAGGCAGGTTTTCAGGCGGGCTTCCTGGCTGAGGATCGACATTTCCAGACGCGCCTGCGCGCCACGGCTGTCGGTGTACATCTGCGCGATCAGCGGGTCGGAGGTGGTCTGCTCGGCCAGACGCAGCAGGCGCTTGAGCCCGCGTTGCTGCCATTGCAGGCCCATCAGGCCCAGCGGCACCGACAGACCCGCCGCGAGGGCGAAGCCCCACTGCGAGTTGAGGGTCGCGCCGATCACGAAGCCCAGTTGGCTGACCAGAATGAACGGCAGCCAGTCCTGTAGCACTGGCAGCCATTTGTCGCTGGATGGGATCGCCGACTTGCCTTGGTTGATGCGTTGGTAGAGCGCTTCGGCACGGCGGATCTGTTCGGCGGTGGGTTTGATCCGCACCGACTCGTAACCGACCACCTGATTGCCGTCGAACACCGGTGTTACATAGGCGTTAACCCAGTAATGGTCACCGGTCTTGCAGCGATTCTTGACAATGCCCATCCATGGCAAGCCTTGTTTCAATGTGCCCCACATGTGCGAAAACACCGCAGCCGGGACGTCGGGGTGACGGACCAGGTTGTGCGGCGCACGGATCAGTTCCTCACGCGAAAACCCGCTGATTTCGACGAAAGCGTCGTTGCAGTAGGTGATCACGCCCTTGGCGTCGGTTGTGGAAATCAACCGCTGCTGAGCCGGGAAAGTCCGTTCGCGTTGTGTAATGGGCTGGTTATTTCGCATGGTTTTTCAATCCGCAAGGCTTTGAAAGGTTGTCGGCGGTGACCGCTTTTTATTGAAATTTTTTTTCAATAATCAGCGCGGCGTCGCAAAACGGCGCTTGCTTCAGCCCGCGAGCATCGGATAGGTGAACAGACCGAAATGCAGCAGATTCAGGCCGAAATGCGTGGCGATGGCCGCGCCCAGTCCGCCAAAACGGTAGGCCAGACCATAGCCGACCCCCGCCAGCCCGGCCAGCAACACCCAGGTCCAGCCAGCGCCGGCGTGGACCAGACCGAAGATCAGGGAAGCGAGCAGCAGCGCGAGGTTTTCACCGTAAGGCAGATGCTTGAAGCGTCGGCTGAGACCGCCCTGTATATAGCCGCGAAACAGCGCTTCTTCGACCAGCGTCACCAACAGCAGGTTGTTCAGCACCCACAGCCACGCCTGATCCGGCCATTTTGGCGCCCAGTCGATCACGCCGAGCAACAGGGCGCCACCGAGGGCGAGGATCACGCTCAATGTCAGCGCGAGGGCAGTGGCGTAGGCCGTCAGCCGCAACGAACGCCGGGCGACAATCCACGGGCAGACCAGCAACAGCCAGAAACCTATCAGCGGTTTGTCGAGATTGAGGTACATCGAATACCGTACCGCATCGTCGCTGAACCGTTGCGGATCAATCGCCCGACCGTTGGCGAAGCCCGGCAGCCAATGCAGCGCCAACGCCACAGCCAGGACGATGAACAAGCCATGACCGAGGAACCGCGCCACCGGTACTTTTTGCAGACGCACAGCAAAACCGGCGAACGCCAGCAGGCCAATGGAGATCAGTGCCAGCCAGCCGAGTTGGCCGTAGCTCAGTGCCAAGCCGTAGCCGAGGCTGAGAAGTGCAAGATAGAGCCATGGCAAAGCCTTCATCGAAAGTCCCTGTGCAAATTTGGGGAAGGGCTTTCTACACGGGCGAGGGCTTGGGGACAAGTAAAGGTGTCGGGAAACCGGGACAGATACCCACGACACACCCACTGGGCGGGAAACCGGGACAGATACCCACGACACACCCACTGGGCGGGAAACCGGGACAGATACCCATGACACACCCACTGTAGGAGCTGCCGAAGGCTGCGATCTTTTGACTTTGGTTTTTCAAGATCAAAAGATCGCAGCCTTCGGCAGCTCCTACAGGGTTTTGTGTGGGGTTTAGGATCAGTGCAGGTTGAGTCTGGCGGCGGCGCGTTCGGTGATCTCTGTGCGCAGTTTCAGCGACGGTGCTGCGCGCAAACGAGCTTCATCGACAATCGCGCTCGGTGCGCTATCCGGGCTGCCCGAATTGAACGGCGGCGCCGGCGCGTATTCCAGTTGCAGTTGGATCAGTTGCGCGGTGTCGGCATCCACCAGCTCAGCCGCCAGCACCAAGGCAAAATCGATCCCCGCCGTGATCCCGCCACCGGTAAACAGATTACCGTCCCGCACCACTCGATCCTTCACCGCAATCGCGCCGAGCGTCGGCAGCAAGTCGTGATACGCCCAATGCGTGGTCGCGCGTTTGCCTCGCAGTAAGCCCGCCGCGCCGAGCACCAGCGAACCGGTGCACACCGATGTCACGTACTTCGCCTGAGCAGCCTGACGCTTGATGAAGTTCAGCGTCGCCTCGTCTTCCATCAACGCGCCGACGCCACCGCCACCGGGGATGCAGATCACATCCAGATCCGGGCAATCTTCAAACGTGGTGGTTGGTTTCAGCAGCAGACCGGTGCTGGCGGTGACCGGCATCAGATCCTTCCAGATCAGATGCACCTGCACGCCCGGCAGCGACGCCAGTACGTCGTAAGGCCCGGTCAGGTCGAGTTGCTGAACCTGCGGAAACAACAGAAAACCGATCTGCAACGTCATCGTTCTTGCTCCATGAAAAGGGGTGGACGGCTTCACTGTAGGCGCGTAGGTTCTGGCGCGTACGCCAATAACCCCACGAATTACGCCAAATGCCCAAAGCCATCCACGTACTCGCGTTCGCCAACATGCAGATCCTCGACGTCACCGGGCCATTGCAGGTGTTCGCTTCGGCCAATGACCTCGCCCGTCAGCGCGGCTTGCCGATGCCTTATGCGCCGAGCGTGATCGCCTGCGGCGGCGGGGCGGTGATGTCGTCGGCGGGTTTGGCGGTGTTGGCCGAGCCGTTGCCAGAAGAACCCAGTGACACATTGATCATCGCTGGCGGCTGGGGCATTTATCCGGCGGCTGAAGATGTGCTTTTAGTGGATTGGGTGCGCGAACACGCCGCCAAATGCCGACGAGTGGCCTCGGTCTGCACCGGCGCGTTTCTGTTGGCCGCGAGTGGCTGGCTCGATGGCCGGCGCGTGGTCACCCACTGGACCCGCTGCGAACAACTGGCGCAGCAACACCCGAAACTGCAAGTCGAAGCCAATCCGATTTTCATCAACGACGGCCCGGTCTGGACCTCGGCGGGTGTCACCGCCGGTATTGATCTGGCCTTGGCGATGGTTGAAGAAGACCTCGGCAGCGACATCGCTCTGGACGTCGCCCGCCATCTGGTGGTGTTCCTCAAGCGCCCGGGTGGGCAATCGCAATTCAGCGTGACGCTGTCACTGCAGAATCAGGGCAATCGGTTTGATGGGCTGCACGCATGGATCGCAGAAAACCTGACCTGTGATCTTGGCGTGCCGACCCTCGCCGATCAGGCGGGGATGAGCGAACGCAGTTTCGTCCGCCACTATCGTGCCGACACCGGCCAGACCCCGGCGCGGGCGATCGAACTGATCCGCGTCGAAACGGCGCGGCGCCTGCTCAGTGATACCGGTCTGCCGGTCAAACGCATCGCCGCCAATTGCGGATTTGGCAGCGAAGAGACACTGCGGCGCAGTTTTCTGCGGGCGATTGGCGTGACACCGCAGGCCTATCGCGAGCGGTTTTCGGTCAGCGCTGCAACAGATCCAGTAATGCCTTGAGGGTTTGCTGCGGGGCCTCCTCGGGAATGTTGTGGCCGACCCCGGCCAGCACGCGCCGCTCATAGAAGCCGCTGAAATGTCCGGCGTCTTCATCGTCCACCGGTGCCGGGCCAACGCCGTCGTCAGCGCCGCACAGGGAAATGGTCGGCACGCTGATCGGCGGTTGCCGGGTCAATGCCTTTTCCATCGATTCAAGCGCCGGATCGCCCGCGACATACATGAAGCGATGGCGATAGGAGTGGATCACCACGTCGACGAAATCAGGGTTATCGAAGGCCGGCGCAGTCAGGGGATAGCGCTCGGCATTGCGCGACCAGGTCGGTGACCACAGCTTCCAGAGCCACTCACAGAACTCCCGACGATTTTGCGTCAGGCCTGCAACGCCACGCGGCGTATGGAAGTAATACTGATACCAGAGCCGATGCTCGGTCTCGGGATCGAGCGGTCGCGTCGAGTTCGCGATGTCCTGCAGGTTGTAGCCATCGCCCGTCACCAAACCCTGCACTCGATCAGGAAACAACGCCGCGACGATGCACGCCGCGCGACCGCCCCAGTCGTAACCGCAGAGGGTGGCCTGTCCGATGGACAGCGCATCCATCAAGTCCAGCAGATCCTGGGCCAACGCCGCTTGCTGCCCGGAGCGCAATGTTTGTGGCTGGTTGAACCGGGTAGGCCCGTAGCCGCGCAAGTACGGCACGATGACGTGGTAACCCTCTGCGGCGAGCGCCGGGGCGATCTCGTCATACGCGCGAGGGGAGTAGGGAAAGCCGTGGAGCAAAATCACCGAAGCACCGCTGGCCGGGCCATGCTGTTCGTAGGCGATGGTCAGACTGGCGGTTTTGCAGGACAGAATCGCTTTACGGCTCATGGCAAGCTCCCGTTATCCGAACAACACCTTCTGCCAGTGATCTTCACTAATGGTCGCAATCGGTACGCCACTGTCTCGCAGTTCCACGGCTTTTTTGATCTTCGTACCATAGCTGCTGTGCAGCCATTGGTCATTGCCAATGCTGCCGATCACCAGATAGTGAATCTTTTTGCTGATACCGCTGCCGATGACACCGCCGCGCTCGACGATCAGTGACTCACAAGCCTTGCGCGGCCCGTAAGCCATCACCCCAGTGAACAGAAAGACACGATCTGCGCAGCTTAGAGAAGGCGCAGGATTATCAAGCGGCAGGTTGTTGGGTGCACTGAAGGTTTGCGCCGAACCTGTTGGCAGGCCGGCAAATTGGTGCAGTATCTCGAGCAATTCCACTGATTCGTCTGCATCGAGTACGCCGTCGCTGAGCATGCCCTCAAGACGTTTATACAGAATGTTTACGACCGGATCACCCCAGTGAACCAAATGAGTTTCTATCCAGTTTTTGAGAAATTCGGCTTCTTGTTGATTGATCTTGCCATCGGCAGCAAGTCCGGCCGCAACCCCGGCCAGGGCATCCGCCGAACGTTTGTCGATCCTCGCTTCATGAAAAAATCGGCTGTTCTGAAACTCCTGATGCAAATCCACCATCGCTGCTTCTCCTTAAGCCTCGGCTTCCGCCAACTGATTGAAATACTTACTACGATCCGGGGTAAACGTCACCCGCATTTTCGTCCGTGAACAGGTCAGTGAGCGCTCTTCGCTCAGATCAATATCCAGATCCTCACCCCGCAGGCCTTGCCATTGCGCGAGGTATTTCAGCGAGCCGTATTTTTCGTTTTTCTTCAGGCTGCGGCTGACGCCACCTTTCCAGCCGAGCACCGGCAGTTCGTCGGCGAGGCAGCGTTGGGCGAGTTCGGGGAAACGGCTGGCGCGCTGGCGGCCGATTTCCCAGCATTTGATCAGGCCTTTGTCGGCGGCTTCCCAGAGTTGGCTGCGGGACAGGCCGGTGCGAAGGGGGGAGTCGATGGTGCGCTGCACGTGGTGGGACATGTTGCTTCCTTGAATTCGGGTTTTATTGGACAGCTCCGCTGTGCCCGTTGCGGTGGATGGTAGGGGTGGATGTAACAGCTGGCAACAGGGTATTTCTGGATGTGAGTGCAACGTGCGGGGCAGGGATTGTTGAGCGTTTGTAGTCCTTGAAACGCAGACTTTGTGGCGAGGGGGCTTGCCCCCGTTCGGCTGCGCAGCAGTCGCAGAGTCAGCAAAACCGCTGCATCTGGAAGAACTCAGTGTTTGTTTTGGGGGGCGCTTTGCGCCCCAACGGGGGCAAGCCCCTCGCCACAGGGGGGAGGTGATAGCGCCTTTTTGTGTAGGAGGTTGTCCTACGGTAGGGCTACTTTGCGGGATATTTCTGACAGTCTCCGACGAACATTACGGCTGCCACTCACTCTTTTCCCCGCTCAACCGACGATCCAGAAAACTCGCCGCACTGATCAGCGCCAGATGCGTCAGCGCCTGCGGTGTATTGCCCAAATGCCGGCCATGACTGTCGAATTCCTCGGCATACAACCCCAGCGGGTTGGCGTACCTCAGCAATTGCTCGAATTCCAGATGCGCCTTTTCCACCTGCCCCGCGCGAGCCAGGCACTCGACGTACCAGAACGAACACGCGGCAAACGCGCCTTCGGTACCGGCCAAACCGTCAATGCCCGAGTCGTCATTGCGATAGCGATACACCATGCCATCGCGCACCAGATTTTTTTCAATGGCCTCAAGCGTCGACAACCAGCGCGGATCCTTGGCGCTGACGAACCGCACCAGCGGCATCAACAGCATCGAGCCATCCAGCGCCGTGCCGCCCTTGTACTGGACGAAATGTCCGCGCTCTTCATTCCAGAAGTTGTCCCAGATGTCGGCATAGATCGCCTGCCGCGTCTGATCCCATTGCGCGAACGGAGCGGGCAGCGAGCGCTTCGAGGCCAGACGAATGGCGCGGTCCAGCGCCACCCAGCACATCAGCCGCGAGTGCAGAAAGTGGTGCTGTTCGCCGCGCATTTCCCAGATGCCGACATCGGTGGTCTGCCAGGTTTCACAGACCTGATCGACCACTTCGCGCACATGCTTCCAGCCTTCATGAGAAATCGCGTCGCCGTACTTGTTGACCAGATAGACCGCGTCCATCAGCTCGCCAAAAATATCCAGCTGGATCTGGTCATACGCGCCATTGCCGATCCGCACCGGTTGCGCGCCGCCATGACCGGACAAATGCGTGAGTTCGGTTTCCGGCAACTCCTGGCGTCCGTCGATGGCGTAGAGAATGTTGAGTTTCATCGGTTGCCCGTGGCAATCGCTGACCCGCCCACGCAGCCAGCCCATGTAGGCGTTGGCTTCGCCGACAAAGCCCAGGCGCATGAACGCGTACACCGTGAACGAGGCGTCGCGGATCCACGTGTAGCGGTAATCCCAGTTGCGTTCGCCGCCGGGCGTTTCCGGCAGGCCGAAGGTAGCGGCGGCGAGGATCGCGCCGTGTTTGCGCGAAGTCAGCAGTTTCAGCGCAAGGGCCGAGCGGTTGACCATTTCCCGCCAGCGCCCGCGATAGATCGACTGGCCGAGCCAGTCGCGCCAGAACTTCAGCGTGCGCTCCATGCACAGTTGCGCGGCGCCTTCCGTGAAGCGCGGATCGTCTTCGCCGCCGAGCATAAACGCGGCAGTCTGATCCTGTTTCAAGGTAAAGGAGGCCACCGCTGCATCAGTCTCGATGTGCAATGCCTGATCCGAGGTCAGTCGCATCGATGGCTGGCCGTCGGCACTGAAGATCACCGCTTGCTGGTCCATCCGCGCACGGGTGTCGGCGCGCGCGTAGTCATGGCGCACCGCACAACGCACGTGGAAGGTCGCTTCACCGCTGACCACGCGCACCCGGCGCATCAGCAACGGCAAATCGTCTTCGTTATCGGCGACCGGCAGCAAGTCGGTGACTTCCACCACCGCGCGCTCACTCAGCCAGCGGGTTTGCAGGACATTGGTGTCGGGCAGGTAGATCTGCTCGCGGCGTGCATCAGGCAAGTCCGGCGCCAACTGGAAAATCCCCGCATCGGGGCTGTCCAGCAACGAACAGAAAATCGACGGGCTGTCGAACTCCGGCCAGCAGAAAAAATCCACACTGCCGCGATCATTGACCAGCGCCGCACTGCGCATGTCGCCGATGATGCCGTGGGCGTCGATCGGGCTTTGTCGTTCCAGGTGATGCTCAGCCATTGCCGCGAAACTCCGGATAAAGGCTCATGCCGCCGTCGATGAACAGGGTGGTGCCGACAATGTAGTCGGAGGCGTCGGAGGCGAGAAAGACCACCGCGCTGGCGACGTCTTCGACATCACCGATGCGGCCATAGGGAATCAGGTTGAGCAGGGCTTGCCCAGCATCGCCTTCGGTGGCGTCTTTATTGATCGCTGTGCGGATCGCCCCCGGCGCAATGCCGTTGATGCGAATGCGCTGATGGCTGACTTCCTGCGCGAGGGTCTGCATCAACTGATCGACACCGCCCTTGGACGCTGCATAATTGACGTGTCCGGCCCATGGAATGCGCTGGTGCACCGAACTCATGTGAATGATCTTGCCGGCGGCACGGGACACGCCTTCACGCACCCCCTGGCGATTGAAAATCCGCAGCGCCGCGCGGGCGCAGAGGAACTGGCCGGTGAGGTTGACACCGATCACCTGATTCCAGTCCTCCAGCGACATATCCACAGCCGGCGAATCCTTTTGCAGGCCGGAGTTGGCGACCAGAATGTCCAGCGAACCGAACGCATCGAGGGTCTCGGCGAACAGCCGTTCGACGTCATCTTCTTTCGACACATCGGCACCGATCGCCAGCGCCTGACCACCGTCGGCGATGATCTGCCGCGCCAGGGCTTCGGCGGGGGCGGCCTGACGGTTGTAGTTGATGACCACGGCAGCACCGGCAGCGGCCAGGGCTTTGGCGGCGGCGTGACCGATGCCGGAACTGGCGCCGGTGATCAGGGCTACTTGTCCTGTGAGGGAGATGTGCATGCAGGGTCGCGCCTTGAGTCGAGGACTTATCTAGCTGACTGACAGGCTGCGACGAGAGTTCATCCGTAATCATGAAAAGTTCGACACCTTCACACCTGATAACGGCCACTGGTGCGATGCCATTCGACATTGCCGGCCAGCCAGCTCTTGATTCCTCGCAAATAGCGTTTGAGCAGCGGCGATGCGCCCGGCAATACGGCCAGCTCTGCGGCTTCATACAGATGCATGATCTCGTCATGGACAGCGGCGCTTTGCGCCATGGCCTGTTGCGGCGAGCATTGCTGCTCACGCATCAGCAGCAACGGTAAATTGAAATCACCAATCCCGGCCTGCTGTTCCTTCAGCGCCGAAAACAGGTCGTTGGCAATGATCGTGGCGCTGGCAGCCAGTGTCGTCACCCGCCGCACTTGCGGTGCGCTGTAGACATTGGCGGGCAATTCATAGCCACCGACAATGTCGACGAGCGACAGGCATGGGAGGAAACTGTTGACCTGGCGGTGGGCGAGGTACTCCCAGAGCGCCGGCGTGAGGCCTTCGATGCGCCAGGCGGCTTCGGCTGTCATGGTCACGAACATGGCGATGATTTCATGGCGTACGCGTGCGACCTGGGCAGGTTTCGCGAAGGACTCCACCCGCGCCAGATAGGCCTGCAGAGCGACCAATACCGGATCGCCACACAAGGCCTGTGCCAGACCAGGCCGAAACCGTTCGCTCAAATAAACCGGTTCCAGCGCGGCAAGCGCGACGGACAGGCGCGGGCCGACCAGTTTGGGCTCAGACCCGGTTCTCTCATCATCACAGTAGTAATCATCGACGGCGAACAGCGCGGCAACACATTGCGCTGCCAGCAACACACGATCCGGATCCTCCGTGTCGGTATGGCACAGCATGGCGAAGCGCCCAAAGCCCATCGCACGGACTTTTTCAAGTTGGCCCGGAAAGATCCCGACCTGCTCGATCCATGGCATGAGCTGTTCATCCACTGCCTCTGCCAGCGCAGCATCGACCCGAAAGGGAGCAGGGCAGTACAACGGTGGGACGGCCCAGGGCGAAGCTATAAGAACAACGTTTCGCGGCGGCGATGAGGGTGCAGCGGTGCGCGCGCGCACTGCCTCGAACCAGCCTCGCACCCCCTCTATCCCGAACTGCTCGAACATCCGCCGAAACCAGACCGTGAAGACGTTGGGCGTCTGCTCGATGCACTCGGCGATTTGCGGTAGCGCCAGCCACTCCCAGCTTTCGGCTTCATCAGGGTTGGCCACCGGATCGGTCTGACTGATACCGGCAAACACATGATCGAATTCATGCTCGATCAGTTGATCGGACACTTGCTCGTGGTAGAGCATCGAGGCGACTTTGTGCAGCTTGCAGGACATGCCCATTTCTTCCTGCGATCGACGGTTGGCAGCGACTGCCGTCCGTTCGCCCGCGCGAGGATGCCCGCAGCAGGTGTTGGTCCATAACCCGCCGGAATGATATTTGCCCAACGCGCGTTGCTGCATCAGCAGCCGGCCCTGCGGATCGAACAGCAGAATGGAAAACGCCCGATGGCGCAGGCCCTGGTGATGCACTTGCATCTTTGCGGCCACGCCGGTCTGGCGATCGTTGGGTGAGACGAGAATGAGCTGTTCTTCCATGGCATGGCTCCCGAGCGTATTCGCTGGCGGACAGTGCCGAAGCGCAATTGCCTGGTCATCAGGAGTCCTGCGCAGTTGAGCGAAGGTTTAATGAAAACGCGTGTGGCGAATAAAGGCACCTGTCAGACCTGACAGGTCAGCGTGGTTTTCGACAAATGGTCGTCGTGGTTCGAAGGTTGGCGGCAATCTCGGCTGGGTCAGGTATCGGTCGTAAACGAATGAGTCGAACCGCAGGCTGGTGGTCGCGCACCTTCACATTCCACCAACAATTGTGCGCTTTGCGACCTGCAAGCCTTGTGGCGATGGCGCTGATCGAGCGTATCGTGCCGCCGGCCAAGTTGACTGAAGGCCTGACCTGGCTGGTGACGGGATTGAGTATTGGCGTGGCAATTGGTGCGGCGGGCTCCGGCGCGCTGGTCGATGCTTATGGTGCGCGCAGCGGGTTCTGGCTGGCGATTGCGGCTGGCGCTGTAGTGCTGAGCTCGGCAATACAGAGTTACCGCCATCTCAAGTAGGAGCTGCGGCACGCTGCGATCTTTTGATCTAGATCGTTAAAGTCAAAAGATCGCAGCCTCGTTTCACTCGACAGCTCCTACAAAGCGGAGGTGGTAGCTGTTTACCAGCCGCGTCCCGAGTTGACCCAAAAGTTTACTGACAGTGAGGTCGATACCGATTCCACCTGATGGAACCAGCCTTCCGGCAGGAACAACAAATCTCCAGCCTCCAGCGTCACGCGCAAAAACGTCACGTTGCGTGCCGTTGGGAAACGCTGATAGTCCGGCGCATCCGGGTTGAAATCGCAGCCATCCAGACCACCCTGCGGCGCGGTGGACCAGGTGCCCAGCGCCTGGCGATGATGCGGCGCGGCGAGGGTGAATTTTTTCTGGCCCCAGACCTGCGCGAACAGATTGTCGGTGTCATCGCGGTGCAGCGGCGTCAGCGTGCCCTTGGGCCCGATCCAGATGCGCGGCGGGATGAATAACGAGGCGTCGAAGTAGACCGGGTATTTGATCTGTTGCATCAACTGCGCCGGCAGGATGTTGTTGCCCATGTAGGCGGGTGGTTCGCCATTCGCACCTTTGACCGCCGGTTGATCCAGCGAGGCGATGAAGTCGGCCATCGACGTCGAACGGAAATCGCGCTCGGTGGAGAAGGTTTTCTTCACGTAGTCGCCGTGGCGGGTGATGCCTTGCAGTTCGGCAAAATGCACCAGCGATTCTTCGCGGCTGAGCTTGAACAGCGGCCAGTCCTGCAGGGCGTCGCGGATGACCACCGGAACGCCGTTGGGCAGGTAGCGACTTTTGAATTCCTCAATCGACAGCTCGCTGCGCGGCCGCCGTTCGACAACGGTCTGCACCGGCAGGCGCGCGGTCAGGCGTTCGCTGACTCGCGGTGGCGTCGGGTAGCGTTTGTTCATGTCGACTTTTTCTGCGGCGCTGGCACCGCTGCGCGCATGGTCGATGATCTGCGGCAGCATCGTCGCCAGGCCCATGTTGCCGCCGATCTTCAGGCGCCCGCTGGCAAACAGTTCCTCGACATTGGCGCTGCCGGCCATGATGCCCATGAAGTCCGCTTGCGCCACTTCGATGGTCACGTCCGGTCTGGCATGGCGGCCGGCTTCGGTGCGGCTGCTGCCCTTGATCTCCGACCAATAGGCCTGATGCGGGCCGAAGACAAACTGAAAGACCCCTTCAATACCCACTGCGCCAGCATTGGCGAACAGCTTCCCCAGAATCGTTTGCAGGTCCACGGCGGTGCCTCTTTATCAGGTTTTGGCGTGAACAGGAGACGTGCCGCCCGATTGGAAATTTACCGTCGGCGCTAATTTTCAGGTGCGTCCGCGCGTTCTTTTAGCATCATGACTTTTTGAGGTGAGTGCAGTGACTCAATTGACACTGCTGTGCCTGCCGTATTCGGGGGCGAGCGCGATGGTTTACAGCCGCTGGCGGCGCAAGCTGCCGGAGTGGCTGAAATTGCAGCCGGTGGAATTGCCGGGGCGCGGCATGCGTTTCGATGAAGACTTGCAAACCGACATGCCGGCGCTGGTGCAGCAATTGGCCCGGGAACTGCGCGGTTCGCTTAAGGCGCCTTATGCGATATTCGGGCACAGCCTCGGCGCGTTGCTCGCCAGTGAGCTGGCCCACGCCTTGCGGGCCATGGGGTGCCCGCCGCCGGTGGCGCTGTTTGCCTCGGGTACGGCGGCGCCGAGCTTGCGCGACGAATACGATCGCGACCTCGCCCGGCCCAAGAGCGATGCCGAACTGCTGGAGCAACTGCGCAGCCTGCAAGGCACCAGCAGCGAGGCGTTGGAAAATGAAGAGTTGATGAGCCTGACCCTGCCGATCCTGCGCGCCGACTTCCTGTTGTGTGGCAGCCATCGCGCGGTGGAACGGCCACAGCTCGATTGCCCGGTGCACGTGCTCGGCGGCACCACCGACCGCGCCACCACCGAGCAACTGATCGGCTGGAGCCGGGAAACCCGTGGCAGTTTTTCCGTCGACATGTTTGCCGGCGGGCACTTCTTCATTCATGAGCACGAACCGAAAGTGCTGCGCCTGATCAAGGACCACCTCGACGTCCACCATCGCCGCCACACCATGACCGCCACAGCCTGACCGCACTGTAGGAGCTGCGGCACGCTGCGATCTTTTGATCCTGTTCTTCCAAAATCAAAAGATCGCAGCCTCGTTGCACTCGACAGCTCCTACCTGGATGGGTATCGGGCAAGCGGCACGCTCTCCTGAGCTGCGGCACGCTGCGATCTTTTGATCCTGTTCTTCCAAGATCAAAAGATCGCAGCCTCGTTGCACTCGACAGCTCCTACCTGGATGGGTATCGGGCAAGCGGCACGCTCTCCTGAGCTGCGGCACGCTGCGATCTTTTGATCCTGTTCTTCCAAGATCAAAAGATCGCAGCCTCGTTGCACTCGACAGCTCCTGCAGGGTTGGGTGTCGGGCAAGCGGCACGGTCTTCTGTAGGAGCTGCGGCACGCTGCGATCTTTTGATCCTGTTCTTCCAAAATCAAAAGATCGCAGCCTCGTTGCACTCGACAGCTCCTACAGGGTTGGGTATCGGGCAAGCGGCACGGTCTCATGTAGGAGCTGCGGCACGCTGCGATCTTTTGATCCTGTTCTTCCAAAATCAAAAGATCGCAGCCTCGTTGCACTCGACAGCTCCTACCGGGGCTGTGCCGGGCGATGGGGAAATCCGCGTTTTGCCTCCCGCCTGACAGTTGTTCTCATTCGCTAATTTTTCCGGTCTGGATTCGTTTTATAGGGACGACGTGCCTTTGTGCTTCCTGCCTACTGATCCGGATGCTAAGAAATGAATGCTGAAGACTCCTTGAAACTCGCTCGCCGGTTTATCGGGTTGCCCCTGGAAAAGCGCCAGATGTTTCTGGCCGCCCTGAGTAAGGAAGGGGTGGATTTTTCCCGGTTCCCGATACCCGCCGGTGTCGAGGTCGAGGATCGTCAGGCGTTGTCCTACGCCCAGCAGCGCATGTGGTTTCTCTGGCAGCTGGATCAGCACAGCGGCGCGTACAACTTGCCCGGCGCGGTGCGGCTCAAGGGGCGTTTGAACAAGGCAGCGGTGGAGCAGGCGTTCGAAAGCCTGGTGGCGCGCCACGAAACCCTGCGCACCGTGTTCGAGCGCCAGGCCGATGATCGCTTGCAACAAGTGCCGGCCAGCGTGCCATTGCGCGTCGAGCAGATTGATCTGCGCGATCTGCCGCAAGCAGCCCGTGAGCAGGCGGTGCTGCGCGAGGTCGAGGCGCAATCCGTGTTGCCGTTCGATCTGGCGCAAGGGCCGTTGCTGCGGGTCAAGTTGCTGCAACTCGCCGAGCAGGAACACGTCCTCCTGCTGACCCTGCACCACATCGTTTCCGACGGCTGGTCGATGAACGTCCTGATCGACGAGTTCACCCGTTGCTACGACGCCCATGATGCCGGCGCCGAGCCGCAACTGCCGGCGCTGCCGATCCAGTACAGCGACTATGCCCTGTGGCAGCGCCGCTGGCTGGAAGCGGGTGAGCAGGCGCGGCAACTGCAATACTGGCAGGCGCGTCTGGGTGACGAGCATCCAGTGCTCGAACTGCCGACCGATCACTCGCGCCCGGCCATGCCAAGCTATCGCGGCACCCGCCATGAATTCGCCCTCGACCCTGAACTGGCAGAGCAACTGCGCAGCACCGCGCGCCAACACAACGTCACCTTGTTCATGTTGCTGCTCGGCGCCTTCAACGTGTTGCTGCATCGCTATACCGGGCAAAACGATATCCGCGTCGGCGTGCCCATCGCCAACCGTAACCGCGCGGAAGTCGAAGGCCTGATCGGCTTCTTCGTCAACACCCAAGTGCTGCGCACCGAACTCGATGGCCAGACCCGCGTCGATGAATTGCTACGCGCGATCAAAGACACTGCGCTGGGCGCGCAGGCGCATCAGGATCTGCCGTTCGAGCGTCTGGTCGAAGCGCTCAAGCTTGAGCGCAGCCTCAGCCACACGCCGCTGTTCCAGGTGATGTACAACCATCAGCCGCAAGTCGCCGATATGTCTGCGCTGACCACCGCCTCCGGCCTGCAGCTGAGTGCGCTGGACTGGCAGAGCCGCACCACCCAGTTCGACCTGACGCTCGATACCTATGAGCAGGGCGGCAAGCTGCGTGCGGCATTGACCTACGCCAGCGACCTGTTCGACGCCGCGACCATCGAGCGCATGGCGCGGCACTGGACGCGCCTGTTGCAGGCGATGGTCGGCGATGCTTCTCAGCGTATCGGCGAACTGCCGCTGCTCGATGCCGACGAAGTGCGAGTGCTGGTCCACGACTGGAACAACACCGCGCAAAACTACCCGACCGAACACTGCATGCACCAGTTGATCGAGGCGCAGGCACTGCGCACGCCGGACGCCACGGCGCTGGTGTTCGGCAACGTCGAATTGAGCTACGCGCAACTGGAGGCGCGGGCCAATCAATTGGCCAATCTGTTGCGCGAGCAAGGCGTCGGCCCGGATGTGCTGGTGGGCATTTCGCTCGAGCGCTCGATTGAAATGGTCGTCGGCCTGTTGGCGATCCACAAGGCCGGCGGCGCCTACGTGCCGCTCGACCCGGAATACCCGCAGGAACGCCTGGCCTACATGATCGAAGACAGCGCGATTGCCTTGCTGTTGACCCAGAGCAGTCTGCTCGAACGCTTGCCGACCCAAGGCGTAAGCGTCATCACCCTCGATCAGGACGGCGACTGGCTGGAGCGCTACAGCGATGCGCGTCCAGCGGTAGCGATGGACAGCCTCAACCTCGCTTATGTGATTTACACCTCCGGCTCGACCGGCAAACCGAAAGGCGCCGGCAACAGCCATGCGGCGCTGGTCAACCGTTTGTGCTGGATGCAGCAAGCGTACGGCCTGGATCACCGCGATGCGGTGCTGCAAAAGACTCCGTTCAGTTTCGACGTGTCGGTCTGGGAGTTCTTCTGGCCGCTGATGAGCGGTGCCCGTCTGGTGGTAGCGGCGCCGGGCGAACACCGTGAACCGGCGCGCCTGATCGAGACCATCGGCCGTCATCAAATCACTACGCTGCACTTTGTACCGTCGATGCTCCAGGCGTTCATTCATGAGCCGGGCGTCGAGGCGTGCAGCAGCCTCACGCGGATTGTTTGCAGTGGTGAAGCATTGCCGCTCGACGCGCAGTTGCAGGTGTTCGCCAAACTGCCGAACGCCGGCTTGTACAACCTCTACGGGCCGACCGAAGCGGCCATCGACGTCACCCACTGGACGTGCGTCGACGAAGGCGCCGACAGCGTGCCGATCGGTGAACCGATCGGCAACCTGCGCACCCACGTGCTGGACGCGCAATTGTGCCCGGTGCCGGCCGGTGTTGCCGGTGAGTTGTACCTCGGCGGTGCCGGTCTGGCGCGCAGTTACCACCGTCGCCCGGCGCTGACCGCCGAGCGTTTTGTGCCGTGCCCGTTCCACGACGGCGCGCGCCTCTATCGCACCGGTGACCGTGTGCGCCAGCGTGCCGACGGCGTGATCGAATACCTCGGTCGTCTCGATCATCAGGTCAAGCTGCGCGGCCTGCGCATCGAACTCGGTGAAATCGAAACCTGCCTGACCCAGCATCCGCTGGTTCGTGAAGCGGTGGTGCTGGTGCAGGGCGGCAAGCATCTGGTGGCGTATCTGGTGCTGGAAGGTGCCGAGCCCGAGGCGCAATGGCAGCAGACCCTGAAAGCCTGGCTGCTCGGCAGCCTGCCGGAATTCATGGTGCCGACCTACCTGATGCCACTGGCCAAATTGCCGGTAACCGCCAACGGCAAACTCGACCGCCGCGCCTTGCCCGAGCCGGAAGCGGCGGTGCAACAAGCGTTCGTCGAACCGCAGGACGCGATGCAGACCGCCCTCGCGGCGATCTGGCAGCAGGTGCTGGGCGCCGAGCGCATTGGCGTGGAAGACAACTTCTTCGAGCTGGGCGGCGATTCGATCATCTCGATTCAAGTGGTCAGCCGTGCCCGTCAGGCCGGGATTCGTCTCAGCCCACGGGATCTGTTCCAGTACCAGACCGTGCGCAGCCTTGCGCTGGTCGCCAGCTTCGAACAGCAGACCACGCAGGATCAGGCGCCAGCCACGGGTGCGGTATTGCTGACGCCGGTGCAGCATTATTTCTTCGAACAGCCGATGGCGGTGCGTGGGCACTGGAACCAATCGCTGTTGCTGACGCCACGGCAGACGTTGCAGGCGCCATTGCTCGAGCGTGCGCTGAGCCAATTGCTCAATCAGCACGATGCCTTGCGTCTGCGTTTCAACCAGGACGCAAAAGGCTGGCAGCAAACCTATGCCGACGTCGTCAGCGAGTCCGGTTTGTGGCTGCGTCAGGCTGATGGTGAGGAGGCGCTCGCCGGGCTGTGCGATGCAGCCCAGCGCAGCCTCGATTTGCACAACGGTCCATTGTTGCGGGCAATGCTGGTGGAGATGGCCGACAACACTCAGCGGCTGTTGCTGGTGATTCATCACCTGGCGGTGGACGGCGTGTCGTGGCGGTTGTTGCTGGAAGATCTGCAACAGGCTTACACGCAACTGGAAAGCGGCGGCGGTGTGGTGCTGCCGGCGCGCACCAGCGCCTATCAGGCCTGGGCCGAACGCTTGCACGAGTACGCGCCGCAACTGCACGCAGAATTGCCGTACTGGCAGCAACAAGCGGCGCGCGCCGAACTGCCGTGCGAGCGTGCGCAAGGCAGTCTGGAAAATCGTTTCGGACAGAAAATCGAAGTGCGCCTCGACAGCGAGTCGACGCGGCAGTTGCTGCAAAGCGCCCCGGCGGCGTATCGCACGCAGGTCAACGATTTGCTCCTGACCGCACTGGCGCGGGTGATCTGCCGCTGGAGCGGACAGCCTTCGACCTTGATTCAACTGGAAGGCCACGGTCGCGAAGACCTGTTTGATGACCTCGACCTGACCCGCACGGTGGGCTGGTTCACCAGCCTGTTCCCGGTCAGCCTGCAACCGGCCGAAACGCTGGCGGCGTCGATCAAGGCGATCAAGGAACAACTGCGCGGGGTACCGGGCAAAGGCCTCGGTTACGGCTTGTTGCGTTATCTCGGTGAACCGGCGGCGCAACAGGCGCTGGCAGCGCTGACACCGCCGCGCATCACCTTCAACTACCTCGGCCAGTTCGATCGCCAGTTCGACGAGGCAGCCCTCTGGGAGCCGGCCCGCGAGCGCAGCGGCACGGCGCAGGATGAGCGCGCGCCGCTGGCCAACTGGCTGACCGTGGAAGGCCAGGTGTATGGCGGCGAACTGGCGCTGCAATGGGGCTTCAGCGAGCAGATGTTCGATGCCGCAACGATTGCGCAGTTGGCCGCTGCCTACACCGCTGAACTGAAATCGTTGATCGAACATTGCTGCGCGACGCCGGCCGGCCAGGCCACGCCGTCCGATTTCCCGTTGGCGCAGGTCAGCCAGCAGCAGCTCGATGAACTGCCGCTGAGCCTGGCGGCTGTCGAGGATCTCTACCCGCTGTCGCCGATGCAGCAGGGCATGTTGTTCCACACTCTGTACGAGCCGCAGGTCGGTGCGTACATCAACCAGTTGCGCCTGGATATCCACGGCCTCGACCTGACGCGTTTCACCCAGGCATGGCAAGCGGCGCTGGCGCGGCATGACATTTTGCGCAGCAGTTTCCACTGGCTGGGTTTGCACAGCGCGCATCAGGCGATCCATCGTCAGGTCGAGCTGCAATTGCAGGTGCTCGAGCAGGCCGACGCCGACCTAGATGCGCTGGCCGACGCCGAGCGTGAGCGCGGTTTCGAGTTGAGCGCAGCGCCACTGTTTCGTCTGCAACTGGTGCGCACCGATGCGGATGCCTGGCACCTGATCTACACCAGCCATCACATCCTCATGGACGGCTGGAGCAACGCGCAATTGCTCGCCGAAGTGATCCAGCATTACGCCGGCCACGCGCCGGGCAAACCGCTGGGCCAATACCGCGACTACCTCGGCTGGCTGCAACAGCAATCGACGAGTGCCGGCGAGCAGTTCTGGAAGGCTGCGCTGGCGCCGCTGGACACGCCGACCCTGCTCGCCGAAGCGCTGCGTCCGCCGGTCGACGGCCACGGCAGTGATGAGCTGCGAGTATCACTCGACGAACAGACCACCCGTGCTCTGGCGGATTTCGCCCGCCAGCAGAAAGTCACCCTCAACACCGTGATGCAAGCGGCGTGGGGGCTGATGCTGCAACGTTACACCGGTCAGGATTGCGTGGCGTTCGGCGCCACGGTCGCCGGGCGTTCGGCGGCATTGCCGGGCATCGAGCAGCAATTGGGCCTGTTCATCAACACCTTGCCGATGGTCTGCGGCGCTTCGCCGGAGCAGTCGTTGGGCCAGTGGCTGGGCGAACTGCAAGCCTTGAACCTGAGCATGCGCGAGTTCGAACACGTGCCGCTCTACGATATTCAGGGTTGGGCCGGTCAACAGGGCACGGCGCTATTCGACAGCCTGCTGGTGTTCGAAAACTTCCCGGTGGCCGAAGCGCTCAAGCGTGGAGCCCCGGCCGGTCTGTCGTTCGGCGAGATGCACAACCACGAGCGCACCAACTATCCGCTGACCCTCGGCATCGAACTGGCGGCGGGCCTGAGCCTGGAATTCAGCTACGACGCCGCGCGCTTCAGCGCTGCACAAATCGCCCAACTGAGCGGCAACCTGCAACACCTGCTGGCGCAAATGGTCGCGACGCCGGACATCCGTCTGGGCGCCTTGCAACTGCTCGATGACGCTGGCCGCGCCGCCGTGTTGGCGGCCAGTCAGCCGCTGAACCTGCATCTGCGCAGTGACGCGCTGGTGCATCAGCGCTTCGCCGCGCAGGCCGCCGCCACCCCGCATGCGTTGGCCTTGCAGGTCGGTGCGCAGCAACTGAGTTACGCTGAGCTGAACGCCCAGGCCAACCGTCTGGCCCATCGTCTGCTGGCGCAGGGCGTGACGGCGGGGCAGCGTGTCGGTCTGGCGATGCGCCGTGGCCCGCAACTGATCGTCAGCCTGCTGGCGGTGCTCAAGAGTGGCGCGGCGTATGTGCCGCTCGACCCGAAATACCCGGCCGAACGTCTCGCCTACATGATCGACGACAGCCGTCTCGACCTGTTGCTGTGCGAAGCCGGTCTGCTCACGGATCTGCCGTTGCCGGATAGCCTGGCGCACCTGAACATGGTTGATCTGGACGCTGAACTGGCTGGCTATTGCGACAGTGATCCGCACAACACAGCGGTGCCCGCCGACCTCGCGTATGTGATCTACACCTCCGGTTCCACCGGCCAGCCGAAAGGCGTGGCCATCGATCATGGCGCCTTGCGCGAGTTCTGCCAGACCGCCGCCGAATATTCGGCGCTGACCGCCGAAGACCGCGTGTTGCAATTCGCGACCTTCAGCTTCGACGGTTTTGTCGAGCAGTGCTACCCGCCGCTGTGTGTCGGCGCGGCGCTGATCATGCGCGGCGACGATCCATGGGACGCCGGGCAAATGGCCGCGGAAATCGTCGCGCACAACGTCACCCTGGCGGACTTGCCGGCGGCTTACTGGTACCTGCTGGCGCGCGAATGCGCCAACGGCACGGTGACCAGTCTCGGCCAGTTGCGTCAGGTCCACGTCGGTGGCGAGGCGATGTCGGTGGAAGGCTTGCGCCTGTGGCACGAAGCCGGTCAGGGCCATGTGCGCCTGATCAACACCTACGGCCCGACAGAAGCGACCGTGGTTTCCAGCGTGCACACCTGCCGTCTGGAAGATGCCAACGACACCTTCGGCATTCCGATCGGTCAGGCCACCGCCGGCCGCGCGTTGTACGTGCTGGACGCGGCCGGTGAGCTGTTGCCGGCCGGCGGCGTCGGCGAGTTGTGCATCGGTGCGCAGGCGTGCCTGGCGCAAAGCTACTTTGATCGTCCGGCGCTGACTGCCGAACGCTTCCTGCCGGATCCGTTTGCCACGCAACCGGGCGCTCGCCTGTATCGCAGCGGCGACCTCGCGCGCTACAACGCGGCCGGTGCGCTGGAGTACGTCGGGCGTATCGACCATCAAGTGAAGATTCGCGGTTTCCGCATAGAAATGGGCGAAATCGAAGCCTGCCTGCAAGCCCTTGAACAGGTGCGCGAGGCAGCGGTGATTGCACAGGACGGCCCGGGCGGCGCGCAACTGGTGGCGTATGTGGCTGCCACGGACGCGGCATTGTTCAAGGCCGCAGCAACGCTGCAAGCGGCGTGGCTGGAGCAGCTGAAAAACGTGCTGCGTCAGGCGCTGCCGGAATACATGGTGCCGGCGCATCTGTTGTTGCTGGCGGCGCTGCCGCTGAACAACAACGGCAAGCTCGATCGCAAGGCATTGCCGAAGGTCGATCTGCATCAAAGCCAATACGCCTACGTGGCGCCGCAGACTGCGCTGCAACAAGACTTGGCGGCGATCTGGGAAGCGGTGCTGCAAGTGGCGCCGATCGGTCTCGCCGATCAGTTCTTCGAGCGCGGTGGCCACTCGTTGCTGGCGACCCAAGTGATTTCGCGGGTGCGCCATGAACTGAAACTCGACGTGCCCCTGCGCGTGTTGTTCGAACAGCCAAGCCTCGACGGTTTCGCCAAGGCCTGTGCTGAACTGCAAACCAGCCACACGCTGCCAATGGTTGCACTGCCGCGTGGTGAGCCGATGGCATTGTCCTTCGCTCAGGAACGCCAGTGGTTCCTCTGGCAGCTGGAGCCGGACAGTGCGGCGTATCACGTGCCGACCGCGCTGCATCTGCGCGGGACGCTGAACAGCGCCGCGCTGGATCAGGCCTTCCAGGCGCTGGTGGCGCGTCACGAATCGCTGCGCACGGTGTTTGTCGAAGAGTCGACGCAAACCCTGCAAGTGATTCGCCCGGCCGAACACCTGCTGATCGAGCGCGCAAGCTTCGACCCGCAGGCCAGCGAGGCGCAACTCAAGGCGCGGGTGGAAGCGGAAATCCAGCGCCCGTTCGATCTGCTCAACGGGCCGTTGCTGCGGGTGTTGTTGCTGGAACTGAGCAGCAGCCATCACGTCCTGGTCATCACTGCGCACCACATCATTTCCGATGGCTGGTCGATGCAGGTCATGGTCGATGAACTGGTGCGCCTGTACGGCGCGTTCAGCGAGGCCCGCGATGCACAACTGCCGGCGTTGCCGTTGCAGTACGCCGACTATGCCGTGTGGCAGCGTCAATGGATGAACGACGGCGAAAGCGCCCGCCAACTGGCCTACTGGCGCGAGCGCCTGGGTGGCGAGCAGCCGGTGCTGGAGTTGCCGTTCGACTTCCCGCGTCCGGCTCAGCAGAGTTTCCGTGGCGCGCGTTTCGACTTCGCGCTGCCAACCGATCTGGCGCAGGAGCTCAATGCTCTGGCGCAACGTGAAGGCGTGACCTTGTTCATGCTCTTGCTGGCGTCCTTCCAGACCTTGCTGCAACGCTACAGCGGACAGCGTGACATTCGTGTCGGCGTGCCGGTGGCCAACCGCAATCGCCTGGAAACCGAAGGCCTGATCGGCTTCTTCGTCAACACCCAAGTGCTGCGTGCCGAGATCGAACCGCAGCACGGTTTTGACCAATTGCTGCAGCAGGTTCGCCAGGCGGTACTGGATGCCCAGGCTTATCAGGACCTGCCGTTCGAACAACTGGTGGATGCGGTACAACCGCAACGCAGCCTCAGCCACAGCCCATTGTTCCAGGTGCTGTTCAATCACCAGAACCTTGAGCGTCAGCCAAGCTTGCTTGCGGATTTGCACATCGAAGGCATCGCCTGGGACAGTGCGGCGGCGCAGTTCGACCTGACGCTGGACACCGCAGAAGTGCAAGGCGGGTTGGCCGCATCGCTGACTTACGCCACCGATCTGTTCAAGCGCGAGACCGTCGAGCAGCTGTCGCGGCACTGGCTCAATGTGTTGCGCGCGGTCAGCCGCCAGGTATCGCAGTGCATCGGCGATCTGCCGCTGCTTGACAACGCCGAGCAGCAACTGATCATGGCCGACTGGAACAGCCATGAACTGCCAGAATCGACCGATCACACTCTGCAGGCGCTGGTCGAGGCGCAAGTTGCGGCCACGCCGGATGCGTTGGCGATGATCTTCGGCGAACAACAGTTGAGCTATCGGCAGTTGAACAACCGCGCCAATCGCCTCGCGCTGCAATTGCGCGACTATGGCGTGGGCGCCGAAGTGCGCGTTGGCGTGGCGCTGCCCCGTTCGACGGAGATGATTGTCGCCTTGCTCGCCGTGCTCAAGGCCGGCGGCACCTACGTGCCACTCGATCCGAGCTACCCGGCCGAGCGTCTGAGCTACATGCTCGAAGACAGCCGCGCCGCGTTGTTGCTGGTGGGTGTCGATGGTGAATTGTCGTCGCTGGCGACGCCGGGCCTGCGCGTGCTGGCGGTGGCGCCGGAGGCGGATGATCTGCCGGACGTCGGCAATCTGCCGCCAGTGAGCGGCGCGGACAACCTCGCCTATGTGATTTACACCTCCGGCTCCACCGGCAAGCCCAAGGGCGTGGCGATCACCCATCGCAACGCTGCGGCACTGATCCAGTGGGCGCATGGCGTCTACAGCCAGGCCGATTTGCAAGGCGTGTTGGCATCGACCTCGATCTGCTTCGACCTGTCGGTGTGGGAACTGTTTGTCACCCTGGCCGGCGGCGGTTTCTTCGTTCTCGCGCAAAACGCCCTGGAGCTGCCGGACCTGCCGGCGCGCGATCGGGTCAGCCTGATCAACACCGTGCCGTCGGCGATTGCCGCGTTGCAACAGGCCGGGCAGATTCCGTCGAGCGTGCGCATCATCAACCTCGCCGGCGAACCGCTGAAACAGTCGCTGGTCGATGCTCTGTACGGTCAGCCGACGCTGCTGCATGTCTACGATTTGTATGGTCCGTCCGAAGACACCACGTACTCGACTTATGTGCGGCGTGAGGCCGGTGGTCAGGCGACGATCGGCCGGCCATTGGCGGGCACCGACAGTTTTGTCCTCGATGCGCGTCTGCAACCGGTGCCGCTGGGTGTGGTCGGTGAGTTGTACCTGGCCGGCGCCGGGCTTTCCCGGGGTTATCTGTTGCGCCCGGAATTGACCTGCGAGCGCTATGTGCCGAACCCGTTCAGCACCAGCGGTGAGCGGATGTACCGCACCGGTGACCTGGTGCGTTACCAGGCCGATGGCCAGATCGAGTACCTCGGTCGGGTCGACCATCAGATCAAGGTGCGCGGCTTCCGTATCGAGTTGGGTGAGATCGAAAAACGCCTGGTGGCGCACCACGCCGTACACGAAGCGGTGGTGGTGGCGCGCGACAGCGGCCATGGCACGCAACTGGTCGGTTACGTGGTCAGCGCCAGCCAACCGCAGGCAGCAGCGCTGGATCAGGAGCTGCGTGCATGGCTCAAGGAAACCCTGCCGGAATACATGCTGCCGGCGCAGTTGATGTTCCTTGAGCAACTGCCGCTGACACCGAACGGCAAGCTCGACCGCAAGGCGCTGCCGGAACCTGATTTCAACACTGCCCAAGCCAGCTATCAGGCGCCGCGCAATGCTGTGGAGCAGGCGCTGGTGGCGATCTGGCAAGACGTTCTCAAACTCACGCAAGTGGGCATCAGCGACAACTTCTTCGAACTCGGCGGCGATTCCATCGTGTCGATTCAGGTGGTCAGCCGCGCACGTGCGGCGGGCATTCACTTCAGCGCCAAAGAGCTGTTCCAGCATCAGACCGTCGAGGATCTGGCGCGGGTCGCGCGGCAGTCGGAAGCGCTGGCCGTCATCGATCAAGGCCCGGTGCGTGGCGCGACGCCGCTGCTGCCGATCCAGCATGACTTCTTCGCCCAGGCGATTGTCGAGCGTTCGCACTGGAACCAGTCGCTGTTGTTGCGTCCGGCGCAGGCGTTGAATGCACTAGCGCTGGAGCAGGCCTTGCTGGCCTTGCTCGGACATCACGATGCCTTGCGTTTGGGTTTCGAAGCTTCGGCGCACGGCTGGGATGCCTTGCACCTGCCGCTGGACCCGCAAGCCAGTGTGCTATGGCAAGCCGATGTCGCCGACGCGGCCGCGCTGGAGGTCTTGTGCGAAAAAGCCCAGCGCTCGCTGGACATCGAAAACGGGCCATTGCTGCGCGCGGTACTGGCGCATCTGGCGGATGGCTCGCAACGCCTGTTGCTGGTGATCCATCACCTGGCGGTCGACGGTGTTTCGTGGCGCATCCTGCTGGAAGATCTGCAAAGCGCCTACGGCCAGTCCGTGGCCGGGCAAACCGTGCAATTGCCGTTGAAGACCAGCGCTTTCAAAGTGTTCGCCGAGCGCATGCAAGCCTACGCCGTGACCGCGCCGTTGCAGGCCGAACTCGGTTATTGGAAAGAGCAGGGCGCACTGGCCGAGTTGCCGTGTGACAACCCTGCTGGCAGCCTGGAAAACCGTCACGCGGTGATTGTCCAGAGCCGTCTCGACTCAACGTTGACCCGGCAACTGCTGCAAGACGCGCCGAGCGCCTATCGCACCCAGGTCAACGACCTGCTGCTGACCGCGTTGGCGCGGGTGATCTGCCGCTGGAGCGGGCAACCGGCAACCTCGATTCAGCTCGAAGGCCATGGCCGCGAAGAGCTGTTCGACGACGTAGACCTGACCCGTACCGTCGGCTGGTTCACCAGTCTGTTCCCGTTGCGCCTGACCCCGCAAAGCGATCTCGGCGCCTCGATCAAGGCAATCAAGGAGCAACTGCGCGGCGTGCCGAACAAAGGCCTGGGCTTCGGTGCCCTGCGCCATTTGGGCGACAGCGCAACGCAAGCGGCACTCGGCGCAGTGGCGATGCCGCGCATCACCTTCAACTACCTCGGTCAGTTCGACAGCCAGTTCGACGAGCGCTCGCTGTTTGTCCCGGCCACGGAAAAATCCGGCGCCGAACAAAGCGACAGCGCGCCACTGAGCAACTGGCTGTCGCTCAACGGTCAGGTGTATGGCGGCGAGTTGAGTCTGGACTGGAGCTTCAGTCGCGAGATGTTCGACGAGGCGAGCATTCAGCGCCTGGCGGATGACTACACCAGCGAGCTGAGTTTGCTGGTCGAGCATTGCCTGCGCGGCGAACACGGCGGCTTCACACCGTCGGACTTCCCGCTGGCCGCGCTGCAGCAGGCGCAACTGGACGGTCTGGGCCTCAGCGCCCGTGACATCGAGGACATCTATCCGCTGTCGCCGATGCAGCAGGGCATGCTCTTCCACAGCTTGTTCGCGCAAGGCAGTGGCGACTACATCAACCAGATGCGCGTCAGCGTGCAGGGCCTGGATGTCGAGCGTTTCCGTGACGCCTGGCAAGCCACCGTGCAGGCGCATGCGGTGCTGCGCAGCGGTTTCCTCTGGACCAGTGAGCAAGAGCAACCGGTGCAAGTGGTGCAGCGCCATGCCGTGCTGCCATTCAGCGTGCACGACTGGCGCGGCCAGGCCGCACAGGCGCAGGCGCTGGAAGATCTGGCAAGTGCCGAACGCGAGCAGGGTTTTGTCTTGAGCGCGGCGCCGTTGTTGCGTCTGGTGCTGGTGCAGACGGCCGATGATTGCCATGAGCTGATCTACACCAGCCATCACATCCTGATGGACGGCTGGAGTAATTCGCAGCTGCTCGGTGAAGTGTTGCAACGCTACAGCGGCCAGGCCTTGCCAGGGCGTGTCGGCAGCTATCGCGATTACATCGGCTGGCTGCAACGCCAGGACGGCGCTGCGGCTGAAACCTTCTGGAAAGGCCAACTGAGCCTGCTTGACGAGCCAACCTTGCTGGCCCGCGTCTCGGCGGATCACACGCCGCTCGACAGCCACGGGCATGCCAACCACACCCAGTTGCTCGACAGCCAGCAGACCCGTGGCCTGAGCGAATTCGCCCGGCGCCAGAAGGTCACCGTCAACACCTTGGTGCAAGGTGCGTGGCTGTTGCTGTTGCAACGCTACACCGGGCAATCCGCCGTCGCCTTCGGTGCGACGGTGTCGGGGCGTCCGGCGGATTTGCCGGGTGTCGAGCAACAGATCGGTCTGTTCATCAACACCTTGCCGGTGATCGCTGCACCGCGTCCGGAGCAGGCGTTGGGTGCATGGCTGCAAGCCTTGCAGACGCAGAACCTGGCATTGCGCGAGTTTGAACACACGCCGTTGTTCGACATTCAGCGCTGGGCCGGGCAGGGCGGTGAAGGCCTGTTCGACAGCCTGTTGGTGTTCGAAAACTATCCGGTCTCCGAGGCTCTGGACAAGGGCGCGCCGCAAGGCATGCGCTTCGGTCAGGTGTCGAGCCACGAGCAGACCAACCTGCCGCTGACCGTGCTGGTGGACCTGGGCGATACGCTGTCGTTGCAGTTTTCCTACGCGCGCCAGCACTTCAGCGAGACGCTGATCGCGCAGATGGCCGAGCAGATGCAGCACCTGTTGCTGCAATTCAGCCAGGCGTCGACAGAGACATCGATCAGCCGCGTGCAACTGATGGATGCCGCGCAGCAGCAAGCGGTCTTGCAGGACTGGAATCGCCACAGCGCGGCCTTCGCGCAAACCGCCAGCCTGCATCAGTTGATCGAAGCGCAGGTGCAGCGCTCACCGCAAGCGATTGCCGTGACCCTCGACGAGCAGCAACTGACCTACGCCGAGCTGAACAGCCGCGCCAATCGCCTCGCCCATGCGCTGATTGCGCGTGGCGTTGGCCCGGACGTGCTGGTCGGTCTGGCCGCCGAGCGTTCGCTGCAGATGATTGTCGGCTTGCTGGCGATCCTCAAGGCGGGCGGCGCTTACCTGCCACTCGATCCGCAATACCCGGCCGAGCGTTTGCAATACATGGTCGAAGACAGCGGCATCAGCCTGCTGTTGATGCAGTCTGGTGTGCTGGCGCACGTGGATCTGCCGGCAGCGGTCGAGACCTTGCTGCTGGGCGAGGAACCAGCGGATTACCCGACCACCGATCCACAGGTGACAGTCGACAGCGATAACCTCGCCTATGTGATTTACACCTCCGGTTCCACCGGTAAACCGAAGGGCACGCTGCTGGCGCATCAACAGGTGTTGCGCCTGTTCGCCGCCAGCGAGCACTGGTTCAATTTCGGCCCGCAGGACAGCTGGACGCTGTTCCATTCCTACGCATTCGACTTCTCGGTCTGGGAAATTTTCGGGGCGCTGCTGCACGGCGGGCGTCTGGTGATCGTGCCGCACGCGGTCAGCCGTTCGCCGGAAGAATTCTATGCCTTGCTCTGCCGCGAGCAGGTCACGGTGTTGAACCAGACGCCTTCGGCGTTCAAGCAACTGATGCAGGTGGCCACGGATGCGCGGCAGACCGTGCAACCGTCGCTGCGCTATGTGGTGTTCGGCGGAGAGGCGCTGGAAGTGAAGAGCCTGCGACCATGGTTCGAGCGCTTCGGCGACAGCGCGCCGCAACTGATCAACATGTACGGCATCACCGAAACCACCGTGCACGTGACCTATCGGCCGTTGTCGCTGGCGGACTTGCACAACGAGGCGGGCAGCCCGTTGGGCGAGCCGATCCCGGACTTGTCGTGGTACGTGCTGGACAGCGATCTCAGCCCGGTGGCCAAGGGTTGCATCGGCGAGCTGCACGTCAGCGGTGCCGGGCTGGCGCGCGGTTACCTCAACCGCGCTGACCTGAGTGCCTTGCGCTTTGTGCCGAACCCGTTCAACGGCAATGGCCAGCGCCTGTACCGCACCGGCGACCTCGCGCGTTATTGCGCCGATGGCCGGATCGAGTACGCCGGACGCATCGACCATCAGGTGAAGATTCGTGGTTTCCGCATCGAGCTGGGCGAAATCGAAGCGCAACTGCTGGCGGTGCCGGGCATCCGTCAGGCGGTGGTGCTCGATCAGCCGGGCGTCGGCGGCGTGCAACTGGTCGCCTACCTCGTCGCGGCGCAGGCGGTCGAGCCGGCGGAGCAGGGGGCATGGCGCGATCAGGTGCGTCAGGCGCTAAAAGGCAATCTGCCGGATTACATGGTGCCGGCGCACTTGCTGCTGCTCGACAGGCTGCCACTGACGGCCAACGGCAAGCTCGACCGGCGGGCCTTGCCGCAGCCGGACGCGCACCTGTTGCAGGGCGCCTACGTGGCGCCGGTCAGCGCGTTGCAACAGCAGATCGCCGAAGTCTGGGGCGACGTGCTGAAACTCGAGCGGGTGAGCCTGACTGACAACTTCTTCGAACTCGGCGGCCATTCGTTGCTGGCGACCCAGGTGGTGCTGCGTTTGCGCGAAGTGCTGGGCTTTGAAATCCCGCTGGCGAGCCTGTTCGGCAGTGCCGATCTGGCCGCGTTCAGCGATGCCGTACAAGCCCTGCAACCCGATTTGCAGCCCGTTCATGATGTTTTGGCTAAATCCTTGGAGGCTCTCAATCGTTTATCAGCAGATGAACTTGAAAAACTGATTTCCTAAGAGGACCACGGCATGCAGCAGTTGATTGAATCGGTAGGCGCGCTTTCTCCCGAGAAACGCAAGGCGCTGGCGATTCTACTGGGCAAACAGGGGGTCAATCTCTACGGCATCGCCCCGGTTTTCCGGCGTGGTGACGCAGAGCCCCTGTTGCTTTCCTATGCTCAGGAGCGGCAGTGGTTCCTCTGGCAAATGGAGCCGCACAGTGCGGCTTATCACATCCCCACCGCCCTGCGTTTGCGCGGGGCGCTGGATCTGCCGGCGTTGCAGGCCAGCTTCGCGGCGCTGATCGAGCGTCACGAAAGCCTGCGCACCGGCTTCGCCCTCGATGAGCAGGGCAAGGCGTTGCAGGTTATCCACGCACCTTTCGCACTGGCTTTGCCGGTGCAGGATGTCCAGGGGATTGATGAGAAGGCGTTGAAAGCGCTGATCCAGACGGAAATCGCCGAGCCGTTCGACTTGCTCCAGGGCCCGCTGCTGCGGGTTCGGGTGCTGCGTCTGGGGGCCGAAGAACATGTGCTGGTGGCGGTGCAGCACCACATCGTTTCCGACGGCGTATCGATGCAGGTGATGATCGATGAGCTGATCCAGTTGTACGCCGGCCGCCGTCGCGGTCAGGCGACAGCGCTGGCGCCGTTGCCGATTCAGTACGCCGACTACGCACTGTGGCAACGCAGCTGGATGGAGGCGGGCGAGCGCGAACGGCAACTGGCTTACTGGACCGAACGTCTCGGCGGCGAGGCCTCGGTGCTGGAATTGCCGCTGGATCATCCGCGTCCGGCGAGCCAGAGTTTCCGTGGCGCGAGCCTCGACATCAGCCTGCCCGTTGCCATCAGCAAAGGTTTGCAGGACGTCGCGCGGCGCGAAGGCGTGACCTTGTTCATGCTGTTGCTGGCGTCGTTCCAGACCTTGCTGCATCGCTACAGCGGCCAGAATGACATTCGCGTCGGCGTGCCGATTGCCAACCGCAACCGCAAAGAGACCGAAGGCCTGATCGGCTTCTTCGTCAACACGCAGGTGTTGCGCGCCGAACTCGACGAGCAAATGCCTTTCAACCAATTGCTGCAACAGGTCAAACAGCATGCCCTTGGCGCGCAGGCGCATCAGGACTTGCCGTTCGAGCAACTGGTCGAAGCGCTCGCGCCGACCCGCAGCCTCAGCCGCAGCTCGCTGTTCCAAGTGATGTTCAACCATCAGACCGCCGCAGCGGCCGAGCAGCCATCGGTGCAGATGCCTGGGCTGAGTGTCGAGCCGGTGAGCTGGGACAGTCACACCGCACCGTTCGACCTGACGCTGGACACCTACGAGTCCGCCGCTGGCCTCAGCGCGTCGCTGGTCTACGCCACCGATCTGTTCGATGCGGCGACCATCACGCGCATGGCCGCTCACTGGCAAAGCCTGCTGGCCGCCATCGTCGCTCGCAGCGATCAGCGCATCGGTGAATTGGCGATGCTCGGCGGCGATGAATTTGCCCGACTGCAACAGAGCAATGCACTGGTGGAACTGGATCGGCTGCCGGTGCACGAACGTTTTGCGCGCATGGCGCAGGCACAACCGCAAGCGCTGGCCGTGCGGTGCGCCGATCAGCAACTGACCTTCGCCGAACTCGACGCCGAGGCCAATCGCCTCGCCCAGCGCCTGCTACTGGACGGCGTGGGGCCGGAAGTGCGCATCGGCATCGCCTTGCCGCGCAGCCCGCAAATGCTTGTAGCAATGCTCGCGGTGCTCAAGGCCGGTGGCGCTTACGTGCCGCTGGACGCCAGTTATCCGCGCGAGCGTCTGGCCTACCTGATGGCGGATTCAGGCATCGCCCTGTTGCTGAGCGATTCGACGCTGATCGACCAATTGCCGCTGCCGCAGGGTTTGCCGAGCCTGTGCCTCGATACGCTCGACACCGCTGAATTCGCGGACACCGCGCCTGCCGTTGCAGTGCACGAACACAGTCTCGCCTATGTGATTTACACCTCGGGTTCGACTGGTCAGCCGAAAGGCGTTTGCGTAGCCCATGGCCCGCTGGCGATGCATTGCCAGGCGATCGGTCAGCGCTACGCGATGACGGCGGATGACTGCGAGCTGCATTTCATGTCGTTCGCCTTCGACGGTGCGCATGAGCGCTGGCTGACCCCGCTGACCCACGGTTCCAGCCTGTTGCTGCGTGACGACAGCCTGTGGACAGCCGAGCAGACCTACCGCGCCATGCAGCGTCACGGCGTTACCGTGGTGGCGTTTCCGCCGGCCTATCTGCAACAGTTGGCCGAGTTCGCCGAAATCGCAGGCAACCCGCCCAAGGTGCGCATCTACTGCTTCGGCGGCGATGCGGTGCCCAATGACAGCTTTGAACGGGTGCGTCGCGCCCTGGCACCGCAACACATCATCAACGGCTACGGCCCGACCGAAACCGTGGTCACGCCGCTGTTGTGGAAGGCTGACCGTGAGACCCGTTGCGGCGCGGCCTATGCGCCGATCGGCGAGCGTGTCGGCGAGCGCAGCACCTGGGTGCTCAGCGCCGAACTCAACCCGCTGCCGCAAGGCGTGGCCGGCGAGTTGTACCTCGGTGGCTACGGCGTGGCACGCGGGTATCTGGATCGTCCGGCGCTGACCGCCGAGCGCTTCGTTCCCGATCCGTTCGGCGCGCCCGGTGCGCGCCTGTACCGCAGTGGCGATCAGGTGCGCCTGCGCGCCGATGGCGTATTCGATTATCAAGGTCGCGTCGACAATCAGGTCAAGGTGCGTGGCTTCCGTATCGAGCTGGGTGAAATCGAAGCGCGGCTGATGGCGCTCGACTCGGTGCGCGAAGCGGTGGTGCTGGCTCAGGACGGTGCGAA
Source organism: Pseudomonas helmanticensis (assembly GCF_900182985.1). NCBI lineage: Bacteria > Pseudomonadati > Pseudomonadota > Gammaproteobacteria > Pseudomonadales > Pseudomonadaceae > Pseudomonas > Pseudomonas helmanticensis. Next base: position 2,199,388 of record NZ_FXUY01000001.1, on the reverse strand, counting down.
CGGCGCACAACTGGTCGGCTACATCGTTGCCGCGCAACCGGTCGAGGCGGCGCAACACGGCGCTTGGCGCGAGCAGATTCGTGCCAGCCTCAAACACAGCCTGCCGGACTACATGGTTCCGGCGTACCTGATGGTGCTGGAACACATTCCGCTGACGCCGAACGGCAAAGTCGACCGCAAGGGCTTGCCGAAACCCGATGCCAGCCTGATGCAGCAAGACTATGTCGCGCCGCTCACCGGCCTCGAGCAGCAAACCGCGCAGATCTGGGCCGAAGTGCTCAAGCTCGATCGCGTTGGCATGACCGACAACTTCTTCGAACTCGGCGGCCACTCGCTGCTGGTGACCCAAGTGCTGTCGCGGGTGCGCCAGACGCTGCAACTCGACGTGCCACTCAAGGCGCTGTTCGAACACAGCACGCTGGGTGGTTTCTGTGGCCATCTGGCGCAGGCTGCGAATGCCGCGCAGCAACCGCCATTGGTCGCGCTGGAACGTGGCGCGCCGCTGGCGCTGTCGTACGCGCAGGAGCGTCAGTGGTTCCTCTGGCACATGGATCGGCACAGTTCGGCCTACCACATTCCGAGCGCGCTGCGCCTGCACGGGCCGCTCGACCGGCAAGCGCTGCAACGCAGTTTCGACACGCTGATCGCCCGCCACGAGAGCCTGCGTACACGCTTCCTGCAAGAGGCCGACGGCACCCGTCAGTTGATTCTGGCGCCGTTCAGCCTGCCGATCGAATCGCGCACCCTCGCCGCCGACAGCGATGACGCCGCGCTCAAGGCGCAGGTCGAAGCCGAAATCCGCCGGCCGTTCGACTTGCAGGAAGAGCCGCTGCTGCGCGCGACCTTGCTGCAACTGAGCGCCGAGGATCATGTGCTGGTGCTGATCCAGCACCACATCGTTTCCGATGGCTGGTCAATGCAGTTGATGGTCGATGAATTGATTCGCCTGTACGCCGCCTTCAGCCGTGGCGAACAGCTGAGCCTGCCGGCGCTGCCGATCCAGTACGCGGACTATGCCGTGTGGCAGCGGCGCTGGATGGAGGCGGGCGAGCGCGAGCGCCAGCTCGATTACTGGCTGACCCAATTGGGCGGCGAGCAACCGGTGCTGGAACTGCCGCTGGATCGTCCGCGCCCGGCCACCCAGAGTCTGCGTGGTGCACGTTTCGAACTGGCGCTGGACGCGCCGTTGAGTGAGGCGCTGAACAACGTCGCCCGCCGTGAAGGCGTGACACTGTTCATGCTGTTGCTGGCATCGTTCCAGACCTTGCTGCACCGCTACAGCGCGCAGGACGACATTCGTGTCGGGGTGCCGGTGGCCAACCGCACGCGGGTCGAGACCGAAGGGCTGATCGGCTTCTTCGTCAACACCCAAGTGCTGCGCGCCGATATCCATGGCGGCCTGCGCTTCAGCGAGCTGCTGCAACAGGTTCGCCAGACGGCGCTCGGTGCGCAGGATCATCAGGACTTGCCGTTCGAGCAACTGGTGGAAATGCTGCAACCGGAACGCAGCCTCAGCCGCAGCCCGCTGTTCCAGGTGATGTTCAACCACCAGGCCAAGGCCCGTCACAGCACGGCATTGGCCGAGCTGGAGGGGTTGCAGATCCGCGAGGTCGACTGGGACAGCCTGATGGCGCAGTTCGACTTGACCCTCAATACCGAAGAATCCGCCGAGGGCATTTTCGCCTCGCTGGTCTATGCCGCCGACCTGTTCGACGCCTCGACCATTGCGCGGATGGCCGAACATTGGCAGGCGCTGTTGCGCAGCATCAGCGCGCAACCGCAGCAATTGATCGGTGAACTGTCGATGCTCGCGGCTGACGAGCGTCAGCACAGTATCGAAGACTGGAACCCGGCGCCGCAGACCTGGAACCCACAACAACCCCTGCACCGTTTGATCGAAGCGCAGGCGCAGCGCACGCCCGAGGCGGTTGCCGTGACGTTCGGCGAGCAGCATCTGAGCTACGGCGAACTCAATCGCCGCGCCAATCGCCTGGCCCATGAACTGATTGGCCGAGGCGTTGGCGCCGACGTGCTGGTCGGCCTCGCCGCCGAGCGTTCGCTGGATATGATTGTCGGCCTGCTGGCGATTCTCAAGGCTGGTGGCGCCTATCTGCCGCTGGATCCGCAGTACCCGGCCGACCGTTTGCAATACATGATCGAGGACAGTGGCATTCGCCTGTTGTTGAGCGGTGCCGGGGTGCTCGATCACGTCGCCATCGACGCGCAGGTCAGCCATCTGCCGCTCGGCGATGACTATGCTGCGCAAGCGCAAAGCGATCCGCAGATTGCGCTCGACACCGCCAATCTGGCTTACGTGATCTACACCTCCGGCTCGACCGGCAAGCCCAAGGGCACGCTGCTCAGCCACGCCAACGCGTTGCGCCTGTTCGAGGCCACCGAGGGCTGGTTCAACTTCGGCGCCGATGATTGCTGGACGCTGTTTCATTCCTACGCGTTCGATTTCTCGGTCTGGGAAATCTTCGGCGCGCTGCTGCATGGCGGCCGTCTGGTCATCGTGCCGCAGGACGTCAGTCGTTCGCCGCAAGAGTTCTTTGCCTTGCTCTGCGCCGAACGCGTCACGGTACTGAACCAGACGCCGTCGGCGTTCAAGCAGCTGATGCAGGTGGCGTGCGCAGCCGCTCCCGCGCTGCAACCGTCGCTGCGCTACGTGGTGTTCGGTGGCGAAGCGCTGGAAGTGAAGAGCCTGCGACCATGGTTCGAGCGCTTCGGCGACCGCGCGCCGCAACTGGTCAACATGTACGGCATCACCGAAACCACCGTGCACGTCAGTTACCGGCCGCTGTCGCTGGCCGACCTCGACAATGCCGCCGGCAGCCCGTTGGGCGCGCCGATTGCCGACCTGGCGTGGTACGTGCTGGATGCCGACCTCAACCCGGTCGCACGCGGCTGCATCGGTGAGCTGCACGTTGCCGGCGCCGGTCTGGCCCGTGGTTACCTCAACCGCAGCGACCTCAGTGCCCTGCGTTTTGTCCCCAACCCGTTCAGCGCCGAGGGTGCGCGCCTGTATCGCACCGGCGACCTGGCGCGCTACTGCACCGATGGCCGCATCGAATATGTCGGGCGTATCGACCATCAAGTGAAGATTCGTGGTTTCCGTATCGAACTCGGTGAAATCGAAGCACGCCTGCTGGCATTGCCCGAAGTGCGTCAGGCGGTGGTGCTCGATCAGCCGGGCGTCGGTGGCGTGCAACTGGTGGCGTACATCGTCGCTGCGCAAGCGCCCGATCCGCTGGAACAGGCTGCCTGGCGCGAGCAGGTGCGCCTGCGGCTGCGCCAGGATCTGCCGGACTACATGATCCCGGCGCATCTGTTGCTGCTTGAGCAATTGCCGCTGACCGCCAACGGCAAGCTCGACCGCAAGGCACTGCCGATGGCCGATGCCAACCTGTTGCAACACGCCTATGTGGCGCCGGTCAGTGACCTCGAAAAACAGGTCGCGGCGATCTGGGGCGATGTGCTCAAACTCGATCAGGTCGGCTTGACCGACAACTTCTTTGAACTGGGAGGTCACTCCCTGCTGGTGATAAACATTGTGTCGCGCATTCAACTTGAACTCGGTATGACGCTGCTCCCGCAAACCATTTTCCAGTACCCGGTACTGGCGGATCTGGTGGCGCAATTGCAAGGTAATGGTGAACAGGTCACGGCCTCGAAACTGAGCTTGCTCGAAGACCTGCTCGACGAAATGGAGGACGCGTGAATGGACATTAACGTCGCCACGCGGATTGCCCGCCGCTTCATCACTCTGCCGCTGGAAAAGCGCAAGGAATACCTCGGCAAAATGCTCGCCGAGGGCGTGTCCCCGGCCAATCTGCCGATTCCCGAAGTGCAGTCGGCATTCGCTAGCCTCGGTTTGTCGTACGCTCAGGAGCGCCAGTGGTTTCTCTGGCAACTGGAGCCGGGCAGCGCCGCCTATCACATTCCCATGGCCCTGCGCCTGCGCGGCCAACTCGATGTCGCCGCGCTACAACGCAGCTTCGACAGCCTGATCGAGCGACACCAGACGCTGCGCACGGTGTTCGTGCATGACGGTGAGCGCCCGCAGCAGGAAATCCGCGCCAACGCGGCACTGACCATCGTTGAGCAAAGCCTTGCCGCCGACACCGCGGATGGCGTGCTGCAACAGCTGATCGAAAGCGAGATCCAGCAGCCGTTCGATCTCGCCGAAGGGCCATTGTTGCGGGTGAAATTGCTGCACCTGGGCGCCGATGACCATGTGCTGATCCTGATCCAGCACCACATTGTTTCCGATGGCTGGTCGATGCGCGTGATGGTCGATGAGCTGATCGCGCTGTACGCCGGTTTCAGCAGTGGCAAGGCTACCGAATTGGCAACGTTGCCGATCCAGTACGCCGACTACGCCTTGTGGCAACGCAGCTGGATGGAAGCGGGTGAGCGGGAGCGGCAACTGGCTTACTGGCTCGAGCAACTGGGTGGCGAACAACCGGTGCTGGAACTGCCTCAGGACCGCGCGCGGCCGGCGCTGCAAAGTTATCGCGGCGCGCGTCTCGACCTGGAGTTCGATGAGGCGTTGAACCAGGGTTTGCAAGCCATCGCCCGGCGTGAAGGGGTGACCCTGTTCATGGTGTTGCTGGCGGCGTTCCAGACCTTTCTGCACCGCTACAGCGGCCAGGCCGATATTCGCGTCGGCGTGCCCAATGCCAACCGTAACCGCACCGAAACCGAAGGCTTGATCGGCTACTTCGTCAACACCCAGGTGATGCGTGCGCAACTTGATCCACGCCTGCCGTTCAATGCGTTGTTGCAGCAGGTCAAACAGGCGGCGATGGGCGCGCAAGCCCATCAGGAACTGCCTTTCGAGCAATTGGTGGAAGCCCTGGCGCCAGAACGCAGCCTGAGCCGCAGCCCGTTGTTCCAGGTGATGTTCAACCACCAGACCGCCACTCGTCAGCAAGGCGCCAACGCTTCGCTGGCACAGTTGCAGGTCGAACCGATGAGCTGGGACACCCATCAGGCGCAACTCGACCTGACCCTGGAAACCCACGAATCGGCAGACAGCCTCGGCGCGTCGCTGATCTACGCCACCGACCTGTTCGACGCCGCGACCATCGCGCGCATGGGCGAGCATCTGTTGGCGCTGTTGCAGGCCATCGTCGCGCAGCCGCAGCAAGCCATTGGCGAACTGCCGATGCTCACCGCACAAGAGCGCCAGGCGATCCTGCGCGGCTGGAATGACACGGCGGTGGATTACCCGCTGAGCAGCAGCGTGCAGCAGTTGATCGAAGCCCAAGTGGCGAAAACGCCGGATGCACCGGCGCTGGCCTTCGGTGAAACACGCCTGAGCTACGCGCAACTCAACGCCCGCGCCAATCGCCTCGCGCATCGCTTGATCGAGAGCGGCGTCGGCCCGGAGTCGCTGGTCGGCATCGCGGTGGAGCGTTCGATCGAAATGGTCGTCGGCCTGCTGGCCGTGCTCAAGGCCGGTGGCGCCTACGTACCGTTGGACCCGGAATATCCGCCGGAGCGCCTGCGCTACATGCTCGAAGACAGCGGCGTGAAGTTGCTGCTGACCCAAGCGGCGCTGCTCGACAGCCTGCCGCTGAGCGAGCAGGTTCAGACCCTGGCGCTGGATAGCCTCGGCGATCTGCAAGATTATCCCGCGACCGATCCACAGGTTGCCGTGGATGCGGAAAACCTCGCCTACGTGATTTACACCTCGGGCTCGACCGGCAAACCCAAGGGTGCCGGCAACCGTCATGCGGCGCTGACCAACCGTTTGTGCTGGATGCAACAGGCCTATCAATTGGGCGCCGGTGACACGGTGCTGCAAAAGACCCCGTTCAGCTTTGACGTATCGGTCTGGGAATTCTTCTGGCCGCTGATGACCGGCGCGCGCCTGGTGGTTGCCGCTCCCGGCGATCACCGTGATCCGGCGACGCTGGTGGCGCTGATCAATCGCGAGCAGGTCACCACGCTGCACTTTGTCCCGTCGATGTTGCAGGCCTTCCTGCAGGATGATCAGGTCGCGACCTGCGGCAGCCTCAAACGCATCGTTTGCAGCGGTGAAGCGTTGCCCGCCGACGCGCAGTTGCAGGTGTTCGCCAAGCTGCCGCAGGCCGGGCTGTTCAATCTCTATGGCCCGACGGAAGCGGCCATCGACGTGACCCACTGGACCTGTGTCGAAGAAGGCCGCGACAGCGTGCCGATCGGTGAACCGATTGCCAATCTGGCCTGCTACATCCTTGACGACGAACTGCAACCGGTGCCGGTCGGTGTGCTCGGCGAGCTGTACCTCGCCGGTGTCGGCCTGGCCCGGGGTTATCACCAGCGTCCGGCGTTGACCGCCGAACGTTTTGCCGTCAGCCCGTATGGCCATGGCGAGCGCATCTATCGCACCGGCGACCTGGCACGCTACCGCGACAACGGCGTGATCGAATACGCCGGGCGCATCGACCATCAGGTCAAGCTGCGAGGCTTGCGTATCGAAATGGGCGAGATCGAAGCGCGCCTGCTCGAACACCCGGCCGTGCGTGAAGCGGTGGTGCTGGTGATCGACGGCAAGCAGTTGGTGGCTTATGTCGTCCTTGCCGAAGAAAGCGCCGACTGGCGTCAGAACCTCGCTGCGCATGTGCAGCAGCAATTGCCCGAATACATGGTGCCGACACAATGGCTGGCGCTGGCGCAAATGCCGCTCAGCCCCAATGGCAAACTCGACCGCAAGGCCTTGCCGAAACCCGACGCCAGCGTCGCGCAGCAGCAATATCAGGCACCGGGCAATGCCATGGAACAGCGACTGGCGGACATCTGGCAGTCAGTGCTGGGCCTGGAACAAATCGGTGTCAGCGATAACTTCTTCGCCCTCGGCGGCGATTCGATCATCTCGATCCAGGTGGTCAGCCGTGCCCGTCAGGCCGGGCTGCACTTCACTCCCAAGGACTTGTTCCAGCACCAGACCATTCGCGGTCTGGCCAGCGTGGCGACCGTGGGTGACGGCGGTGTGCGCATCGACCAGAACCCGGTGACCGGCAGCACGCCGCTGTTGCCGTTCCAGCAGCTGTTTTTTGAGACCGACATTCCCCAGCGTCAGCACTGGAATCAGTCGTTGCTGCTCAAGCCTGCGCAAGCCTTGCACGGCGCTACGCTGGAGCAGGCGTTGCAAGCGCTGGTCCGCCACCATGACGCGTTGCGCCTGACGTTCACGCAGAACGCCGATGGCTGGAGCGCCGCACACCGCGCCGTCGAGCCGCAGCAGACGCTGTTGTGGCAGACCGCGCTGAACAGCGCCGATGAAGTCGAAGCCGCGTGCGAAGAGGCACAGCGCAGCCTCGATCTGCACAACGGTCCGCTGTTGCGCGGCATGTTGTTGAGCCTCGCCGATGGCAGCCAGCGTTTGTTGTTGGTGATCCATCACTTGGCCGTCGACGGTGTGTCGTGGCGCGTTCTGCTCGAAGACCTGCAAGACGCCTACCGGCAGTTGCAGGACGGCCAGCCGCTGAAGTTGCCGGCCAAGACCAGCGCCTTCAAGCACTGGGCCGAAGGCTTGCAGGCGCACACCACCAACCTTGCCGGCGAACTGGATTTCTGGCGCGGACAATTGCTCGACGCACCGCAGGATTTGCCTCGCGTCAATGCCGATGGCCGTCTCGCCAACAATCAGGCCTTGAGCGTGCGCACGCAGCTCGACAAGGCGCTGACGCGCAAACTGCTGCAACAGGCCCCGGCGGCCTATCGCACCCAGGTCAATGACTTGCTGTTGACCGCGCTGGCGCGGGTGATCTGCCGCTGGACCGGCGACACTTCGGCGCTGATCCAGCTTGAAGGGCATGGCCGTGAAGAGTTGATCGACGGCATCGATCTGAGCCGCACTGTGGGTTGGTTCACCAGCCTCTATCCGGTACGCCTGACGCCACAAACGGCGCTGGCCGACGCGATCAAACAGGTCAAGGAGCAACTGCGCGCCATCCCCAACAAAGGCCTGGGTTTCGGTGCCTTGCGCTATCTCGGCGATGACGCCAGCCGCGCTGCATTGGCGGCGGTGCCGCAGGCACGTATCACGTTCAACTACCTCGGCCAGTTCGACAGCCAGTTCGACGAAGCGGCGCTGTTCGTCCCGGCAGCGGAAAGCGCCGGTCGCGAGCAAAGTCCGCTGGCGCCACTGAGCAACTGGCTGGAAGTCAGCGGTCAGGTGTACGGCGCCGAGTTGAAGCTGAGCTGGACCTTCAGCCGCGAAATGTTCAACGAAGCGACTATCCAGCAGTTGGCCGATGACTACGCTGTCGAGCTGACGGCGCTGGTCGAGCATTGCTGTGCGCCGGGCAACCACGGCATCACGCCGTCGGACTTCCCGCTGGCAACCCTGACCCAGGCGCAACTCGACGGACTGCCGCTGGCGGTGGCCGAGATCGAGGACATCTATCCGCTGTCGCCGATGCAGCAGGGCATGTTGTTCCACACCCTGTCCGATGACGGCGATGACCTGTACATCAACCAGATCAACCTGCCGGTCGATGGCATGGACCCGGAGCGCTTCCGTCGTGCCTGGCAACATGTGATCGGTCGCCATGCGATTCTGCGCACGTCGTTCCACTGGCAGGGCGGCCAGACGTCGCCGATCCAGGTCGTTCAGCATCACGCCGAGGTCGATCTGCAAGTGCTCGACTGGCGTGGCCAGGACATCGGCGAGCAGCGTCTGGCCGAGCGTGCCCGCGAAGAGCGTACGCGTGGTTTCGAACTGCACCGCGTGCCGTTGCAGCGTTTGCTGTTGATCCGTACCGGGGAAGACAGCCACCAACTGATCTGGACCAGCCACCACATCCTCATGGACGGCTGGAGCAGTTCGCAGCTGTTCGGCGAAGTGCTGCAGCATTACGCCAGTGGTGAGGTGGTCGGTGACAGCGGCCGCTACCGTGACTTCATCGAGTGGCTGCAAAGCCAGGATCAGGATCGCCTCGAGCAATTCTGGCGCGGCCATCTGCAAACCCTCGCCGAGCCGACGGCGCTGAGTCAGGCGATGCACCCGCGTCACGTCGCCACGACGGCGGGCCACGCAGCGCTGTACACCAAATGGGATGAACAGCAGACCCGCCGTCTGCAACAACATTGCCGCGCCCACGGGATGACCGCCAACACGCTGATCCAGGGCGCATGGCTGCTGGTGCTGCAACGCTACACCGGACAAAGCAGCGTGGCCTTTGGCGCCACGGTGGCGGGGCGTCCGGAAGGCCTGGCAAATGCCGACAGCATGCTCGGCCTGTTCATCAACACCTTGCCGGTGATCCAGACCCTGCAACCGGCGCAGCGCCTCAGCGACTGGCTCGCCCAGTTGCAGGCCTACAACCTCGATTTGCGTGACCACGCCCACGCACCGCTGGCGGATATCCAGCGCTGGTCGGGGCAGGGCGGACAGATGCTGTTCGACAGCATCATCGTCTTCGAGAACTACCCGATCGACCGTCGCCTGGAAGAGGCCAAGGGCGGTTTGCGGTTCGGCAGTTCGGCCAGCCATGACGTGACCAACTTCCCGATGGACCTGGCGGTGCATCTCAACGAAGAGCTGTCCATCGAGTACCTGTTCCTGCGCGATTGCTTTAGTGTCGAAGCGGTGGAGCGGATTCGCGAAACCATGGAAATCACCCTGCAAGCGATGCTCGACACGCCGCACGAATACCTCGGCAACCTGCAACGCCTGGCGCCGCAGCAATGGCAAGCCTTGCAGCAGTGGGGCGCGGAACCGGCGCCAAGCGACCAGCGTGAATGGCTGCCGCTGATGATTGCCGAACACGCGCGGATTCGTCCGCAGGCCAACGCCGTGGAGTGCGCGGGCGAGCACTTGAGCTACGCCGAACTGGAGGCGCGAGCGAATCGTCTGGCGCACCATTTGATCGCCAACGGCGCCGGCCCGGAAGTGTTGATCGGCGTCGCGCTGGAGCGTTCGCTGGACATGCTGGTGGCGTTGCTGGCGGTGTTCAAGAGCGGTGCTGCCTATGTGCCGCTGGACATCGATTACCCGCGCGATCGCCTCGCGTTCATGATCGAAGACTCGGGCATGAGCCTGATGATCAGTCGTGGCGAGTTGTCCGCACGCCTGCCGTTGCCGCAAGACTTGCCACGGGTTGACCTCGATAACTTCGACGCCGATGCCTACGCGGCCACGGCGCCACAGGTGCAGGTCAACGAAGATACCCTCGCGTATCTGATCTACACCTCGGGTTCCACCGGTTTGCCGAAAGGTGTCGCGGTCACCCACGGTCCGCTGAGCATGCATTGCCAGGCGATCTGCCAACTGTATGAAATGGATCACAGCAGCCGTGAGTTGCACTTCATGTCGTTCGCCTTCGACGGCGCCCACGAGCGCTGGCTGACCACTCTGGCGTTCGGCGGCACGCTGGTGCTGCGCGACAACGAGTTGTGGACACCGGAGCAGACTTGTCACGCCTTGCAGACGCGGTCGATCGACATCGCCTGTTTCCCGCCGGCCTACCTCAAGCAAGTGGCCGAGTACGTGCAGGCCAGCGGTTTGACCGCGCCCAAGGTGCGCATTTATTGCCTGGGTGGCGATGCGGTGCCGGAGCAGACCCTGCAACAGGTGCGCAGCATTCTCCAGCCGCAATTCATCACCAACGGCTATGGGCCGACCGAAACCGTGGTCACGCCGATGCTGTGGAAAGCCGCCAACGACGAACCGTGCGCGGCGGCGTATGCGCCGATCGGCCGGGTGGTCGGTCAGCGCTCGCTGTGGGTGCTGGACGATGATCTGAATCCGCTGCCGGCCGGTTTGTCCGGGCAATTGCACATTGGTGGTTACGGGGTTGCCCGTGGTTATCACGGTCGGCCGGCGGTAACGGCGGAACGCTTCGTGCCGGATCCGTTCGGTGCGCCGGGCAGTCGCCTGTATCGCAGCGGCGATCTGGTGCGCCTGCGCGAAAGCGGGGTAATGGATTACGTCGGCCGCGCCGACCATCAGGTCAAGGTGCGTGGGTTCCGTATCGAACTCGGCGAAATCGAAGCCTGCCTGCGTTTGCAGGACGACGTCACGGATGCGGTGGTCATTGCCCGCGACGGCGTGTCCGGCAAGCAACTGATCGGTTATGTGGTGGCTGACTGCGCTGACGAAGCGCGATTGATCGAACGCCTGAAAACCGAGCTGCGTGCGCGGCTGCCGGACTACATGGTGCCGGCGCAGATCATGTGCCTGACGCGCATGCCGATTTCGCCCAACGGCAAGCTCGACCGCAAGGCCTTGCCGGAGCCGCAGTTCCAGGTCGAACAATACGTGGCACCGCGCACCGAAGAAGAAGCCTTGCTCGCGCAGATCTGGGCCGAGGTGTTGCAGGTCGAGCTAGTTGGTTTGAGCGATAACTTCTTCGAACTGGGGGGCGACTCGATTCTCAGCCTGCAAGTGATCTCGCGGGCGCGTAACCATCCGCAACTCAAGCTCGATCTGAAACTGCGTGATCTGATGCGTTACCAGACCATCGGCAATCTGTTCGATCAGCAGGTGGTCAACCGTGCGGCCGAGGAACAGACGCAAGTGGTGCGCGAAGGTGCGTTTCCGCTGATCCCGATCCAGCAGTGGTTCTTCGACGAAGAAATGAACGCGCCGCACCACTTCAACCAGGCACTGATTCTGCGTTCGCGGCAGGCCCTCGATGCGGTCGCGCTGGAAAAGACCCTGATGGCCATGCTGATGCAGCACGATGCCTTGCGCCTGCGTTTTGTTCGTGAGGGCGGGGTCTGGACCCAGCATTACCAGAGCCTGGACGATTGCCGTCAGCAGGCGCAGCAAGCGCCATTGTTGTGGGTGCATCAAGTCGCCGACAAGGATGAGCTGGAAGTGCTCGCCAACCAGGCGCAACGCAGTCTGAATCTGGGCGAGGGGCCGCTGGTGCGCGGTTTGCTGGCGACCTTGCCGGACGGCGAGGCGCGGCTGTTGCTGGTGATCCATCACTTGGTCATCGATGGTGTGTCGTGGCGGGTGCTGTTGCAGGATCTGCAAACCGCTTACGACGCGTATTGCCTCGGCGAGGAGCCGCAGTTGCCGGTGCGCACCAGCAGCTTCCGCGACTGGGCGGAACACCTCAGTGCACACACCCGCACGTTGATCGACGAAGAGCTGGATTACTGGCTGCAAACGCTCGATCAACCGGGCAAGGAAATGCGCTGCGACAACCCGCGCGGCAAGAATCTGGTACGCCATCGTGCCGAAGCGGTGATGAACCTCGACGAGACGTTCACCGCCAGCCTGCTCAAACAGGCGCCGGCGGTGTATCAAACGCAGATCAACGATCTGTTGCTGACCGCATTGGGTCGCGTGCTGTGCCGCTGGAACGATGATCCGTCGGTGCTGGTGCAACTCGAAGGGCATGGTCGTGAAGACCTTTTCGAAGACCTCGATCTGAGCCGCACCATGGGCTGGTTCACCACGATGTTCCCGGTGCGCCTGGCGCCTGGCCACGACACTGACATGGGCGAGGCGATCGTTACGGTGCGCGATCAGTTGCAGAACCTGCCGAACAAGGGCGTCGGCTACGGTGCCTTGCGACACATGGCCGGTGCACCGCTGGGGCAGCGTCTGGCGGCATTGCCGCAGGCGCGGGTGACGTTCAACTACCTCGGGCAGTTCGACCAGAGCTTCGACGAGCAGGCGTTGCTGGTGCCGGCCGATGACAACATCGGTGACAGCTACGACATGGACGCCGGGATGGCCAACTGGCTGGAGCTGGTCGGGCAGGTGTACAACGGACGGTTGGCGTTCCGCTGCATCTACAGCACCCGCCGTTACCGCACCAGCACCGTCGAACGCTTGATGGCGGATTACCAGAACGAGTTGCAAGCCTTGATCGACCACTGCCTGGCGCAGCCGGTCTGAGCCTTTTTCAACCTTCGATAGAGGTGCGGCCCATGGGCCGCACCAGGATGTCCTTCATGTCTTTGAATCCGGAAATCGGTGCGTTTCTCGACTTGGTCGAGGCCAACCAGACAGGCGATGCCCAGGCCTTTCACCAGCAGACGCCGGAGCAGGCGCGACAAGCCTTCGAGCAGTCGTCGACGCGGATGCGCTGGCAAGTGCCGGGCGTTGCCTCCCGTGACCTCAGTTACCCGACGCGCGACGGTGAGTCGCTGGCCGCGCGCATCTATACCCCGAGCACCGCCAGCACTGAACCGCTGCCGGTAATGGTGTTCCTCCACGGCGGCGGTTTCGTTGTCGGCAGTCTCGATTCCCACGATGGCATTTGCCGCGAATTTTGCCAGCGCACGCCGTGTGCGGTGGTGGCGGTGGAGTATCGCCGCGCGCCTGAATACAAGTTCCCTACCGCGCTGCACGATGCGGCCGATGCACTGGCCTGGCTGGCCATACAGGCAGCGGCATTGAACCTCGACACCACGCGGCTGGCGCTGGCCGGCGACAGCGTTGGCGCGACGTTGGCCACCGTGCTGGCGATCGAGGCGGCGGCGGATCCGCAGAGGCTGCAACCGTGCCTGCAATTGCTCTGCTACCCGGTGACCGATGCGTCGCGCAGCAGTGAATCGCGCGAGCTGCTCAGCGAAGGTTATCTGCTGGAGAGTCCGACGCTGGAGTGGTTCTACGAGCATTACGCGCGTACCCCGCAGGATCGCCGCGACTGGCGTTTCTCGCCGCTGCTGGCGCCGGACTTGCGCGGCATTGCTCCGGTGCATCTGGCACTCGCTGGGTTTGATCCGTTGATCGACGAAGGTCATGCCTACGCACAACGTCTGGAAGCCAGTGGTGTGGTCGTGCAGTGCAAGGAATACACCGGACTGGTGCACGACTTCCTGCGGATGCCGATGGTCACCGGCGAGATTGAAAGCGTCTATCAGGAACTCAGCGAAGTGCTGCGCCAGGCGTTGTACCCGGCGAGCTGATCGACCATGGCAACGCACAAGGCCGGAACGGGGCAAGCCGTTCCGGCCTTTTTTCGGCCCCCGAAAATCCTGTAGGAGCTGCGGCACGCTGCGATCTTTTGATTTTTAGCGGGTGGATCAAAAGATCGCAGCCTCGTTGCACTCGACAGCTCCTACAGTCCTACAGTCCTACAGTCGTGCAGTCGTGCAGTCGTGCAGGGGGCGGTGAATTTTGGGCATAAAAAAACGCACCGTCAGACGGTGCGTTTTTTACGGCCGGGTACAGGGATCAGAAGCTGTACTTGAGGCTGGTCATGAAGTTGCGTGGTGCGCCGTAGATGCCGTCGTAGTAGACCATCGAGTAGTACTCGCGATCGAACAGGTTGTTGACGTTGATCGAGGCACTCAGGTTCTTGTTGATGTCGTAACGCGCCATCAGGTTGGTGATCGCGTAGCTGCCCTGCTCGTAGTAGTGCAGGTCTTCGCCGATCTTCGACTGCCAGTTCACGCCACCGCCGACGGTGATCTTGTCGAGCACGCCAGGCAGGCGATACGAGGTGAAGGTCTTGAGCATGTGACGTGGCGCGTTGGTGACAATGCGCTGGTCTTCGGCGTTGGTGGTGACGCTGTAGGCGTAACCGGCGGATGCCTGCCAGCCTTCAGCCAGTTCGCCGTTCATCTCGAACTCGACGCCCTTGGTCTCGGTGCTTTGTTCCAGGCGATAAGCCTGGGTGTCCGACATCCATACGGCCAGGTTGTCCTGTTCAAGCTTGAACAGGGCCAGGCTGGTGTTGAGTTTCTCGTCGAAGAAGGTGCCCTTGACGCCCACTTCGTAGCCCTTGCCTTCGGTCGGCGCCAGGGACTTGTTGTTGATGTCGCGAACGTAGGACGCTTGCGGGTTGAAGATCTTGGTGTAGCTGGCGTACAGCGACCAGTTCTCGTCGAGGTCATACACCACGCCGGTGTACGGCGTGAAGATCCCGGTTTCGCGTTCCTTCACCGTGCTCGCATCACCGACGTAAGGCTTGGTGTCGGTGTCACGTTTCCAGTCGGTCAGACGACCGCCGAGGATGAAGGTCAGGTCGTCGGTGACGTGGAAGCGCGAGGTCATGTAAGTGCCGAACTGCTTCTCTTCCATGTGGCCCTTGCTGACCACCGGGGTGTCCGGTTTTGGCGAGTTGCCATTCCAGGTGTTGATGTCCGGAACGTTGAAGCTGTAGTCGCGCAGCCAGTCGCCGTAGCTTGGCGTGGCTTCCTTGTAGTTGGTCGCGGTGACACCGAGGATCAGCTCGTGCTCGCGACCGAACAGCGAGAACGGACCGGTGAAGTAGGCGTCGATGTTGTCCTGACGTGGCGTACCCGACCAGCGCACTGGCAGCAGGCCGGTGCCGGAACCGTTGGCCTGGTCGACGGTGCCGGTGGCGACCGCATAGAGTTGGTCAAACTTGTTTTCGGTGTGACCGTATTCGATCTTGCCGCTCCAGCCGTTATCGAACTGGTGCTCGACCGAGGTGAAGAAGTTGGTTTGATCGTGGTCGTTGTACGACCAGTCCGGCGAGGTATTCAGTGAACGACGGATGTGCGACTTGTCGCCGTTGGTGAAGTACGACGAGTAGCCGCCGCGCATTGGCGAGTCGACCTGGGTTTTCTGGTAGCTGAAGCCGACGGTCAGCAGGGTGGCTTCGCTGAGGTCGAATTCGGTGATGCCGTAGATCAGCTGCGAATCCTGCTTGAAGCGATCGACCCACGAGCCCTGGGTCTTGTAGTCCACCACCAGACGACCGCGCACGTTGCCGGATTCGGTCAGCGGGCCGGACACGTCCATGCCGGTGCCGTAGCGATCCCAGTTGCCGGCTTCAGCGGTGACGCTGGCCTGCGCTTCGGCAGTCGGGCGTTTGCGGATCAGGTTGATCGTCGCCGACGGGTTGCCCAGGCCGCTGATCAGACCGGTGGCGCCGCGAACGACTTCCACGCGGTCGTACATCGCGGTGCTTTGGGTGTAGTTGTCCAGACGGGTCGACGTCGGTACGCCGTCCACTTCGAAGTTCTGGATCTGCGAGCCGCGCGACCAGTAAGTGTCGTTCTCGGTGCCCATGCCGTTGCGGGTCACGGCGATGCCGGCAGTGGCGTCGAGCACGTCGGTCAGGTTGGTCAGCTTCTGGTCGTCCAGGCGCTGACGGGTGATGACGGTCACCGACTGCGGGGTTTCACGCGGCGTCAGGTTCAGCCGCGTCGAGCTACTGGAAGAATAAGTGGTGTACAGCCCGGTGCCTTCGGTCTGCGACCCCGGCGCCTTGCCGGAGATCGAGATCGCGCCCAACTGCATGGCATCGCCGGCAGCGCCGGTGATTGGCGTCAAGGACACGGTATTCCCGGTGATCTGATACGTCAGGCCGCTCCCCAGCAGCAAGTCGTGCAACGCTTGTTCAGGCTCGAGATTGCCCGACACCGCGTTGGATTTCAGACCCTGAAGCATTTCCGGGCTGTAGATCATCTGCAAGTTGGCTTGCTGACCCAATTGCTGCAAGGCGCTGGACAGCGGCTGAGCCGGGATGTTGACGTTGGTCGGTGCGGCGAGCACCTCACCAGCGCCCAACAGCAGCAAGGTCGTCAGCAGGGCGCGAGGCAGGACGGCCTGGCGCTGGGTCTGCTTCTGGATCGCCGTTGCCAGGGGTGCGCGGGACAAAGATGGGCTGTGCATTACTTCAAATGCTCCTGAGATGCGTGTGCAGTTTTGTAGTTAATGATAATTAGACGCAACAACCCGTAAAAACCGGAAAAATAAATCCCGCACTCTGCGAAAAAAACGTCTATCGCGAGAGGCGGGATTGTTTTTGCTGCGGTATTTCTCCGTCAGGCGGGTGCCAGTTCCGTCATGACGCGGCCGGCTTCCATGCGCACCAACTGGTCGGCAACGTCGAAATAGCGGTCATCGTGGGAGATCACGATGATGGTTTTGCCCAGACGCTTGAGGTCAGGCAGCAGCTCGGTGTAGAAAATCCGGCGGAAGGTCGGGTCCTGATCCGCCGCCCATTCATCGAACACCAGCACCGGACGCTCTTCGAGCCAGGCATTGACCAGCGCCAGGCGTTTGCGCTGTCCGGTGGAGAGATCGGTGGTGGTGAAATTGCCGTCCTGCACGCTGACCTTGTGCGCGATTTCCAGGCGTTGCAGGTACTTGTTGGCGTCTTCGGGGATATGCGTATCGCCTTGCACGACATCGTCGAACAGGTAGTAGTCGGCGAAGATCGTCGTGAACAACTGGCGGTAATCGTCGCGCGTCTCGGCGTTCACGCTCGCGCCGTTGAGGCGAATTTCGCCTTGTTGCGGCGGGTACAGGCCCAGCAGCAATTTGATCAGGGTGGTCTTGCCGCAGCCGTTTTCACCGACGATGAAAATGATCTCGCCCTGTTCGATCGTCAGGTTCACCGGGCCGAGACGGAACGGCTCGCTGCCGGGTACGGCAGGGAAGGCGTAGCTGACGTCCTTGAGTTCCAGACGGCTGACGGCCGGGGCTTTCTGACCCTGATCGTCGAGCAGCAGATGCGGTTCCGGTGAAGAGAACTGCTCGGACAACTCGGCAATCCGGCGGAAGGCGATTTGCGCGCGGCTGACAATCGGCAGGGTGCCGACCAGATGTTCCAGCGGCCCTTTCATGTACAGCAGCACCAGGACGAAGCCGCTCATGACGGTTTTGTCGGCGCTCGGCCAATAGGTCTGCAGGGCCAGCGCGAGGCCGATGACCACGAAGAACAGCATCGAGCCAAAGGTCTTGGCGATCACGAAGGTATTGATCGAGCGGATCTGCGTGCGGCAGATGAATTCGGCAGTGGCCTTGATGCCCGAAACGAACATGCGCTGGCGACGTGGCCGGTGGATACGCAGTTCCTTGGCGCCTTCAGCGATGGCGTTGTAGTGCTTTTGCAGTTCGTCCTCGGCGTCACGTGCGGCCATGAAACCCTGAATGCCGCGACCCTGGGCGAAGTACTGGATGCCCGTGCCGATGATGATCGCGACGACCATGATCAGGAACATCGGCCACGACAACATCGCCAGGTAGCCCATGCAACCGAGGGTCACGGTCAGCGAGATCGCCAGCGGCGCGAAGGCGAAGGCGAAGTCGCTGATGGTGTCGACGTCGTGGGTCAGCACCGGGATCAGCCGATGGCTGCGATAGCGCTCGATCTGTTCGATTGGCGCCGACAGCACTTTCTCGCCGAGTTGTTTGCGCAGGGTGGCGATGATGTGTTGACCGACGAAGTTGGTGCCGATGTCCGAGCAGATCGAACTGAGCAGTGCCAGCAGGCACAGACCGGCGAACAGGGCGACCACGCCTTGGGTCAGGCCGGCTTCGGAGTGCAGCGCCGAGTTGATCGTCGCCAGCAGCACCGTCACGCTGAGACCGCCGACCATGCCCAGCAGGATCGACAGTGTCACGACAAGCCTGAACGGCTTGAGCAGCGTGAACAATTCGTGGATGGCACCGCGTGAGGGCTGGGACATGGGGGAACAGTTCCTTGGGTCGTAAAGGCAGATACCCAATAGAACGTCTGGTCAGGCGGTTAATTTACACCGCCGCCGACTGGCGGCGCAGGTGCCGGGCTTGCCCGCGATGGTGGTGGGTCAACCGATGCAAATTTGTGAGACCGGGCCTCATCGCTGGCAAGCCAGCTCCCACAGGGAATGGTGGTGTATGGAGGATTGGGGGTTGGCGCAGAACCATTGTAGGAGTGAGCCTGCTCGCGATAGCGCAGTGTCATTCAGCGATGATGTTGCCTGACACGACGCTATCGCGAGCAGGCTCACTCCTACAGGAGGATGGTGGTGTACGGAGGATTCGGGTTGGCGCAGAACCAGTGTGGGAGCGGGCTTACCCGTGATGGCGGTGGGTCAGGCGATGCAAATTTGTGAGACCGGACCTCATCGCTGGCAAGCCAGCTCCCACAGGGAATGGTGGTGTATGGAGGATTCGGGTTGGCGCAGAACCATTGTAGGAGTGGGCCTGCTCGCGATAGCGCAGTGTCATTCAGCGATGATGTTGCCTGACACGACGCTATCGCGAGCAGGCTCACTCCTACAGGAGGATGGTGGTGTACGGAGGATTCGGGTTGGCGCAGAACCATTGTAGGAGTGGGCCTGCTCGCGATAGCGCAGTGTCATTCAGCGATGATGTTGCCTGACACGACGCTATCGCGAGCAGGCTCACTCCTACAGGAGGATGGTGGTGTATGGAGGATTCGGGTTGGCGCAGAACCATTGTAGGAGTGAGCCTGCTCGCGATAGCGCAGTGTCATTCAGCGATGATGTTGACTGACACTGCGCCTTCGCGAGCAAGCCCGGCTCCCACAGGAATCATCGGGTTGTGGTTCAGAGGTCGCGCACTACGCGAAAGCCGATCCAGTCGCCGCGGGTCGATGGGTAGATGTTGTTGCGGTTGCCGGAGCGCGAAAACACCGGTGCTTCGCCCCAGTCGTTGCCACGAATGTTGTAGGACTCGCAGCCAGGCTCGACCCATGCACTGCCGTCAGTCGGGGCGCCGATGTAGTTGGTGTGTTCGCAATCGGCGATCCATTCGTAGACGTTGCCGTGCATGTCGTACATGCCAAAGGCGTTCGCCGGGTAGCTGCCCACCGGTGAGGTGAAGCTATAGCCGTCGGTTGGGCCATAGGTGTTGGCGTGCTTGGCGATGCTGTATTCGCCTTCTGCATCGAACGGGAACGGGAATGGCCCGGTCGAGCCGGCGCGGGCCGCGTATTCGCGTTGCGCCTCACTGACCATGCGGTAGTTCTGCCCGGTCTTTTTCGACAGCCACGCCACATAGGCCTGAACGTCGGCGAAGTCCATGCACACCGCCGGCTGGCGCGGTTCCTGTTTGTAGCGCGGTTTGCTCGCCACGCATTCGCGACCCGGGCGGGTATCGCCGTTGGCAATCTTCACCCCGGTTTCCTTGACGTAGCTGTCCCATTCGCCAGCCGTGACCTGGAAGCGGCTCATGGCAAACGCCTTGGCGAAAGTCACTTCGTGCATCGGGCCTTCGTCAGGTTCGCGACCGACTTCATCGTCCGGCGTGCCCATGGTGAATTTACCGGCCGGCAAGACCACCATTTCCGGGCAGTCCTTGCAGTCCTTGAACACCTTGCCCGCCGGCAATGGTTGGGCTGCGGCGGCGGTACCCGGCAGCAGGCCCGCGAGCAACGCAGTCAGGGCCAGCCCGGCGAGGACTTTGAAGGTCGGCAGATGGCGCGGTCGTTTGAGCATGTCACTGTTCATGAGTTATCTCGATCAAAGGGAAAACAAAAGTCGTGAAGGTCACAGCTGCGTAACAAGCAGCGCCATGAACCGGTCAATTTCGGCCTCGCTGTTGAGCAGCCCCGGCGCGGTGCGTACCACCGGCCCGACGTCGCGTTCAACAGCGTCGACCACCACACGGTTCTTCATCAGGTAGGCAGCAATCTTGTCGCAGTCGCGATCCTTGACCCGGAAGAAGGTGAAACCGGCCGACAGTGCCGGGCTCAACGGGGTGACCAACTCGATCTGCGGGTGCTCCTGCAAGCGTTGCTTGAGGTAGCTGTTGAGCTGGTGAATACGCGCCTGCACCTCGGCCTTGCCCAGTTGCAGGTGCAACTTGAACGCTTCACTCAAGGCCCAGCGATGTTCGAAGGCGTGGTAGCCGCCAGGCGACATGCTCGTGGCGAAATCGGTGTCCTGGGAGAACGTCGGCGTGCTCGGCGTAACGTCCTTGAGTTGCTCGGAGCGGGCGCAAATAATCCCGGTGCCACGCGGGCCGAACATCCACTTGTGGGTGCCGGCGATAAAGAAGTCGCAGTGCATGTCCGGGAAGCTCAGGTCTTCGACGCCGAAACCATGCACGCCATCGACCACATAGAGAATGCGCTCCTTGTCGTCACGCTGGCGGTTGATCTCTTCGACCAGTTTGCCGATCTCGCCGATCGGCAGTTTGACGCCGCTGCCCGACTGCACCCAGGTCATGCCCAGCACGCGGGTGTTGGGACGAATGGCCTGGCGAATAGAGTTGAGCACTTCGTCCACCGAGACACTGTTGGCGTCCTTGAACAGGCTGATCTTGCGCACCTGCGTGCCTTCCTTCTTCACCCGGAAATCGAGGGTGAACTCGGTCGAATAGTGCTCGTGGACCGTGGTGAGGATTTCCTGATCGGGGCGCACATGGATGCCGCCGTAAATGGCCGCAAGACCCTCGGTGGTGCTGCCGGTCAGGGCGATCTGTGCCGGCTTGGCTTGCAGGTAGCGACCGGCCCACTCACGCACATCGGCTTCATGCTTCCAGGTTTCTTCCAGATCCCAATCCATCATCAGCCCGGGATTGCGGTCGAGCGTGGCGCGATGACGGTCGATGGCTGCCTGCACCGGGCGTGGATGCGAAGTGATCAGGAAGTTGGAAAAATGCAGGTAATCCGGGTCCTGATTGAACAGCTGTCGCAGCTGCGCCCATTTGTCCTTCGCCAGCGGTTGTGCGGCTGTTGCGCTCGGCGCGGTCTGGGCCTGAGCATGCACGGCGGCGCCCAGCGGCAGGCTGGCAGCGAGAATGCCGGCCTGTTTGAGGAAGGTACGGCGGTCAGTCATGGGCGCGGTTCACTTGTGATCAGAAGGGAAGAATTCATCGGCTCGCCACCGGTTTGGCGGATTTCTGTACCTGATCCCAGACCCGCAAGAAGTTGCCGCCCCAGAGCTTGGCAATATCGGCTTCGGAGTAGCCGCGTTGCAGCAGTTCGGCGGTGACGTTGCGGATCTCGCCGACGTTCTCCCAGCCCTTGACGCCGCCGCCTTCGTTGAAGTCCGAGGCGATACCGACGTGGTCGATACCGATCTTGCGCACGGTGTAGTCGATCGCATCGCCGAGATCCTTGAGCGAGGCTTTCGGTTCTTCGTCGAGAATGCCGTACAGCTGACCGGCGTACTGACCGAACTTCTGTTCCGGCCACGCCGCGATGATCGGGTCGCCCGGCATCAATGCCATGGCCAGGTTCGGCAGCGGCGGCAGGTCAAAACGTGCGCGCAGGGCGTTGAGTTTGTCCTGCGTGGCCTGAGTCAGCGGGCGCAGGTAGGCGGAGAAACCGACCACTTGCACCACGCCGCCGCTTTGTTTGATCAGCTGCATTTCCTTGTCGCTGAGGTTGCGCGGGATATCCACCGAGGCACGTGGCGCCGAGTGCGACGCGACCATCGGTGTGCGGCTCAGTTGCGCGACTTGCTCCAGCGCCTTGGTCGACATCTGCGAGACATCGATGATCACTCCCAGATCGTTGAGGCGGTGCACGGCTTGCTTGCCGACATCGGACAAACCGTTGAGGGCGTCCGGCGAATCATTGAAAAACGGCAGCGGGCGCGACGAGTCGCTCCACTGGTTGTTGCCGATGTAGCTGAAACCGAACATGCGCATGCCGCGCACAGCCCAGGTGTCGAGCAGGTTCAGGTCGTTGCCCAGCGGATAGGCGTTGAGCATGCTGATGAAGATGGCGAACTTGCCTTCGCCATGCAGACGACGGAAGTCATCGGGGGTGTAAGCAATCGCGACCTGATTGGGGAAGTCGCGGACCATCCCCGAGATGATTTTGTAACGCACTTCCTGCTGGTTGCGCGCTTCCTCGACAAAACCGTCGGTGGGTTTGTGCGGCGCGTTCGGGCCGTTCCACATTTCCGGCCAGCCGAAGATCGTCAACGCCGCGCCGGAGAGGCGACCGCGATTGGCCTTGGCCAGGTCGAACTGGCCGCTACCGTCCTTGTCGACTTCATTGCCAGCGGTGCCGAAGTCCAGCGGCACGGTGATGTGGCTGTCGAAGGAGAGCAGGCGATCCTGCAACTCATCGGCCTGTTTGAGCACCTTCGCCGGGTAGCCGGGATTGTCCCTGTACCAATAATCCCAGGCCGCAAAGCCTGCACCGGCGCTGATCGCCAGGGCCAGCGGCAGGCCGATGAATAGAGCCTTCTTCGAACGTGGTTTTGTCATTGCCATCTCAGTCAGTTCGCCGTCGAGGTACAGGCACAGGGGCCTTCGCTATCTGGAAAGAACGAGTGATTGGCCAGGGAATTTAGGTGCGCCGAAAAGATCCCCGCGTGTAGGCGCTGCGGCAGGCTGCGATCTTTTCAAGACCCCAACGTAAATTTGCCCGTGCAACAAACGTTCTAGCTTGGATAAAGCCTGCTTCATGGCTGACACAGGTAGGGCAATGAAGATTTCTCGACGATGGTTCATGGCAGGCCTGGCGCTGACCGGCGCTGCCGTGCCGGCCGCTATTTACGGGCATCGCGAATGGACCAGACCGGATCCGACGATCACTCCCGGCGAAGCCACGGTCGATCTGGCGGACACTGCCGGGCAACAATTGGCCAACGCCTTGCGCGGGGTCTGGAGCATTCGCTTTGAAGGGGCACAAATCGGCCTCGACGATTTGCCGCTGCAAGGGCTGGAACTGTTTCTGGATATTGCCCAGCGCGGACGCGGTCTGCGCGGCTACGTGGATACCGCGCAAAACCTGCGTGGCGACGCCGAACCGCGTTACCGGATCATCGGCGACCTGGTGCAGGCCAAACCCTCTGAGTTGTATTGGCGGCTGATCGACTCGCAGGCGGCCGACGGTGCGCCGACGTACGAGTTGGCCGTGGTCCTCGATGAAGTCTGGGCCGATTTCGGCAATGCCGGCAGTGGCACCCTCAGCGGGCGTATTTTGCGCCTTGATCGGCCGCTCGGCCTGCCGGAGCAGAACAACCGCTTTGTCGCGCACAAGCAATTGTTCCCCGAAGCGCGGCAACGCATCGGTCTCAATCCGACCTTGCTGGCCTGGCTGATCTCCCCCGAACATCGTCTGTTCCACCAGCTCTGGCATGCCTCGCGAGACAAATGGCACACCTTGCCCGAAGACAAGCGTGATGCCCTGCGCGGTATCGGCTGGCAGCCCGGCCCGCGTGACCAGGAGCGTGATGCGCGCGGACCGCGCAAGGATCGCAATGGCTCGGGCATCGACTTTTTCTTCATGCACCGGCACATGCTCGGGACGGCGCGTTCGATGCAGGCGCTGCCGTCATGGCCGCAATTCCCGATGCCGCAGCCTGCGCTTGAGCGCGATCGCCAGGGCTTCGCGCGTTATTTCGATAATCATGACGGCTACGCCTTGCCGCCCACCTGGCTGGCCAGCGATGACGCCGACTACACCCAGTGGGTCAGCGACATCAAGACCGCCGAGACCTATCACAGCAACTTCGAGGTCTGGGAATCGCAATATCGCGACCCGCGTTATCTGGCGAAACTGACCCTCGGCCAGTTGGGCTCGGAGATGGAACTGGGTCTGCACGACTGGCTGCACATGCGCTGGGCGTCGGTGCCGCGCGATCCGTCGAACGGCCAGCCGGTGCCATTCGCGCGTGATCCGGCGGACTTTTCCGCACGTTGGTACGCGGCTGAAAACGACTTTCTCGGCGACCCGTTTTCCTCCCATGTGAACCCGGTGTTCTGGCATTTCCATGGCTGGATCGATGACCGCCTCGAAGACTGGTTCAAGGCGCATGAGCGTTTTCATCCGGGTGAAGTCAGCCGGCAGGAAGTCAACGGCGTGGCCTGGTTTGCGCCGGGGCGATGGGTCGAGGTCGATGATCCGTGGCTGGGGCCAGTCACGCACGGCTGCAGCACAGTGCCGGGATTGCAGGTCGGCAAGTCGATGGAAATGGACCCGGAAACCATGAAGCTGGCACTGCGCATCACCTTCAGCGAAGACGAAAAAGTCCTCGCCGGATTATTCCGCCGAGTGCCGAAACGGCCATGGTATGCGCGCCACCTCAAGGTAAAAACCCGCGAGACCTGATACATCCCTGTATGAAATGTAGGAACTGTAGGAGCTGTCGAGTGCAACGAGGCTGCGATCTTTTGATCTTGACTTAACCGCCAAGATCAAAAGATCGCAGCCTCGTTGCACTCGACAGCTCCTACAGGGGTTTGTGGTTGGGGTTTGTGGTTGGGGTTTTGTGGTTTGTGGTTGTGGGTTTGTAGTGCCTGGATTTTGGCTTAGAGGGTTTGCCAGCCGCCGCCCAAAGCTTTATACAAGGCAATGCTCGCCTGCAGGCGCGACAGCCGCAGTTGCACGTTGAGGTCCTGCGCGGCATACAGCGTGCGCTGGGTCTCCAGCACGGTCAGCAAATCTTCGGCGCCGGCCTGATAGCGGCTCTGGGCGATGTTGAAAGCGGTCTGCGCCTGATTGAGTTCTTCGGTCTGCCACTGGCGTTGTTCGTCGAGACCGCGAATGCTGCTGAGGGCTTTTTCGACGTCGGCGAAGCCGTTGATGATCGCGCCCCGATAATCTTGCAGCAGTTCCTCCTGACGCGCGCTGGCCTTGTCGCGTTCGGCGCTCAGGCGACCGTTGTTGAAGATCGGCGCTACCAGCCCGGCCGTGAGGTTATAGAAAGGGCTGCGCAGCATGTCGCTGAAACGGTCGGAGCCGGAACCCAGTTCGGCGCTGAGGGTGACGCTGGGCAGCATCTTTGCCCGGGCCACGGTGACGTCGGCGCGGGCGGCGGCCAGTTGCGCTTCGGCGCGAGCGATGTCCGGGCGGCGGTTGAGCAACTCGCTGGGCACCCCGGCACCGATCACCGGCCATTGCAGTCGGGCAAAGTTTTCCTCGCTGACCGGCAGTTCCTGCACGGGGCGGCCGAGGAGGGCGGCGAGGCTGATTCTGGCGTCCCGCGCCTGTTGCTGAACCAGCGGTAATTGGCGTTGCTGCGCCGCCACCAGACTCTTCTGTTGCGCCAGTTCCAGCGCGGTGGCGGAACCGGAATCAAAGCGCGTCTGCACCAATTTCAAAACGCTCAGTGCGTTGGTCAGATTGAGTTCGGCGATTCGGCTTTGCTCATTCAGCGACAGCGTTTGCGCGTAGCTGTTGGCGACACTGCTGAGCAGCGTCAGCTCCACCGTGGCCTGATCGAATTGGCTGGCACGCAAACTCGATTGTGCGCTGTCGCGGCTGGCGCGCTGGCCGCCCCAGAAGTCGATTTCGTAACTGGCATTGAGGTTGGCATCGAAGTAATCCACCGCCTTGTTGCTGCTGTCCGCGTCCAGTTGGCTATAGCCGCTGCCGCGCATTAACTTCTGGCGGTTGGCGTTCATTCCGGCCTTGACCTCCGGCAGCAGCGAGCCGCCGGCAATCACTGTCGTAGCCTGCGCCTGGCGAACCCGCGCGACGGCCGCCGCGAGGTCAAAACTGCCGGCGCGAGCCTGTTCGATCAAGCTATCGAGCTCTGGGCTGGCGAACTGCGTCCACCAGCGCACGTCGTTGCGGCTGGCATTGTCGCTGTGCGCAGTTTGCCAGCTGGCGGGAGGCTGCAGGCCGCTCTCCGGGCGCTGGGCGGGGCTGCCGCAAGCGCTGAGAAGCAGGCACACGGTCAAGAAGCTGAGACGCGGTTTCATAGATCGATCATTCACTGGTAAGGGCCGTGACCGGGTCGAGCCGGGCAGCTTTGCGAGCGGGCATGAAGCCGAAAACAACACCGGTGACCAATGCACAGCCGAAAGCGCCGAGCACAGCCATCAGGGAGAAAGCGACGGCGACTTCGCTGAGAATCAGCACACCGCCGACCAGCAGCGCCAAAGCGATACCGGCCAGCCCGCCGACCACCGACAGCATCACCGCTTCGGTGAGGAACTGGCGCAGGATGTCGCGTTGCCGCGCGCCGGTGGCCATGCGAATACCAATCTCGCGGGTGCGTTCGCGTACGGTCATCAGCATGATGTTCATCACGCCGATGCCGCCGACCAGCAGCGAGATGGCGGCAATCGAGCCGAGCATCAGCGACAGAGTGTTTTGCGTGCGCGCTTCGGCCTGGATCATCGCGGCGTTGTTGGTCAGCTCGTAATCGTGTTTGCCGTTGTGCAGGCGGCGCATCAGTTCGTCGATGGCCAGTTCAGCCTCTTTGACCTTGCGCGCGTCGCTGGCGGCGATCACCACATATTCCGGATTGTGCCCGCCGAGCAGGCGAATGGCGGCGGCGGAGTAGGGCACGGCGATACGGTTGTCGCTGTCCTGATCGCCGGAACTGGAGCCTTTTTCGGCGAGCACGCCGACCACCTGGAACGGCACGTTCTCGATCAGGATGTATTGGCCGATCGGGTTGCTGACGCCTTTGAGCAACTTGTCGCGAATCTTCGTGCCGATCACCGCCACTGCGGCGGCGTTGCGCTCGTCGGCGTCGGTAAAGTAGCTGCCCTGAATCACCGGCCAGTTGAAGATGCTCGGGAAATTGGTGTCGTTGCCGCCGACGTAGGCGCTCTGGTCGACGTTGCCAAAACGCACCGCCACCTCGGCACCGGCCACCGGCATGATCCGTTTGACTTGCGGCAGGGTCTTCAGCGCGGCGACGTCATCAAGGGTGATCACCCCGAGTGGCGTGCGCGGGTTGGGCGAAGCGCCGCTGAGGTAGAGCAGGTTCGAACCGAATGCGCCCATCTGCGCCATGACCTGGCGTTTGCTGCCTTCGCCGACGGCGAGCATCACCACCACCGACGCCACGCCGATGACGATGCCGAGCAACGTCAGCGCGGTACGGAAACGGTTGATCCACATCACCCGCCACGCGGCTTGCACGGCGTCGACCAGTTCGCCTTTCCAGGCGCCCGTGGCTTCGGCGCCTTCGCTGAGGCGTTTGCGCAGATCGACCGCCTGCAAGGCGCCGGGGTTGGCCGAGGTCTGCGCGTCGGGATTGTCGCGGGCGCTGTCGCTGATGATCAGCCCGTCGCGAATTTCGATGATGCGCTTGGCGCGGGCGGCGACTTCGCGGTCGTGGGTGATGAGAATGACCACGTGGCCCTGGCTCGCCAGCTCATCGAGCAGGGTCATGACCTCTTTGCCGCTGTGGCTGTCGAGGGCGCCGGTCGGTTCGTCGGCCAGAATAATGTGCCCGCCGTTCATCAGCGCCCGGGCGATCGACACCCGCTGCTGCTGACCGCCGGACAACTGGTGCGGTCGGTTGCCGGTGCGCTCGCCCAGACCGAGGCGTTGCAACAGCGCGGCCGCTTGAGCATGACGCGCCGCCGCCGGAGTGCCGGCATAGATCGCCGGCATCTCGACGTTTTCCTGGGCCGAGCTGGACGGAATCAGGTGATAGCCCTGGAAAACAAAGCCAAAGGCTTCGCGGCGCAGCCAGGCCAGTTCGTCGCTGCTCAGGTGCGCAACGTTTTCGCCGGCAAACAGGTATTCGCCCGAGGTCGGTCGGTCGAGGCAGCCGAGGATGTTCATCAGCGTCGACTTGCCGGAACCGGAGGCGCCGACGATTGCGACGAATTCCCCGGCGTGGATCGACAGGTCGATGCCGCGCAACACGTCAACTTTGGGGGTGTCCTGTCCGCCGTAGGATTTGCGGATGTCTTTGAGGTCGATCAGCGGCGTTTGCATTTAGCCTCCGCTTCCCTCTGCCGGACCGATCAACAGGTGATCGCCTTCCTTCAAGCCGTCGAGAATCTGCACCTGCAAGCGGTCGCTGAGACCGGTGCGCACCTGACGATGCTCGATGTCGCCGTTCTTCGCCACGACCCGCGCGGTTTGGTTACCGGCCACCTGACCTTCGTTGTGCAGTGCGGCGACCGGTGCGGTGAGTACGTCCTTGGCGTTGCCAGCGACAAAAAATACCTGGGTGGTCATTTCGGCCATCAGCGCGTTGTCGCTGTTTTCGACGTCGAGCAGGACTGTGTAGAGGACCACGCGGCCGCTGCCGCTCTTGCTCGTACTGTTCGGGCTGCCACCGCCCTGGCTGGTCTGGTCCAGCGGTTTCGGTGGCACCGGAAGGATCTGCCGCACGGTGCTGGCCCAGCGCCGACTGCCGCCGCTGAGGGTGGTGAAGTAGGCGTTCATGCCGGGTTTGACGTGGCCGATGTCGGCTTCGGACACTTCCGCCCAGACGGTCATGGGCGACAGTTTGGCGATGCGCAGGATCAGCGGGGTCTGCTGCTGGGCGTTGAGGGTCTGGCCTTCACGGGCGTCGATGTTGACCACGGTGCCGGACATCGGCGCGTAGATTCGGGTGTAACCGAGTTCGGCCTGATCGCTGCGCAGGCTGGCCTGGGCCTGGCGGATCTGCGCCTGGAACATGTCGATGCGCGCCTGGGTGGCTTTCAGTTCGGCGCGGGCGGTCTGCACGTCTTCTTCGCGGGTCGCGCCGCCGGCTGCCAGGTTCTGCTGGCGTTGATATTTCTGCTGCGCCAGCTCGTGCTGCGCGCGTTGCTCTTGCAGCTGGGCCTTGAGGTTCTCGATGGAAAACTGCCCGGCGTCGAGCTTGGCTTTCTGCGTCGACGGATCGATTTCCACCAACAGTTGGCCTTCCTTGACCACGTCGCCGACTTCCACATGGATCTTCTGGATCTGCCCCGACGCCTGCGCGCCGACATCCACGTAACGCCGTGGTTGCAGGGTGCCCAGCGCGGTCACGCTGCTTTCGATGTCGCCGCGACTGACTTGCACGGTGGTGAATTTGTCCCGGCCCGGCGGCATGATCTGCCAGGCGGCGTAGGCAACAACAGGAATCAGACAAAGGGCTACGAGCAGCGCGCGTCGGGCGGGGCGGGGACGTTTCATGCAGGGTTCCGGCCAGTGGAATTCGGCCCGTCGTTCAAGTGGCACGCAAAAAAAGGGGCGGCTGAACGCTGTCGCGGCAAGCGACAGACACGGGGAGCTGTCCTGTAAACGATGAAAGTCGCGGGGAATTTAAGCGGAGACACAGGATGTTACAGGTATAGAGCGGCATTATTTATCGGGCAAAGACAAACGCCACTTTAAATCTATATGAGAATTACTATAAATTACGCGCCTCAAGTTGCCACTATCGTGCTACTGCCCAAATCGCCATCGCGGATCGGGTTAAAAAGGACATAAACCGCAGCAGTCTTGCGGCCGGGAGTCATGTTGGAAAACTACTATCGCGAGTTGGTGTGTTTCCTTAACGCCAAACTCGGCAATCGCCAGATTGCCGAAGATGTGGTGCATGACGCCTATTTGCGTGTGCTGGAACGTTCCAGCGACACGCCGATCGAGCAGCCCCGGGCCTTTCTTTATCGCACGGCACTCAATCTGGTGATCGACGATCATCGGCGCAATGCCCTGCGTCAGGTCGAATCGCTGGAAGTGCTCGACAGCGAAGAACGCTATTTCACCCCGTCACCGCACAATACCCTCGATCATGGCCAGCGCCTGGAGATGCTCCAGCGGGCATTGGCCGAATTGTCTGCAGCCTGTCGTGAAAGTTTTTTGCTGCGCAAAATCGAAGGTTTGTCGCATCTGGAGATCGCCGAACACCTTGGTATCTCCAAGGCGCTGGTGGAAAAACACATCGTCAACGCGATGAAGCACTGCCGCCTGCGCATCAAACAATGGGATGCCCATTGAGCCGTCGCCGTTAAATTTTATTTCACTTTCCTCGTTCCTACTCAACAGACGACCTGCTGTCCTGCTCAAGGCCGGTCAGGTCACTTAGGCTCTCCTTGCCCCTTGTTGAGGGGTTCATCCAGAGGACACTGGAAATGACTCAGGCAATTGCATCGCCCATCGTTCACGACCTGATCGGCGTCGGTTTCGGCCCTTCGAACCTGGCGCTGGCCATCGCTCTGCAAGAGCGCGGCCCGACCCATGGCGAGCTGGATGTACTGTTCCTCGACAAGCAGGCTGACTACAGCTGGCACGGCAACACCCTGTCGACGCAAAGCGAGTTGCAGATTTCCTTCCTCAAGGATCTGGTGACCCTGCGCAATCCGACCAGCCCGTATTCGTTCGTCAACTATCTGAAATACCACGGCCGTCTGGTCGACTTCATCAACCTCGGCACCTTCTACCCGTGCCGCATGGAGTACAACGACTACCTGCGCTGGGTCGCCGGGCAGTTCACCGAGCAGAGCCGTTACGGCGAAGAAGTGCTGACCATCGAACCGGTGCTGCACAACCATCAGGTTGAAGCGCTGCGCGTTATTTCCCGTGGCAGCGACGGCCTGCAACATGTGCGCACGACCCGTTCGGTGGTGGTCAGCGCCGGCGGCACGCCGCGTATTCCGGAGGCGTTCAAGGCGCTGAAGGGTGACACCCGGGTGTTCCACCACTCGCAATACTTGTCGCAAATGGCCAAGCAGCCATGCGTCAACAATCAGCCGATGAGCATTGCGATCATCGGTGGTGGGCAGAGCGCGGCGGAAGCGTTCATTGACCTCAACGATTCGTTCCCGTCGGTGCAGGTCGACATGATCCTGCGCGGCTCGGCACTCAAGCCTGCGGACGACAGCCCGTTTGTCAACGAAGTGTTCTCGCCGGAGTTCACCGACCTGGTGTTCCAGCAGAACAGCGCCGAGCGTGAGCGTCTGGTCAACGAGTACCACAACACCAACTACTCGGTGGTCGACATCGACCTGATCGAGCGCATCTACGGGATCTTCTATCGCCAGAAAGTCTCGGGTGTTGCCCGTCACGCGTTCCGCACCCTGACCACCGTTCAAAGCGCGACCGCGACCGAAAACGGTATCGAACTGGCCGTGCGCAATAACGCCACTGGCGAAGTCACCGTGCGCAACTACGATGCGGTGGTATTGGCTACCGGTTACGAGCGCCAGATGCACCGCAAACTGCTGGCGCCGCTGGAAGAATACCTCGGCGACTTCGAAGTGGATCGCAACTACAAACTGATCACCGACGAGCGCTGCAAGGCCGGCATCTACATGCAGGGCTTCTGCCAGGCCAGCCATGGTCTGAGCGACACGCTGCTGTCGGTGTTGCCGATCCGCGCGGACGAGATTGCCGGTTCGTTGTATGAACACGGCAAGAACCGTGGGCATCGGTCGATGGCGGATCTGTTGTTGGCGACTGCCAGCTAAAAGGCGAAAAGATCGCAGCCTTCGGCAGCTCCTACATCGAGATCGTTCCCACGCTCTGCGTGGGAATGCCTCAACGGACGCTCCGCGTTCGGCCTTCGATAGGGCGCGGAGCGTCCCAGGCTGCATTCCTTTGCTGCGCGTGGGAACGATCATCCTGAACCCTTCCTGAACACCCGCCACATTCCCCGACACACTGCCTGTTGCGGGTTTACTCTCCAGACATCGGGGCGTAAGCTTCGCGCGTTTTCATCAATAGCGGAGACCCACAGTGGGTACTTGTTCGAGTGACAGTTGTCGGCCGGTCTCGGTAACCGGCAGATTCTCGGCAAGATAACGCGCAGACTTTCTCTGTCGTTGTCTCGCCGTAAAAGCGAGCAGCGGCATCCCGTGCATGCCCCGTCCTGGGCCATGTCTGGACGTTCCTTCTCATCGACGCTGAACAGAGCGTGATTTCGACTGCACAGTCGTGATCGCAGCCCTATCGACACGCCTGTCTTTTCTGACCGGCGCGCCAGGCCTTGCCGTGCCGGTTTTTCCGGCGGCAGAGGCGCGGCCGTACCTGCTTGACGGTTTCCCGGCTGACCATAGGGGCAACAGCCATGAAACTTACGCTCAAGGAATTCTTCGCAGGTTTTCTGCGGACCCGCCACATCGCCCGACACTTCCGTCGCCTGGCGCTGCTGGAATCGATCAACGACACCACGGTCAGCCGTGAAGTCCCGCCCACGCTGGCCAACACCCTGGTCGATGCCGCGCATTGCGACAGCGGCGTGCTGCTGTCGTCATTGGGCACGCATTCCGATGGCCTGACCGATTTCGAAGTCGATGCGCTGCGTGCGCAATACGGCCTCAACGAAGTCGAACACGAGCAGCCGCTGCCATGGTGGATTCACCTGTGGCACTGCTACAAAAACCCGTTCAACCTGCTGCTGACCCTGTTGGCGGTGATCTCGTGGCTGACCGAAGACCTCAAGGCCGCTGTGGTGATTTTCTCCATGGTGGTGCTGTCGACGCTGCTGCGCTTCTGGCAGGAAAGCAAATCCAACCAGGCCGCTGACGCGCTGAAAGCCATGGTCAGCAACACCGCGACGGTGCTGCGCCGAGACGCGCCACGCAGCGAATTGCCGATCAAGCAATTGGTGCCGGGCGATCTGATCGTGCTCTCGGCCGGCGACATGATTCCTGCCGATTGCCGGGTACTCAGCGCCAAGGATCTGTTCGTCAGCCAAGCCGCAATGACCGGTGAATCAATGCCGGTCGAGAAGTTTCCGCGTCAGGCTGATCGCGACACGCGCAACCCGCTGGAGCTGGACAACATCCTGTTCATGGGTACCAACGTGGTGTCTGGCACGGCGGTGGCGGTGATTCTCACCACCGGCAACAGCACTTATTTCGGTGCGCTGGCCCAGCGCGTTGGCGCTACTGATCGCGGGGTGACGTCGTTCCAGCAAGGTGTCAACAAAGTCAGCTGGCTGTTGATCCGCTTCATGTTCGTCATGGCGCCGCTGGTGTTGTTCATCAACGGTTTCACCAAGGGCGACTGGACGGAAGCACTGCTGTTCGCGCTGTCGATTGCCGTCGGCCTGACCCCGGAAATGCTGCCGATGATCGTCACCTCGACGCTGGCCAAAGGCGCGGTGTTCCTGTCGCGCAAAAAAGTCATCGTCAAACGTCTCGATGCGATCCAGAACTTCGGTGCCATGGATGTGCTGTGCACCGACAAGACCGGCACGCTGACCCAGGACAAGATCTTCCTCGCGCGTAATGTCGACGTCTGGGGCGCCGATTCCGATGACGTGTTGGAAATGGCCTATCTCAACAGCTACTACCAGACCGGCCTGAAAAACCTGCTAGATGTCGCGGTGCTGGAACACGTGGAAATCCACCGCGAACTGAAAGTCGGCACGGCGTTTCGCAAGGTCGACGAGATCCCGTTCGACTTCAATCGTCGGCGCATGTCGGTGGTGGTCGAAGGGCGTGGCCAGCCACATCAGTTGATCTGCAAAGGTGCGGTAGAAGAAGTCTTGGCGGTGTGCAGCCGCGTGCGTCATGGCGAGGTCGATGAAGCCTTGAGCGATGAATTGCTGACCCGGATTCGTCAGGTCACCGCAGCATTCAACGCTGAAGGCTTACGCGTAGTGGCCGTGGCCGCACGCTCGATGCCTGAAGGTCGGGAAATCTACAGTCTGGCTGATGAAAATGAACTGACGCTGATCGGCTACGTGGCGTTTCTCGATCCACCGAAGGAAAGCACCGCACCAGCGCTCAAAGCCTTGGCCGAACATGGCGTGGCGGTAAAAGTGCTGACCGGCGACAACGAGCTGGTGACGGCGAAGATCTGCCGCGAAGTCGGCCTCGCGCAACAAGGCCTGCTGCTGGGCAATGACGTTGAACGCATGAGCGATGCCGAACTGGCCGTGGCCGTAGAGACCACCAACGTCTTCGCCAAACTGACACCGTCGCACAAGGAGCGCATCGTGCGCATCCTTAAAGGCAACGGCCACGTGGTCGGGTTCATGGGCGACGGCATCAACGACGCGCCAGCGCTGCGCACCGCCGACATTGGTATTTCCGTGGACAGCGCGGTGGACATCGCCAAGGAAGCGGCCGACATCATCCTCCTGGAAAAGAGCCTGATGGTGCTGGAGGAGGGCGTGCTCGAAGGGCG
Source organism: Pseudomonas helmanticensis (assembly GCF_900182985.1). Lineage (NCBI taxonomy): Bacteria > Pseudomonadati > Pseudomonadota > Gammaproteobacteria > Pseudomonadales > Pseudomonadaceae > Pseudomonas > Pseudomonas helmanticensis. The sequence goes on along the minus strand of NZ_FXUY01000001.1, from coordinate 2,165,012 downwards.
GCGCACCTTCGCCAACATGCTCAAGTACATCAAGATGACCGCCAGTTCCAACTTCGGCAACGTCTTCTCGGTATTGGTCGCCAGTGCGTTCATTCCGTTCCTGCCAATGCTGCCGATGCACTTGCTTGTGCAAAACCTGCTCTACGACATTTCGCAGATTGCGATTCCGTTCGATAACGTTGATGAGGAAATGCTGAAAAAACCGCAACGCTGGCAGCCGGGTGACGTCGGGCGCTTCATGCTGTTCTTCGGCCCGATCAGTTCGATCTTCGACATCACCACGTTCGCCTTGATGTGGTACGTATTCGATGCCAACACCCCGGATCACCAGACGCTGTTTCAGTCCGGCTGGTTCGTGGTCGGGTTGCTGACCCAGACGCTGATCGTGCACATGATCCGCACGCCGAAGATTCCGTTCCTGCAAAGCCGCGCAGCCATGCCGCTGCTGGTGATGACCGGAATCATCATGGCGGTGGGGATCTTCCTGCCGATGGGGCCGCTGGCGCACTACTTCAAACTGCAGGCACTGCCGTCGCTGTACTTCGTGTTCCTGCCGGTGATCCTGCTGGCGTACATGGCGCTGACCCAGGCGGTGAAAGGCTTCTACATCCGCCGCTTCGGCTGGCAGTAATGCTGCCCCTGTAGGAGCTGCCGAAGGCTGCGATCTGTTGATGTTGTTTTTAAAAGGCAACAGCAAAAGATCGCAGCCTGCGGCAGCTCCTACAGAGATGGGTGTTTCAAGTGAATTTCAAGCAGGCCCGACGAAGGGTTTGTGTGTATTCAAGGAGATGACGATGCAAGCCATCAACAACCTCAACCTCGATTCGCTGCTCGACACCCTCGTCAGCCTCAGCGCCGCCTTCATTCTCGGCGGCCTGATCGGTTTTGAGCGCCAGTACCGGCAACGAACCGCCGGCCTGCGCACCAACGTACTGGTCGCCGTCGGCGCGGCGATTTTCGTCGACATGGCCAACCGTCTCGCCGGTGCCGAAGGCGCAGTGCGCGTGGTTGCCTACGTGGTCTCCGGGATAGGCTTTCTCGGTGCCGGGGTGATCATGCGCGAAGAGGGCAACGTGCGCGGCCTCAACACCGCCGCGACCCTGTGGACTTCGGCGGCGGTCGGCGCCTGTGCCGGTGCCGACCTGCTCGCAGAAGCCGTGCTCGGCACGCTGTTCATCCTCGCTGCCAATACCTTGCTGCGGCCGATCGTCAACAACATCAACCGTCAGCCACTGGACGTGGTCTCGGCGGAAGTCACCAACATCGTCTACGTCATCGCCCGTCGCTCACAGCAAACCGCTGTGTTTGCCCTGCTCGAAGCGGAACTGGAACGCAGCAACTACCCGGCCAGCGATGTCGACGTGCATGCCTTCGGCGCCGATGAAATCGAGATTGAAGCCACGCTGGCGACCACCTCGGTCGATGGCGATGAACTCGACGCACTGGTGGCGCGGATCTCGACGTCGGCATTGGTGGTGCAGGCGTTCTGGAGTCCGAGTACCACGGAATGATATTTCTCGGTTGCTGAGAATTGTCCTACAAGGCGGCAAGAAAGAACTTACATTTTCAGCCTTGGGTCTCGATCACTATTTGTTCCGGAGCAGAGATGCCCGGCGTTCTGATGACTTGTTACGGATTTACGGCTGTGCAACGGATACCTGGAAAGTTCGGCAAGGAAAGGCCGGATATATGGGGGGGACCATCGGTTGCAGAGTTCGTGAGGAAGTTTGTTCGCTGTTGCGAATAAACCTGTTGCCGTTGATGAGTGATTGGGAAAGCCAGGCCGCTGGGCCGAATAAATAACTATCCCAAGAGATGTAAAACATGAAAAAGATCGTCGCTGTTACCGCCGCTACCGTTGTCATGGGTCTTGCTTCTTTCGCCAACGCTGCGACGCCAGCTTCCGGCAACCCTGGCACCGTGCGTTTCATTGGTGAAATCGTATCCGGCGCCTGCGGTATCGACGCCAGCTCTCTGGACCAGACCGTTTCCCTGGGTCAGGTGCCATCGAATCAATTCACCGCCGTCGGCAGCCGTTCGACCCCGGTCAAGTTCGACATCATCCTGACCGACTGCGACACCACCACCCAGAAGAACGCGCGCTTCACCTTCAGCGGTGTGCAGGATCCAGCGGTTCCGGGCCTGTTCGCCACCACCGGTCTGGCGCAGAACGTCGGCATCCGTCTGCAGGCCAGCGCCGGCGAAATGCTCGACAACGGCACCGAGCAGGTCGCTCCGGTTGTGCTGCAAAACGGCAACAACACCGTGACCTTCGCCGCCATGTACGAAGCCACCGCTGCGACCGTCACCACCGGTGAAGCAGACAGCGTTGCCAACTTCACCGTGGCCTACAACTGATACCGCAGTATCGCAAGTTGTAAGAAAAAGGGGTGAAAGCCCCTTTTTTCTTTTTCGTCAAAGTTCTGATAAAGGCTATTTACCGTGTACGGCCGAAAACTTTTCGTGTCTTGCGTGTTGATCTCCTGTGCGCGTTATTCAAACGCCGTGGAGTTTAATTCGGAGTTCCTGAATATCGATAAAAATGACGATATCAGTCTCGGACAGTTTGCCCATGCCCAATACACTGTGCCTGGCCGTTACTTGCTGGACATTACCGTTAACCAGCGTTACTTCGGCTCGCGCTCGATCGAGTTCAAGGCCGGTGATAAAGCGGATGAAAGTTACGCCTGTCTGCCCGCAGACCTGGTGGCGACCTTTGGTCTCAAGCCTGCTTTGCTGGAAAACCTGCCGCGTCTGGCTGACGGTCAATGCGTGGATCTGCGCGGCATTGAAAATGCGTCGATCAAGTACATGAAAAACCTTGGGCGCCTGTCGATCAGTCTGCCGCAGGCCACCTTCGAATATGACGACCCCAACTACATTCCGCCCGCCGCCTGGAGCGACGGGCTCAACGGCGCATTGCTCGACTACCGAGTGATCGCCAACAGCCGTGAAACCAATACGCCGTCCGGCGATTCGCGTTCATTACAGAGCTACGGCACAGCGGGGATCAACCTCGATGCCTGGCGTATTCGCGCCGATTATCAGGCGCGCCAGGAGTCCGGTAGCCAGAGCCATGATTCCCACGGCGAAGCGTTCCAGTTGAACCGTTTGTACGCCTATCGGGCGTTGCCATCGATTCGTTCGAAGCTGTCGGTAGGCGAGGATTATCTGAACTCCGACGTGTTCGACACCTTCGCCCTGCGCGGTGCGACCCTGAGCAGCGATGACCGCATGTTGCCGCCGAACCTGCGCGGGTATGCGCCGTTGATCAGTGGCGTTGCGCGCACCAACGCGACCGTCACCGTGTCCCAACAGGGCCGCGTGTTGTACTCGACCACGGTGACGCCGGGCGCATTCAGCATTCAGGATCTCAACAGCAGCGTGCAAGGCACTCTGGACGTGACCGTGCGCGAAGAGGACGGCACCGAGCAGACGTTCACCGTGGCCACCGCCGCCGTGCCGTTTCTGTCCCGTGAAGGTGAGTTGCGCTACAAGGTGTCCGCCGGTCAGCCGCGCCTGACCGGCAATGGCGGCACTGAGCCAGAATTCGTGGCGACGGAGGCGGCCTACGGTCTGGCGAAAGACTGGACGGTGTACGGCGGCATGCTCGGCGCTGCGGGTTACCAGTCCAACGCGATCGGTATCGGTAAGGATCTCGGCGTCTTCGGCGCGGTGTCGGGGGATGTCACAAACTCCCGGGCCAAGCTGCGCTGGAGCGGCGAAACCGTGGTCGGCAACTCCTACCGGATCAACTATTCCAAGCGTTTCGATGCCATCGGCACCGACCTGCGTTTTTTGGGCTATCGCTTTTCCGACAAGACCTTCACCAACTTTTCGCAGTTTGTCGGCGATGCCGATTCCTATGCGCTGAACTCGGGAAAACAGCGTTATTCGGTGACCGTGGCCAAGCATTTTTCCTGGTTGTCGACGAGCTTCTCTTACGACCACTCGACCTATTGGGATGCGCCCGCCGCCGATCGTTTCGGGTTGACCGTGGCGCGCAGTTTTTCCCTCGGCAACGTCAAGAACATCAACGTCAACGTCTCGGCCTACCAGACCCAGAACAGTCGGCAGAACGACTCGCAGATATATCTCGGCGTGACCGTGCCTCTGGGCGGCAACTCGATGCTGTCGAGCAACTTGCAGCGCTCGGGTAACGGCAATTCGTCAGCCAGTGTCGGTTACAGCCATGATGACGGCGAAGGCGTGAATTATCAGCTGTATGGCGGCGTCGGCGACAACCGCTACGTCAACGCCTATGTCGGCAAACGCGCATCGAGTTACCGCGCCAATGCGTCGGCCTCCACCGATGGCAGCACTTATCGCTCGCTGACCGGCGAACTCGACAGTTCCTTGGTCGCCACCCGTTATGGCGTGTCGGCTCATGGCAACGGCACCAACGGTGATACGCGCTTATTAGTGTCCACCGACGGCGTGCCGGACGTGGCTTTCACCGGCCAAACCCGCACCAACGGCGAAGGCTACGCGGTGATGGACGGCTTGCCGTCGTTTCAGGCGTACGAGGCGCGGGTCAACGTCGAAAAGCTGCCGCTCAACACCGAAGTCTCCAACCCGATCCAGCGTCTGGCGCTGACCGAGGGCGCCATCGGCTACGTCAATTTCTCCACCGGTCAGGGCCATAACGCGTTTGTCGTGTTGACCCGTGCCGACGGTAAACCGGTGCCGTTCGGCGCATCGGTGCAAGACAAGAACACCAATAAGGAAGTGGGCATCGTCGGCGAGGCGGGCGTCACTTATCTGTTGGGCATCAAGGCAGGGGCTGAACTGGTAGCGCGTTGGGATGACGCCGGCCAATGCAGCCTGGCCAAACTCCCTGAGGAAGACGTGGTGACCAACGTCGCCAAGCCTGCTCAGTGTCTGTAACCGCGTCTTCCAATGAATTCGGAGTCACCATGTCTCGTTTTACTGTGTTAACCGCTCATCGTCTGTGGCTGGCCGTCGGCCTTTGTCTGCCGCTGCTGGCCAGCGCCGCCGTCGTGCCGGATCGCACCCGTCTGGTGTTCGAAGAAAGTGCGCCGTCCGTGAGTGTTACGGTCAGCAACAAGAACCCGCAGTTGCCGTTCATTGTGCAATCGTGGATCGAGAACGAGAGCGGTCAGAAGGTCACGTCACCGTTCATGGTCCTGCCGCCGTTGCAGCGTATCGAGCCGAACGAAAGCAGCGTGCTGCGCATTGTGAAATTGCCCGAGCTGGCGTTGCCGGCGGATCGTGAATCGGTGTTCTATCTGAACATTCGCGAGATTCCACCGAAGAGCCAGGCGGTCAACTCGATGCAGATTGCCTTGCAGTCGAAGATCAAGTTGTTCTACCGCCCGGCGGCGGTGAAGCGCGAACGCGGCGAAGACCTTGCCTTGGGCCTGAAGCTGAAAATCGACTCGGCGGCGAAACAGCTGATTGTCGATAACCCGACGCCGTTTCACATCACCGTGGTGGGTCTGCTCGCCGGTCCGGAAAAAACCAGCATGCCGATCGACACGGTGATGATCGCGCCACGCGGCAACGCGCGGTTTGCCCTCAGCAACACCTCGTTCAACACCTTGCGGGTGTCGAACATGAATGACTTCGGTGGCCAGTCCGACACGCTGTTCAACTGCGTGGCGAACGTCTGCAAGGGTGTGAAACCGTGAGGCTGCGCACGGCGCTGACCCGGCTGATGGTGGCGGCGCTGCTGATGATGGTTTCCCAATTCGCTTCGGCGATGGTCTGTAAAGCGCTGGACGGGAGCAGCAGTCTGAGCGAATACATCGGCCCGGTGTCGGTGCCGGACACTGTACCGGACGGCACGATCATCTGGCGCTCGAAAACCCACGTGGTGCCGGCCAACTGCTGGAAACTCTTCGATATCCACTATAAAGAAGACGATCCGATCTATTTCTACGGCAACCCGGCCGGTCTCAACGCCACGCCGTGGGGCATCGAATTCGGCCTGGTCTATCGCGGCGTGACGGCCTGGGACGGCGACTGGAGTTCCAACCCGACCCAAGGCGTGAACAGCGGCTTCATTTCCCGTGGTTGCCCGGACGCAACCAGCGCCGCCGACATGCTTGCTTGCTCGCGGGTGACGCCAAGCATTGCGTTTCAGGTGGTGATCCGCAAGCGTGGGCTGTTGCCGTTGCAGCGGCCTTCGCAAGACACCTACGACGTTTTTCAGTTCGACGGCCTCTATGGCTTGAATGGCGGGCCGGGCAATCCGTTCGGCAACTTTCGTTTTCAACTTTCCGGATTGCAGAACATCGTCGGCACGGCGTGCACCGTCGATGTCACAGTGACACCTGAGCCGGGGATCGTCGATTTTGGCGTGATTCAGAAAACCACCACCGGGTTCTCGCCGCCCAATCCGAGCCGACCCTTCAGTCTTGCGCTGGAAAAGAAGTGCAGCAGTGCAATCAACATCGGTGCGACGTTTGTCACCGCCAACCAGCAGGGCCTTTACAACATTCTGCCGACGGCGGGCAGCCAGTTCGGGATCCAGGTGCGCGATGCCCGCAACAACCTGGTGCAGGTCAACGAACCTTTCCCTTTGGCGAATTTCCCGGCGGACGTCAGCCATATCGATGTGCCGTTCAGCGCCTCGTTGGTCGCACTGGGTGATCCCGAGGTCGGACCGTTCGAAGCGATCATGGTGGTGCAGATCATTTATTACTGAGGCGGGCACTCCTTGGGAAAATTCCTACACGGACGCAGGATTAGTCCTTCGTTCTTTTTTGCCTTCGCAGGCGACTATCCCGTTCCCCGGGTCGATTGAGTGATGAAAGAACGATGGCCTCCCCACGAATTCTGGTGCTGGAAAATCATGATTTTGCCCGCAACGTGCTGGTCAGAATGCTGCACCAACTGTGTGTGCATGACGTGTTGCAGGCAGCGGATGCCGAACAGGCCATGGTGCAGATCCACCTGCAGGGTGGGGTCGATATCGTGATGTGTGATTTGACGGATCGCGGCATCGATTGTCTGGAGTTCCTGCGTCTGGCCAGTCACAGCGGCATGGTGCGCGCGGTCATGCTGTGCAGCGAGTTGGCCCCGGAGATGAGTCGCACCCTGGGGCAGATGGCCTCTCTGGCCGGTTTGCAGTTGCTCGGTGTGTTGAGCCGGCCGATCCAGTTGCGTGACTTGAGTCGATTGTTGCAACGCTACAGTCGTGCCCGTTCCGTGCCGAAAATGATGCCGGTGAACAAGGAGCTGCCCAGCGAAGACGAGGTCCGTCGCGGGCTGGCGCTGGGCGAATTCCGCGCCTGGTTTCAGCCGCAGTTTCAACTGCACAGTGGCAGGGTCAGCGGCGTCGAGGCCCTGGCGCGCTGGGAACATCCGGCGCGGGGCACATTATTGCCTTGCGACTTTCTCGCCGCGGTATTGGCCTATGACCTGACCGACCAGATGTTCAAGCATTTGCTCGAGCAAGGCCTGAACCTGCTGGGGATCCTGCGGCACCGGGGCGTCATCCTCGAACTGTCCTTCAACCTGCATGCCTCGCAACTCAATGACAATGCATTGGTGGAGCACATCAAGCAGGCACTGGAACGTCATGGCTTCAAAGGTTCGGTATTGATGTTCGAAGTGGCGGAGAACGGTTTGCTCGATTGTCCCACCGGCACTCAGGAAAATTTGCTGCGTTTGCGTCTATTGGGTTGTGGCTTGGCGGTCGACGATTTTGGTGTGGGGTTTTCCTCGCTCAAGTTGCTCTGCCAATTACCGTTCACCCAGATCAAGCTCGATGGCCGGTTTGTTCAACACCTCGATCGCCAGCGCAACCGCGCAATGGTCGCCAGCACGCGGGTGCTGGCCCGTTCGTTGGGCATGGATCTGGTCATCGAGGGCGTCAGCGGTCCCAAGGTACTCGAACGCTTGCTGGCGCTGGAATGCGAGATCGGCCAGGGCTATTACCTGGCTCGCCCCATGAATGGGCACGATCTGCTGAAGTGGCTGGAACAACCGGCGGACTCGCGCTGATCATTGCCGATTTTGTGCAGTGATTTTCAAGAAACTTCCTACACTCCAGTGATGCTCGTGTATTTTCGACATGCGCATTGTCTGGACCGTTGTCTCATCGTTGTTCGTGGCGTTGCCGATGTCGTGCATCGACGTGTGTCCTACAGGGGTTTTTATGCTTAAAGCGATCATCGTGGACGATCATCCGTTCATACGTTCTGCGGTTAAAATGCTGTTGAAACAAGAGCACTTCGACGTGGTGGCGGAGGCGGACAACGGGGCCGATGCCGTGCAACTGGCCCGCGAGCACAAGCCGGACCTGATCATTCTGGATATTGCGATGCCCAAGCTTGACGGCCTGGAGGTGATTTCGCGAATCAGTGCACTGAACCTGCATTGCAAGATCCTTGTGCTGACGTCGCAGTCGGCGCAGTTCTATTCCATGCGCTGCATGAAATCCGGCGCGGCGGGGTACATTTCCAAAACCAATGATCTGGACGAACTGGTCAAGGCGATCAAAGTGGTGATGGACGGCTATACCTTCTTCCCCAACCTGGCCAGCAGTTCGGTGCGCCGCAGTGATGCCCAGGCCACGGACCTGGAACTGATCCAGAGTCTGTCTGACCGCGAGTTGACCATCCTGCAGCAACTGGCCAAAGGTTTGAGCAACAAGGAAATCGGCGAAGCCATGCTGTTGAGCAACAAAACCGTCAGCACCTACAAGACGCGTCTGATCGAAAAACTCAACGTCAAGTCGGTGGTGTACCTCGCTGATTTTGCCAAGCGCAACAACCTGCTCTGAATGATTATTTTCGTCAGAAAGTGCCTGGCCGGCCTGCTGCTGTTCGGCTCTTTGGCCGGACTGCAGGTGATGGCTGGCCCGCCACCGGATACGTTGCAGTTGCTCGGTCGTTCGGATGTGACGGAATACGCCACCTCGCTGGATGAACCCGACTGGAGCTGGCTGCGTCGCAAAGGCACGCTGCTGCTCGGCGACAGCAGCCCCGATTACGCACCCTTTGCAATCACTGGCAACGGCAACGATTACGAGGGCATGACGGCCGATTACGCCCGGTTGATCGGGCAATTGCTGCACGTCAATATCGAGGTTCGGCGTTATGCCTCGCGCGGCGACCTGTTGACCGCGTTGAAAAGCGGCGAGATCGATATGATCGGCACCGCCAACGGTTTTGAGGCGGCGGATCGCGAACTGGCAGTCTCCTCGCCTTATGCCGACGACAATCCGACCCTGGTGACCCGCATCGACGAGAGCCATAACCTGCCGGAGGACCTGGCGGGCAAGCGGGTGGCGATGCTCTATCATTATCTGCCGCCGGAAACGGTCAAGGCGTTTTACCCCCGCGCCAACGTGCAACTGTATCCGTCGACGCTGACGGCCATCGGCGCGGTCGCGTTCGGTCAGGCGGACGTGTATCTGGGTGACCTGCTCAGCTCCAATTACCTGATCAAGAAGAACTACCTCAACAACGTCCAGCTCAGCGATTTTTCGCGCATGGAAACGCAACCCTTCAGCTTCGCCGTGACGCGCGACAACAGCCAATTGTTGCGCGTGCTCGATGCTGCGCTGAAGGTTATTCCGATTGACGAGCGCATGAGCATTCGTCGTCGCTGGAGTGTGGGTGGCGTCGCCATTCCCGGGCAGCATGTATTGCATTTCAGCGTCAGGGAACAGCGTTGGCTGGATAAGCATCCGCGCATCAAAGTGGCGATCAACGAGAATTTCCTGCCACTGACGTTTGTCGACGAGGCCGGCAAGTTCCGTGGCATCAGTGCCGATGTACTGGCCAAGATCAGTCTGCGCACCGGTTTGCAGTTCGATCTGCAGCGCGTGGATTCGGTCGGCGATCTGATCAAGCAGGTGAGCAGTGGCAAAGCCGATATGCTGGCGGCGTTTACCCCCAGCACTGAGCGTGAGGGAGAGCTGCGTTTCACCCGTCCATACCTGATCAATCCGTTCGTCCTGGTCACCCGCCTTGACGGCGAACCGAAAACCCTGGATCAGATGGCCGGTAAGCGCCTGGCGCTGATTACCGGCAATGTCCTGCGCGAATACCTCGTCGAGCAGTATCCCAATGTGCAGCTGATACCTGCGCAAAACGCTATCGATGCCATGGACATGGTGGCGCTGGGCAAGGTCGACGGCGCAATCAACTCGCTGATCAGCGCCCGCTACATGATCTCGCGTCAGTACCGCGACAGCTTGCAGGTTTCCAGTACCGTCGGCACTCAGCCTGCGCGTATCGCGCTGGCGACCAATCGCGGGGCGCTGGAGTTGTATTCGATCCTCGACAAGGCCTTGCTGAGCATCAGCCCGGAAGAAATGGACGAGCTGACCAACCGTTGGCGCAGTGAAGTGGTGGTCGACGACAGTTACTGGCTGCGCAATCGCGGCATGATCATTCAGGGCTTCGTGATTGCCGGCGTGCTGTTGGTGGTGGCGCTGGGCTGGATCGCCTATCTGCGTCTGCTGATGCGCAAGCGACGGCAGGCGGAAGTCGCGCTGAACGATCAGATGGAATTCATGCGTGTGCTGATCGACGGTACGCCGCACCCGATTTATGTCCGCGACCGTCAAGGCCGGCTGGTGACGTGCAACAGCGGTTACCTGCAAGTGTTTGGCACCGAACGCGAAGCGGTGATAGGCCAGCGGGTGACGGACGGCGTGCTCAGCGACCGACAGCAGGCGCAGACCTTCCACGATGATTACCTGCAAGTGATGGCTGACGGCTTGCCGAGCATCCAGGACCGCAGCCTTAATCTGGCGGACGGTCGCGCGCTGACGATCTACCACTGGATGCTGCCGTACCGCGACAGCGACGGTACAGTCGCCGGCATGATCGCTGGCTGGATCGATGTCAGCGAACGCCAGCACCTGGTGCAGGAACTGCAAATCGCCAAAGACATCGCCGATGATGCCAATCGGGCCAAGACCACGTTCCTGGCGTCCATGAGCCACGAAATCCGGACGCCGATGAACGCCATTATCGGCATGCTCGAACTGGCACTGAAAAAGGCCGATCAGGGCATGACGGATCGTTTCGCCATCGAGGTGGCCTCGGGTGCCGCGCGTGGTTTGCTCGATCTGATCGGCGACATTCTCGACATTGCCCGGATCGAATCCGGGCGCCTGACGCTGGCGCCGCAGCGCGCCAACCTGCGTGAACTGGTCGAGTCGGTGGCGCGCATCTTCGAAGGTCTGGCACGGCAGAAACAGTTGCGTCTGCAACTCGATCTGGATGCCCTGAGTAATGTCGATGTGCTGATCGATCCGCTGCGCTTCAAGCAAGTGCTGTCGAACCTGCTGAGCAACGCGATCAAGTTCACGGATGCCGGGCAGGTTCATTTGAGCGTCCAGGTCGACGCTGCAAACGACGAGCGCCTGAGCCTGTGTCTGCGGGTCAAGGACAGCGGTCGCGGGATCTCCCTTGATGATCAGGCGCAGTTGTTCAGTCCGTTCTCCCAGGCGGGCAACCATGGCCAGTCGGCTCGCAGTGGTTCGGGCCTGGGGCTGGTGATCAGTCGCACGTTGTGCGAAATGATGGGCGGCAGCCTGACGTTGTCCAGTGAGTTGGGGCAGGGCACGCAAATTGAAGTGCGCCTGAGTCTGCCAACCCTCGAGCCGCTCGTTGCCCTGCCGGTCGAGGAAATCGAGCCGGTGCGCAGCCAGCACAGCCTGAATATTCTGGTGATCGACGACTACCCGGCCAACCGTTTGTTGCTGGCCCAGCAGTTGAACTATCTGGGCCATCGGGTAACGGACGCTGAGGATGGCGCCCACGGTTTGCGCGCATGGCGCAATCAGGTGTTTGACGTGGTCATCACCGACTGCAACATGCCGATCATGAACGGCTATGAACTGGCCCGGGCGATCCGTGATGAAGAAGCCGCGCGAGGCCTGCCGCGAAGTCTGGTGCTCGGCTTCACGGCCAATGCGCTTGCCGAGGAAAAGGATCGCTGCGCCGAGGCCGGCATGGACGATTGTCTGTTCAAACCGATCAGCCTCAAGGATCTGAATTTGCGCCTGGTTGCCATCGTTCCGCAGGCACGTGCAAGTGCAACGGAGCCGCTCGCCGAGCGTGCGGCCGAGGATATCGATCTGACCAGCCTCGAACAATTGACGCGCGGCGACAAAGACTCGATCAAAAGTCTGTTGAGCGATCTGGCCACCAGCAATGCCCAGGACATGGCCAAACTGATGCGCCTGTTCACTCAGCACGACATGCCGGGTCTCGCCGACCTCGCGCACCGGGTCAAGGGCGGTGCGCGGATCATCAAGGCGCAATCGCTGATTCAGGCCTGCGAGGCGCTGGAACTTGCCAGTGCAGGGCTCGACACCCTCGTGTTGACTGAAGCGGTAGACATCCTTCAGCAGGCGATGGAGCATTTGTCCGGGCAACTGGACGCGCATCTGGCGTAACCGATTATTTGCGCTTTCAGTCCACTCTTGCGAATTTTCCTACATTCGTCATTTACCTCTGTCGCTAACGTGCAGTGGTCTCGGTGAGAAGCCGAGCCCACTTCACTAGTTAACGTCTGGAGCTGTTGATGACCCTTCCCCGTATGTCTTCCCGTGTACGCCTGGCCGTCAGTGGACTGGCCATCGCGGCCGCCTTGAGCGCCTGTGCCAGTGCGCCGATTCCTGAGCAGCAGATCACGCTGGCCAAGGATGCGGTCAACCGTGCGGTCTCGGCAGAGGCGACGCAATATGCCCCGCTGGAAATGAAGTCTGCGCAGGACAAGATGTTCCAGATGGAACGCGCCCTGGGCGAGAAACAGTACCCTCGGGCCAAGTTGCTGGCCGAGCAGATCGAAGCCGATGCCAACCTCGCCGAACGTAAATCGCGCGCGGTGAAATGGCAGAAGCAACTGACCGATGCCCGTAGCGGTATTCAGGTGCTCAAGCAGGAAATGCTGCAAGACCCGGTCACCGGTTTCAACCCGCCAGCCAGCGCTCAATAAGGACACGCCCATGCCAAACTTCAAACTGTTGCCTGTCGCTACATTGTTCGCGGTCATGCTCGCCGGCTGCGCCACACCGCCGGAAAATCCGCAACTGGTGGAAGCGCGCGCGCAATTCAGCGCACTGCAAAGCAAGCCTGAAGCCAGCACGCTGGCGACCATTGAAACCAAATCTGCGTTCACGGCGTTGAACGCGGCCGATCAGGTCTCGCAAAAGGATCGCAAGGCACCGCAGATCGACCAACTGGCGTATCTGGCCAGCCAGAAAATCGCCTTGGCCGAACAAACCATTGCCGGCCGTCAAGCGGAAGCCGGGCTGAAGAAAATCGATGCCGAGCGCACGCAGGTGCAACTTGATGTGCGCACCCAGCAGTTGAAAGCGCTGCAAGCGATGAAGGCAAAACAGACCGATCGTGGCCAAGTCGTGACCTTTGGTGATGTGTTGTTCGACACCGGCAAGGCTGACCTCAAATACGGCAGTCAACGGCAGTTTCAGCAGTTGGCCGACTTCCTCAACGACAACCCGGAGCGCAAGGTGCGGGTCGAAGGCTTCACCGACGATGTCGGCAGCGAAGGGACCAACCAGCGACTGTCCGAGCGTCGTGCCGCTTCGGTAGCCCGGGCGCTGACGAAACTGGGTGTCGATCCCCAGCGCATCCTGACCCAGGGTTACGGCGAGGAGTATGCGGTTGCCGATAACGGTAATGCAGCCGGTCGGCAGCAGAACCGTCGGGTCGAAGTGATTGTGTCGAACGGCGCCGCAGCCGTGAACGCCCGTAACTGATTTCGAGGGCTGCCAGTCGCTCGCCTGCAATGGGCGAACGGCTATTCAAGTGTGACGAGAGCAGGAAATTTCCTACAAACAAAGGGAAATTTCCTGCTCTTTTTTTCTCCCCTGATCTCTAAATTCGCTACCTCATCACTGAGGTACGAAGCATGAAGATTGTCCCGGCAAAAACCTGTCCTGCACTGACCCTGTCACCCTTGGCTCTGGCCATCGTCATGTTGATGCCGGTGCATGCGCAAGCTTTCACTGCAACCGTCAACAATGGCGCTGTGGTCGATGGCGAAACCGTTACCGGTGGCCAGCAGAACGTTGGCGATAACGGCACCGCCAACAACACCTTGATTGAGTTGACGGGCACCCAGGCGGTGTTCCGCGATGGCGTGTCGAATGACGCGACGGTACTCGGCAGTCAACGGGTGCAGAGCGGCGTTTCCAACCGCACGGTGGTGGGCGCCACGGGGTCGCAGTTGGTCTCGACCTCCGGCATTGCCAACGACACCGTTCTCAATGGCGGTTCGCAAACCGTACAGACCGCCAACAGCTTCGCCAACCGTACGGTGATCAATCAGGGCGGGGTACAGACTGTTCAGCTAACCGCAACGGCGGTGGATACCCTGGTCAACGAGGGTGGGGTGCAGATCCTCACGGATCTGGGCACATCCCAGGGCAGTCGGATTCTCAGTGGCGGTGAGCAGCGTTTGACCACCACCACCTTCGGTGGCGCGATCGCCACGGACACGCTCATCGACGGTGGTGTGCAAAACGTCTATGGCCGCGGCACGGCCAACAACAGCACGGTCAGCAATGGCGGGCAGGTCAATCTGTATGCCGACGCTCAGGCTAACGGGTTGGTCGCCGAAACGGGCGGCACGGTCAACGTGATGGAAAATGCGGTGAAGACCGTTGACTCGCTGACTCTCAACGGTGGTCGCCTGGCCTTCGCCCCGAGCAGCGATGGCACTTTCAAGACCTTCACGGTCGGTGCTCTGTCCGGCAGCGGGAGTGTGTTGATGAACAGCGACATCGCCAGTCAGCAGAATGATGTGCTGGTGGTGCAGGGCGTTGGCCAGGCCAGCGGCGATCACACGCTGATCGTCGGCGATTCTGGGCATGAGCCGATGTCGTCGGACGGCCGCTTGCTGCTGGTCGACACCAATGGTGGCAATGCGAAATTCGGCCTCTACGGCGGGCACGTTGATGCCGGGGCATTCCGTTACACCTTGCAGCAGCAGGGTGATGACTGGGTATTGGCCAGCGCGGGGAACGCTCCGGTGGATCCGGTAACGCCTGTCGACCCGGTGACGCCGGTTGATCCGGTGACCCCGGTCAATCCGGTGGACCCGGTTGCGTCACCACGGCCAATCGACCCGTCACCTGAGCATTTGTCCAAGGGCGCCAACGCGGCCATCGCCGCCCATACCGCTGGCGCGAGTCTGTGGAGCGCGCAGATGAACGCGCTGGTCAAGCGTCTTGGCGAACTGCGCATGGGCAAGGATGACGGCGGCGTTTGGACTCGCGCCATCGGCAAGCGATTCGATATCAGCGAACACTCCAGTCGTGCCTACTCGCAAGATGTCACCGGCCTGGAAATCGGTGCCGACAAGGCGTTCGCGGTGGACAGCGGCAAGGTCTACGTCGGCGGCATGCTTGGCACCGCGCGTTCGGATCTGGATTTTGGTGAGGGCGCTACCGGCAATATCGAAAGCCGCATGTTTGGCCTCTATGCCACTTGGCTGAGCGACAACGGCATGTACGTCGACAGCGTGTTGAAGTACAGCCGTTTTGACAACGAGATCAAGACCCCGACCAATCTCGGTCAGGCCGTGAAAGGTTCCTACAGCACCAATGGTATCGGGGCCGACATCGAAATCGGCAAGCGCATCGATCTGAAAGAGGGCTGGTTCGTCGAGCCACAAGTGGAACTGACGGCAACCCGCTCCCAAGGCGCGAGTTATACCGCCAGCAACGGCCTGCGGGTCAAATCCGATGATCTGGACTCGTTGCAGAGCCGCGTCGGTTCGCTGTTCGGGCGCAGCCTGGAATTGAGCAATGGCATGAAGGCCCAGCCGTATGTCAAAGCGTCGTACGTGACCGAGCACAAGGGCAGCAGCAAGGTCCGCGTCAATGGCAACAAGTTCGATGCCGAGCTGCCGGGTAATCGCGTCGAACTCGGTTTCGGCGGTGTATTGCAGGTCAGCGAGAAGAGCAAAATCTCCTTGGATGCCGAATACGCCAAAGGCAACGGCATCGAGCAACCGTTTGGTGTGAGCCTGGGGTATCGCTATCTCTGGTAAGTCGCGCAAGCCCTGTCGGTCCTTCCGGCATGGCTTTTTTCTTGTGAGTTTTTCAGAGCATTCAGTCGAACTTTCAGATTTGTCCTACATGTCTGTCGTGGACTTTTGCTTAGTGTGGAGCTGCTCTCGCTACGACGCGCTAGGAGCAGTAAATTTTCCTATGACTGCCGAATTCAATGACCTACAAATGCTGGCGAATCCTGATTGCCGAAGAACTGCCCACGCTGCAGTCCAGAATCGGCAAATCCCTGAATGAACTGGGTTACTGCGCGCTGACGCCGGTGCGTTCGTTTCGTGAACTACTGGGCGTGACCCAGTACTCGCACGAGCCGTTCGAGCACTTTGACCTGATGCTGATCAACGGTGAACTGATGGCCGCCGCCGGCATCGATCCGGTGCGGTTTTTTCAGAGCTGTGCGCAGATTCGTCACGGCGTGATTTATGACGCGCGCCGAGGCCAGGCCTGGGCCGAGCCGATCTATACCACTGCGCGCCGTCATTTGAGCCTGATCCGTACGCCGGATCGGCAAACCCTTGGCCCTCTGCTGGAGCAACTCGATGTTTAGACGATCTCCCGCACTGCCGTTGCGCGTGCTGGTACTGGAAGACCATGCCTTCCAGCGCTCGGTGGCGGTCAACATGCTGCGCACCCTCGGTTGCGAGGAAGTCTTCGAGGCGAGTGACGGCGCCCAGGCATTGGCATTGCTGCAAACCCTAGGCACGGTCGACGTGGCCTTGTGCGATTTGCAAATGGAAGGGATGGACGGCCTGGAGTTTCTCCAGCGGGTCGGTGCCACGGGGCAGGTCAAGTCGGTGATCATCAGCAGTTCGCTGTCGGCGGACTTGCGGCGGGCCGTGCATCAGATGGTCGCGTTGCTCGGGCTGGAACTGCTCGGGGATGTCGGCAAGCCGCTGCATGGGCAAGTACTGGCGGAGCTGCTCGACAAGTTCGTCCACCGCCCGGCACTGCCGCAGGCACCCGCCGCAGTGATCACGCTGGCCAGCGAAGCGGCAGTGCGTCAGGCGCTGGCTGCACAGCAGTTGCACGCCTGGTATCAACCCAAATTCAATTTGCACACCGGTGAGGTGTGTGGCGTTGAGGTGCTGTGCCGCTGGCTGCACCCGACGCAGGGGATTATTTCCCCGGCGCTGTTCATGCCGGTGCTGGAGCGTTGCGGTTTGCTCGACCCGTTACTGTTTGCGCAGTTGGATCAGGCCTTGGCCGTGCAGCGCAGTGCCCGTGAGCAGGGCTTTGCCTTGAACATGGCGTTCAACCTGCAAGCGGTGCAACTGGCCAGCGGTGAGCTGACTTTGAGACTGCGCAGCCTGTTGGCGCGACATGCCACTTCGGGTGCGAGCCTGACGTTCGAACTGACCGAAAGCGGCCTGCTCGAAGCGCCGGCCACCAGCCTCGAAACCTTGGTACGTCTGCGCATGATGGGTTGCCGCTTGTCGATCGACGACTTCGGCGCCGGGTTTTCCTCGTTACAGCGCCTGTGCCAATTGCCGTTCAACGAAATCAAGCTCGACGCTGACTTCATTCGCAACCTCGAACATGAACCGCGCTGCCGGGCCGCGATCAGCAGCACGCTGGCGCTGGGCGAAACCCTCGGTATGAGCGTGGTGATTGAGGGCATCGAGACCGACGCCCAGCGCCGCGAACTGTTGGCGCTGGGCTGCACGCAAGGGCAGGGCTACTGGTACGCGCGACCAATGTCCGGGGCGGATTTGCTCGACTGGCTGCAACAGCGCAACGCTCGGAAAACCGCGGATGAATGACCTTTTCTTTCGGAAAGATCCTACAGATCCCTTCACACGGCTTGCGTAATCTTGCCTCACCCAGAAACCCATCCTACCGGGAGATCGACCATGATCAATAAAGCCCTGCGCATCCTCATCGCCGACCCGCAGCATTTTCACCGGATGAAAATCGAGCGACTGTTCAATGGCCTCGACTACTACCGTGTAGCGCCGGTGCAAACCCTCGCCGAGTTGCTGACGCTGGTCGATTATGGTTGTGAACCGTTCGATGTGGTGGTGATCAACGCCGAGCTGGCGGCCGGTTCGCTGGACCTGCTGGGGTTTTTCCTCGACAACCCGCAGGTGCGTCATGCCTTGATCTACAACGAGCCATCGGCGCCTGTGCAGACGACGCCCGGTTTTGCTCAGGACAACGTGCAGATCAGTCACGCGACATTGCCGCAGGCCCCAGCAATCAAACATCTGATGGCCCTTGTCGATGTGCCCAAGGACCTCGCTCCACGCCGGTGGGATCGAACGCCAAGCCTGCAACGTCAAGCTTAAGCATAGAATTTTGCCAGTCGCAACTGTCAGATCTGACAGCTAGATTCACCCCCATTCCCATGCAACAGTCACTGCGCAGCTTATCTGTGCGCAGCGCGCGGCCATGCGGCGCCATCGTCATGCTATTGCAGCGGGAGAGGTCATGAAGTCAGCGTTGATCGTCGATGATCATCCGGTGGTGCGCGCCGCCGTCAGAATCGTGCTGCAAAGCGAAGGCTTCAAGGAGATCCACGAGGCGTCGAATGGCAACGAGGTGGTGCCGCTGATCCGTGAGCATGCGCCAAAGCTGGTGATACTCGATCTGCGTCTGCCGGCCCTCGACGGGCTGGACGTGTTGGCCCGGATCCGCGCCAATGCGCTTGATTGCCGGATACTGGTGTTCACCTCGCATGATCCGCTGTTCTATCAGGAACGCTGCCTGCGCGCCGGGGCTACGGCGTTCGTCACCAAAACCAATCACTTGCAGCAATTGCACAAAGCCATTCAGGCGGTGATGTCGGGCTACACCTATTTTTCGGCATTGGCCGACAGCACCGGCACGCTGACGCCGTTGCTGACCACTGAAAAACAGATGATCGATCAATTGTCCGACCGTGAGTTGAGCATCTTCGTGCAATTGGGCCAAGGCGCGTCGAACAAGGCAATTGCCATAAACATGAACCTGAGCCACAAGACCGTCAGTACCTATAAAACCCGCCTGATGAAAAAACTGGGTGTGAGTTCGGCGGTGCACCTGCGCGATTTTGCCAAACGTAATCACTTGATCTGAGAGATCGCGCATGAATGTCCGGCGCTGGAGTTTGACCGTGTGGCTGTTGCTGGCGATGCCTTGTCTGGCCAGCGAAACACCGCAGGTGCTGGAAGTGCTGACGCGCACCCGCCTGGAGCATGTCCAGCTGCGCCTGGATGATCAGGATCGGCAGTGGTTGCGCCAGCATCCGCTGTTGCGCATCGGCATTTCCGGACCGGATTACCCGCCGTTCGAAATCACCCGCAATCAACTGGACCTTGAAGGCCTGACCGCCGATTACGCCGATCTGCTCGCGCAATTGCTCGGTCTGCGCATCGAAGTGCAGCGCTACGCGCGTCGGGACGCGGTGATGGCTGCGCTCAAGCGCGGCGAGATCGACCTGCTGGGTACCTCGAACAGTTTCGAGACTGCCGATCCCGAAGTGATTCTGTCGCGTGGCTATGCTGAAGACCAGCCGATGCTGGTGATCCGGCTCGATGAGTCGCTGCCGGCAGATCTGGCTGGCAAGCGCATCGCCATGGTCGAGGACTACTTACCGGCATCGAGCGTGCAGGCGTTCTATCCCGAGGCCAGCGTGCAACGCTACGCCTCGGCCATGGATGCCTTGGGCGCAGTGGCGTTCGGCGCGGATGACGTCTACCTCGGCGACCTCATCAGCGCCAATTATCTGATCAACACCAATTACCGCAACGACCTGCAACTGGCCGGCCCGTCGGGGCTTGATGCCAGCCCGTTCGGTTTTGCCTTGCTGCGCAGCGATGCCCCTCTCAAGCGCCTGGTCGACAAGGCACTGCTGGCGATTCCGCTGGAGCGGCGCCAGCTCATCGAACAACGCTGGAGTGCCGGTCGCGCCGAAATGACCGCGCAAGCGCGGATCCGTCTGAGCGCCAGTGAGCAGCGTTGGCTGACCGCGCATCCGGTCATACGGGTCGGTGCCGTCGAAGATTTTGCGCCGCTGACATTCTTTGATGCGGACAATCGTTTTCGCGGGCTTTCTGCGCAACTGCTGAGCCTGATCGCCCAGCGCAGTGGCCTCAACTTCGAGATTGTGCGCGGTGGCTCGCTGGATCGGCAGATCGAGCAACTCAAGGCTGGCGAACTCGATGTCTTGCCGGTGGTGACGCCGAGCAGCGAGCGCGAGCTGGAACTGCGCTTCACCCGGGCTTACCTGAACAATCCATTCGTGCTGATCAGTGCGACGAGCGCGCAGAGCCCACGCCGTCTCGACGATCTCGCGGGCAAGCGCCTGGCGATTTACCGTGGTCATCCATTGCGTGCTTATCTGCTGGAGCGCGTGCCGCAGTTGCGCCTGGTCGAGGTCAAGAGCCCGGCCGAGGGCATGGCGTTGATCGACAAGGGCCAGGTCGATGCGACGGTGAGTTCCTTGGTGGTCGCGCGTTATCTGATCGATCGCTACTACCCTGCACGTTTGCGCATTCTCGGCACGGTGGGCGATCAACCGGCACGTATCGCCTTGGCCACGGCGCCGCAGGCACCGGCGCTGCATTCCATTCTGAACAAAGCGTTGTTGAGCATCGCCCCGCAGGAAATGGACGACCTGATCGAGCGCTGGAGCCATGACGTGGTGGCGGACGACAGTTATTGGTTACGCCATCGGCGCGCAATCATTCAGGGCTTCGCTGTCGCTGCCGGTCTGCTGCTGTTTGCGCTCGGCTGGATCGCCTTCCAGCGCTGGCAGATTCGTCAACGCCAGCGATGGTTGGGGCAATTGCAGGAAGCCAAGGAGGCCGCCGACGACGCCAACCGGGCCAAGACGACCTTTCTCGCCACCATGAGCCATGAAATCCGCACGCCGATGAATGCCCTGATCGGCATGCTCGAACTGGCTTTGAAGCGCGCCGACGAGGGCATCACCGACCGTCTGGCGATCCAGGTTGCATCCGGTGCCGGTCAGCAATTGCTGGCGTTGATCGGCGACATTCTCGATATTGCGCGCATCGAGTCGGGGCACCTGTCCATTAACCCCGAACGGGCCAATCTGCGCGAGCTGGTGGCCTCGGTGTGCCGGGTATTCGAAGGGCTGGCGCGGCAGAAACGCTTGCTCTGGCACCTTGACCTGGATGCGCACAGCGACGTCGATGTGTTGATCGATCCGACCCGTTTCAAACAGGTGCTGTCGAATCTGTTGAACAACGCGATCAAGTTCACTGAAGAGGGCGAAATCAGTCTGCGTTTGCAGGTGTCCGCAATGGCCCCCGAGCAATTGACGGTGCGCGTCGTCATCGAAGACAGCGGTATCGGTATCAGCGAGCAGGACAGGCAACGCTTGTTCAGCCCGTTTGTTCAGGTCGGCAACTCTTCGCAAGCGGTGCGCAGCGGTTCCGGGTTGGGTCTGGTGATCAGCCGCAGTCTGTGCGAAATGATGGCCGGCACTTTGCGGCTCGACAGCGTGCCGGGCGAGGGCACGCGGGTTGAAGTCAGCTTGCAGTTGCCGATGCTGACGGCGCGTGTGCCGGATGCTGAAGTGGCGCCAACGCTAGACACTCCGAGGCGTTCGCTGCACGTGCTGGTGGTCGACGATCATCCGGTGAACCGCTTGCTGTTGTGCTGGCAACTGAGCGAACTCGGCCACCGTACGGTCGACACCGAGGACGGTGATCAAGGCCTGGAATGCTGGCGCGCGCAGCCGTTCGATGTGGTCATCAGCGACTGCAATATGCCCCGGCGTAACGGTTATGAACTCGCGCAGGCCATCCGTGAAGAAGAGTCGGCAACTGGCCGTAGACCCTGTCTGATCATCGGGTTTACCGCCAATGCACAGGTCGAGGAAAAACGCCGTTGCCTACAGGCCGGTATGGACGACTGCCTGTTCAAACCGATTCGTCTGGATGATCTGGATCTGGCTTTGAATGGCGCAGGCGATTGTCCCGGTGAGGTTGAACCGAGCGCAGCAGAGCCGCTGAAAGAGATCGATCTGAGCACCCTGGAACACATGACCGGTAACGATCACGCGCTGATCCAGCGTTTGCGCGAAGAAGTCTTGAGCAGTCTGCTGCATGATCTGCAGCGTCTGGAAAGTCTGCGTCCGATACAGGATCGCGCAGGGTTGTGCGACCTTGCGCACCACATCAAGGGTGGTGCGCAAATGGTCGGCGCAGCTCGGTTGGTGTCGGCCTGCGCGAAACTTGAACAAGCCTGTCGAGAGACTGAAACAGAGCCAGTCGCCACGGCGACCAACGCCGTGCGCGATGCCATGGACAGCCTCGCGCAGCGGCTGCAGGGCTGATCAGTCCCAGGCCGGCGCAATGCCTTTCGGGCTGGTCAGGCGATGGCCGCGATCCAGCGAGGCAATCAGCGCCATGTCCGCGTCGCTCAAGGTCAGCGCGCTGGCGCCGAGGTTGCTTTGCAGGTTGGCGCGTTTGGTCGACGACGGAATCACCGCGTAACCCGATTGCATGGCCCACGCCAACGTCACTTGCGCCGCGGTGGCGTGCAGGCGTTCGGCGATCTGCCGGATCAGCGGATCCTGCAACACTTCACCGTACGCGAGGGTCATGTACGAGGTGATGTGGATGCCCTGGCTTTCGGCGAACTCGACGACTTTGCGGTTTTGCAGGTACGGGTGCAGTTCGATCTGGTTGGTCGCAATGTGCTCTGCGCCGACCGCGGCGATTGCTTGTTTCATCAGGTCGATGGTGAAGTTGGAAACGCCGATCTGCCGGGTCAGGCCCATGCGCTTGGCCT
The DNA here is from genome assembly GCF_900182985.1 of Pseudomonas helmanticensis. NCBI lineage: Bacteria > Pseudomonadati > Pseudomonadota > Gammaproteobacteria > Pseudomonadales > Pseudomonadaceae > Pseudomonas > Pseudomonas helmanticensis. Next base: position 2,142,241 of record NZ_FXUY01000001.1, on the reverse strand, counting down.
CCAGCAGCGCGCCCATGAATTCTGCGACGGGCACCTGATCTTCCGGCGATGGCCAGTGAATCAGCGTCAGGTCAAGGTAGTCGGTTTGCAGCTTTTGCAGGCTTTCCTTGAGGCTGTCGATCAGGCGGTCCTTGGCGAAGTTGGCGATCCAGATCTTGCTGGTGATGAACAACTCTTCGCGCGGGACGCCGCTGGCGGCAATCGCCTGGCCGACGTCGGCTTCGTTTTCGTAGATTTGCGCGGTGTCGATGACCCGGTAGCCGAGTTCAAGGGCGGTGCTGACCGAGTCGATGACGACCTGGCCTTGCAGGCGGAACGTGCCGAGGCCGAAAGCGGGAACAGACATGAGAACTCCAGGGTTGCAGTGGGAATGGGGTCGAGTATCCGCGTCTGCATCCGTGAGAAAAACCGCTGGTGGGGCAAAGCAGTGTTGAGCAGAAGTCATGAATCAATCCTGGATTCTGTGTTGTCTGGACTGGCCTCATCGCGAGCAGGCTCACTCCTACAGAAGATCTGTGGCGCTCAAAGTCCCTTGTAAGAGTGAGCCTGCTCGCGATGGGCGCACCGCCGATTCAGGCAATGTCGCTGTGGGCAAACTCCTCGCCGAGAAAATCAATCAACGTGCGCACTGACGGCAACAACCCGCGCCGCGACGGAAAGATCGCATGCACCACCCCACATTTCGGTGCCCACCCCGGAATCAACTCCACCACCCGCCCGGCGGCAATGTCGTCACGCACAACGACACTTGGCAAATGCGCCACACCCACCCCGGCAATCACCGCCTGACGCAAGGCGATCAAATCATCGGTGACCATTCGCGGCGTATGGCGGATCAGCGCGGTGTTGTCGTTCGGCCCCAACAACTCCCACTGATACTCACGCTGCGCCGCGCCCCAATGCAGGCTTGGTAAACCATTGAGGTCAGCAGGCGAGGGCGGTGACGACAGGCGTTCGACAAACTGCGGGCTGCCGACCACCGATTGCATGCTGTTACCGAGCACCTTCATGACCATGTCGGTGTTTTCCAATGGCGGAAAACGTACCCGCAGAGCAATGTCGAAACCTTCGTGCAGCAGGTCGACGCGACGGTTGGTGCTCTCGATAAACAGTTCCACCAGCGGATACTTGAGCAAATAGCGGGTGAGCATCGGCCCGACCCACGAGTTGAGCAGCGCCGTCGGGCAACTCAGGCGCACCAGCCCTTGCGGCTCGGAGCGATTGCGTTCGATCAGCTCGGCGGCACTCTCGGCTTCGATGCGCATGGCCAGGCAGCGCTGGTAATACGCCTGGCCGATTTCAGTCAGCGAACAATGGCGGCTGGTGCGATGCAGCAGGCGCACGCCGAGGCGCTCTTCCAGCTCGGAAATACGCCGGCTGAGTTTCGATTTGGGCATGTCGAGCGCGCGCCCGGCGGCGGCGAAGCCATGATGTTCGACCACTTGGGTGAAGTAGTAGAGGGTGTTGAGGTCTTCCACCATCGTTCTCCATATAGAACGCTAAGGCTGGTTTTTGCAGTCTAGTGCATTAATGGCTACGGATTTAAGCTTAATCCATCGCATCACTCACCCCCATTGGAGACCACCATGAAAAATATCATCGGTATCTATACCAGCCCGCGCGGCCATTGGGTCGGCGATGGTTTCCCGGTTCGCACGCTGTTTTCCTACGACAACCTCGGCAAACACATCAGCCCGTTCCTGCTGCTCGATCACGCCGGCCCTGCCGATTTCACCCCGACCACCGAACGGCGTGGCGTTGGTCAGCATCCACACCGCGGTTTCGAAACCGTGACTATTGTTTATGAAGGCGAAGTGCAGCACCGCGACTCGACCGGCAGTGGCGGCACCATCGGTCCGGGCGACGTGCAGTGGATGACCGCCGCTTCGGGGATCCTCCATGAGGAGTTTCACTCGGAGAACTTCGCCAGAACCGGCGGCAAACTGGAAATGGTCCAGTTGTGGGTCAACCTGCCGGCCAAGGACAAAATGGCCGCGCCGGGCTACCAGACCATCCTCGACAGCGACATCCCGAGCATCGCGCTCAAGGACAACGCCGGCAGCCTGCGCCTGATCGCCGGTGAGTTCGATGGCCACACCGGGCCGTCGCGCACTTTCACCCCGATTGACGTGTGGGACCTGCGCCTCAACGCCGGCAAGTTGCTGACGCTGGATCTGCACGAAGGGCGCAATACCGCGCTGGTGGTGTTGAAAGGCTCGGTGCAGGTCAACGGTCTGGAGTCGGTACGCGAAGGGCAGTTGGCGCTGTTCGAACGTGACGGCAAGCAACTGACCCTCGAAGCCAGCCAGGATGCCGTGGTGTTGCTGCTCAGCGGCGAGCCAATCGATGAGCCGATCGTCGGTCACGGCCCGTTCGTGATGAACAGCGAGCAGGAAATCCACCAGGCCTTCGCCGACTTCCAGTCCGGCCGCTTCGGCCAGATGCACGCTTAACGCACAACCACTCCGCTCTACACAGGACGCGTAGGCCGGTTCGCAGGCCAGGGATGGCTGTTGCCTATAGAAAAGAGGAAACGCACATGAACACTGTCAATGCAGCGAACTTCGACGGCCAGAAACCGACCATCGATGCCAGCGACGCAGCGATGCTGCTGATCGACCACCAGAGCGGTCTGTTCCAGATCGTCAAGGACATGGACGTGCCACAACTGCGCGCCAATGCCATCGCACTGGCCAAAGCGGCGACGCTGCTGAAGATGCCGGTGATCACCACCGCCTCCGTGCCACAAGGGCCGAACGGGCCGTTGATCCCGGAGATTCACCAAGCCGCGCCGCATGCGCAATACGTGGCGCGCAAAGGCGAAATCAATGCCTGGGACAACCCGGAGTTTCATGCAGCGGTCAAAGCCACTGGCAAGAAAACCCTGGTCATTGCCGGCACGTTGACCAGCGTCTGCCTGGCGTTCCCGTCCATCGCTGCGGTGCATGAAGGCTACAAGGTGTTCGCCGTGGTCGATGCGTCCGGTAATCACTCGAAACTGGCCACTGATCTGACAGTTGCCCGTTTGGCCCAGGCCGGGGTGGTGCCGATCGACATCATGGCTACGCTTTCCGAGCTGCAAGGCTCGTGGAACCGTCCCGATGCCGAACAGTGGGCGGCCGTCTACGCCCAGGCCATGCCGCATTATCAATTGCTGATCGAGAGCTACCTCAAAGCCCAGCAAGTCGCGAACGAACACGAAGTGCTGGATTCGCAGCGCTGATCGAGTCTCCTGGGGCCGATCACCGGTCGGCCTCTATCACCCGCGAGGATTACTGCAATGACCACTCAATACAAACGTCTGGACAAGAACAACGCTGCCGTTCTGCTGGTCGATCACCAGGCCGGCCTGCTGTCGCTGGTGCGCGATATTGACCCGGACAAATTCAAGAACAACGTGCTGGCGCTGGCCGACCTGGCCAAGTACTTCAAGCTGCCGACCATCCTTACCACCAGTTTTGAAACCGGCCCCAATGGCCCGCTGGTGCCGGAGCTCAAGGGACTCTTCCCGGATGCGCCGTACATCGCTCGCCCGGGGCAGATCAACGCCTGGGACAACGAAGATTTCGTCAAGGCGATCAAGGCCACCGGCAAGAAGCAGTTGATCATCGCCGGCGTGGTCACCGAAGTCTGCGTGGCGTTCCCGGCGCTGTCGGCGCTGGAGGAAGGCTTTGATGTGTTCGTGGTTACCGATGCCTCGGGCACGTTCAACGAATTGACTCGCGAATCGGCGTGGAATCGTATGTCCAGCGCTGGCGCGCAACTGATGACCTGGTTCGGCCTGGCGTGCGAGTTGCACCGCGACTGGCGCAACGACATCGAAGGCCTGGGCACGCTGTTCTCCAACCACATCCCGGATTACCGCAACCTGTTCACCAGCTACAACAGCCTGACCAACGACAAATAACCAATTCCCTGTAGGAGCTGCCGCAGGCTGCGATCTTTTGATGTTGTTTTTAAAGATCAAAAGATCGCAGCCTGCGGCAGCTCCTACAGGGGGTGTGGTGATTTGCTCCTACACTGTTCCAATCTGTGCGATCTTCTCGCGATTGGCCCCTGTCGGAGTTGTTTGATGCTGTCTCTGCTGACTGAACATCCGTTGTTTTGCGCGTTGATCCTGATCCTCCTCGATCTGGGGCTGTGGCGCCTGATCAGTTCCCGTGGCAGCGAGTGGAAACTGCTGGTGCGTGTGCTGATTTTCAGCCTGTTCAGCATCCTGTTGTTCAACGAAGGCCTCAACCCGATGGAGCCGGCACCGTGGGCCGACAACGTGCCGTTGCACCTGGCGGCGACCGGGTTGCAGATTGGCTGGTGGCTGTTCGGCGCGCGCACCCTGACGGTATTGATCGGTGCGGTGATGATGCAACGGGTCGGCCACACCGGACGGCTGCTGCAGGATTTGCTCGGCGCGGTAATTTTCCTCATCGCGATCATTGCTGCACTGGCCTATGTGCTCGACCTGCCGGTCAAAGGGGTGCTGGCGACGTCCGGCGCGCTGGCGATCATCGTTGGTCTGGCCTTGCAGAGCACCTTGAGCGACGTGTTTTCCGGGATCGTCCTCAACACCACCAAGCCCTATCAACTGGATGACTGGATTTCCATCGACGGCACCGAAGGCCGGGTCACCGACATCGACTGGCGCGCCACGCGTCTGCAAACCAGCCAGGGCAGCATGGCGGTGATTCCCAACTCGCTGGCGGCCAAGGCCAAGATCATCAACTTCAGTCGGCCGAGCAATATGTTCGGCGTCTCGGTCAGCGTGCAGGTCAGCCCGCACGCCCGGCCCAATTCGGTGATCGATGCGCTGGAGCGGGCGATGCAGGGGTGCCGGCAATTGCTCGACACGCCGGCGCCGAGTGTGGCGCTGAAAAGCTCCGACAGCGGCGGTGCGGAATACGAGATCAGCGGCTTTGTCGCCTCGATGGGCGAAAAACGCGTGGTGCGCAATCAGCTGTTCGACCTGGCTTACCGGCACTTGCAGGCGTCCGGGTTCAATCTGCTGTCGAGCGATGAAAGCGTTGCCCCCACCAACCTGTCGCGGCCGCGCGCGCTGCTCGACAGTTCGCCGATTTTCTCGACGTTGCGGCAGGAAGAGAAAGACACCTTCAGCCAGAACATGACGCTGAAAACCTTTCGCGCCGGCGAGACGATTCTCGAGGCGGGCGAGGTCAGCGATCATTTGTTCATCATCGAATCCGGCGTGGTATCGGTGACCTTGATTCGTCACGGTGCGCCGTTCGAATCCGGGCGTATGGGGCCTGGCGAGGTCATCGGTGAAGCGGGCATTCTTTCCGACTCGTCGGTGCCGGCGACGTTTGCCGCGAAAACCTTCTGTGCGTTGTACCGCATCGAAAAGACCTACCTCAAACCGTGTCTGGATGCGCGTCACGACATCAACGATGCGATGAAGGCCTTGCTCGATTACCGCTTGCACAAGGCCCAGGCCCTGACGGCGGACGTGCCGGCGGTGGTGGCCAAGAAGGGCTTTTTGCAATGGCTGCGCAATCAGGTCTGAATGCTTGCGGGAAGCGGACAAACGGCTGGTCTACTCGTCTTCCGGGAGATTGGCTATTTGTCCGGCGGCGTTGCAGGACTACTTTAGATCCCACATTCACAGCCCCCCGGAATACTGCCATGAAAGCTCGTACCGATTTCTACACCGCTTCCCCGGATGCCCTGAAAGCGATGATCGCTCTGGAAACTGCAGTGTCGAAACTGCCACTGGAAAAGACCCTGGTCGAACTGGTCAAGTTGCGCGCTTCGCAGATCAACGGCTGCGCATTCTGCATCGACATGCACACGGCCGACGCGATCAAGGGCGGTGAAACGCCACGCCGTCTGTTCGCGGTCACCGCATGGCGTGAAGCGCCGTTCTTCAGCGACCGCGAACGCGCCGCGCTGCTGTGGACCGAGTCGCTGACGCAACTGAGCCTGACCCACGCCCCGGATGAAGATTACGAAGTGGTCGCCGCGCAGTTCTCACCAAAAGAAATGGTCGACCTGACCGTCGCGATCAGCACCATCAACAGCTGGAACCGCCTGGCCGTAGGCTTCCGCAAAACCCCACAGGCCTAAAGCAAACACTCACCCCTGTAGGAGCTGCCGCAGGCTGCGATCTGTTGATTTTGTGTTTAAAAGGCAAGATCAAAAGATCGCAGCCTGCGGCAGCTCCTACAGGGGGAATGTGGTGATGTCGGGATCGGGATCAGTGGGCGTCGGCACTCGGCGCGGCCGGTGGTTGTACCTTGCGCATCAAGGGCACCATCGCCGTGGCGATGACGAAGCACACCATGATCATCAGGAAGGTGTCGCCGTAGGTCTGCGTTTGCGCCTCGCGGTAGGTCAGCAGCCATAACTGGTGAAGGCTCGCGGTGACACCGACGTCACCGCTCTGGCCCAGCGCCGCGAGGTTGCCACCGACCTGCGCCAGCCATTGATTCAGCGCCTCATTGCTACTGTTCAAATGTTCGGCCAACCGGGTGAAGTGCAGGTTGGTGCGGTCATTGAGAATGGTCGCGCACGCCGCAATACCGATCGCCCCACCGAGATTGCGCATCAGGTTGAACAGCCCCGAGGCATGCTTGAGCCGCGCCGGTGCCAACCCGCCCAAGGTCAATGTCACCGCCGGCGGCACCGCTAGTTGCTGGGCAATCCCGCGCAACGCCTGCGGCAGCATCAATTGTCCCGCGCCCCAATCATGGGTGATCGGGCTGAACTCCCACATCGACACGGCAAACAGACCCAGACCGACCATCATGATCCAGCGCAAATCCACGCGATTGGCGAGAAAGGCGTACAGCGGAATCGCCATGATCTGGAACACGCCGGTGGAGAAAACCGCCAGACCAATGTCCAGTGCGCTGTAGCCACGCACCCGCCCGAGAAACAACGGCGTCAAGTAAATCGTCGCGAACAACCCAATGCCGGTGACGAACGAGAAGAAGCAGCCGAGGGCGAAGTTGCGATCCTTTAGCGCGCACAGATCAACGATCGGATTGGCCACGTGCAAGGTCCGGCCAATAAACGCCAATCCGGCCAGGCCACTGATCCACGCAGTGGTGAGAATGGTCTGGTCGCTGAACCAGTTCCAGCGCGGGCCTTCTTCAAGGGTGTATTCCAGGCAGCCGAGAAACAGCGCGAGAAACACCATGCTCAGATAGTCCGCGCCCTTGAGCAGCGACAGTTCCGGCTGGTCGATCTTCACCAGCATCGGCACCGCCACGGCGACGAAAATCCCCGGCACCAGGTTGATGTAGAACAGCCAGTGCCACGAGGAAATATCGGTGATCCAGCCGCCGATCACCGGGCCCATGGTCGGCGCTAGGGACGCGACCGCGCCGATGGTCGCCGCCGCGATCACGCGTTGTTTGCCGGTGAAGAAAAAGAACGCCGTGGTGAACACCAGCGGAATCATCGAACCGCCGAGAAAACCTTGCAGCGCGCGGAAGGCGATCATGCTCTGGATGTTCCAGGCGATGCCGCAGAGCAGGCTGGCGAGGGTGAAACCGACCGCCGAGGCGCAGAACAGCCAGCGCGTCGAGAACACCCGCGACAGCCAGCCCGACAAGGGGATCACGATGATTTCGGCAATCAGGTAACTGGTCTGCACCCACGCGGTTTCGTCGGTGCCGGCAGACAGTCCGCCGCCGATATCGCGCAACGAGGCCGAGACGATCTGGATGTCCAGCAACGCGATGAACATGCCGATGCACATGGTTGCGAAGGCGAACACTTTGGTCGCGGTCGCCATGTCCGCCGCGTTGAACGGTTGCGCCGGGGCGGTTAGGCTGGCGGTGCTCATGGCGCAACGGCCACGGCGCTGGTTTCCGGCTGGGCGCGGGTATCGACTTCAGCGGTGACCGACAGGCCCGGACGCAAATGCCCGAGGACGCCGTCAGCCGGATCAAGGAGGATCCGCACCGGTACACGCTGGACGATTTTGGTGAAGTTGCCGGTGGCATTTTCCGGCGGCAGCACACTGAATTGCGAACCGGTGGCAGGCGCGAGGCTGTCGAGGCGACCGTGGAATTCCTGCCCCGACAGCACGTCGGCGCGGATGCTCACGCGTTGTCCGGGCTTCATCCGCGCCAGTTGGTCTTCCTTGAAATTGGCATCGACCCACAAGCCGCTGGCCGGGACTACTGACAGTTGCTGCGAACCGGCCTGCGCGTAGGCGCCCACCCGCGCGCGGCGATTGCCGATCACCCCGTCGACCGGTGCACGCAATTCGGTATAGCCGAGGTTCAACTGCGCCAGATCGCGTTCGGCGCGGGCTTGTTGGAGGGCGGCGCGGGCCTGCTGTTTCTGGGTGTCGATGACGGCGAGTTGGCGTTGCGCGGCGAGCAGTTCGGCCTGGGCGCGGGCGCTCAGGGCTTGCGCGGTCTTGAAGGTGGCGTCGGCGCGTTGCGCGCTTTCCACCGACACCGCGTTGGTGGTCACCAGGCGTTTGTAGCGCGCGTTGTCATCGCGCGAACGCGCAGTTTCTGCACCGGCGGCATCAATGCCGGCGCGGGTCTGGCCGATCACTGCTTGCTGCAGTTGTTCGGTGGCGTCGAGGTTGGCCAGCAGCGCTACTTCGGCGGCGACGGCGCCTTCAGTCTTGGCGAGGTTGGCGCGATAGTCGCGGGCATCGAGGCGTATCAGCACATCGCCGGCCTTGACGTGCTGGTTGTCGCTGACCAGCACTTCATCGATGTAACCGGCGACTTTCGGGCCGATTACCGTTACGTCGCCTCCGATATAGGCATCGTCGGTTTCTTCGAGAAAGCGCCCGGCACCCCACCAATGCACGGCGTATACGGCGGCGAAGATCAGCGCGAGCAAACCCGCACCGGGAATCAGCAGACGTTTAAGCAGAGGCGGCCGGGGCTTGATCGCAACCGCGAGGTCGGCTTCGAGGGTGGGCATGCTGGTCATGGCGTAATACCTGTGAAAGCTGATCGTTATTACGGACGTAATATGACGTGAGTAATATTTTGTAGCAATGCATTTTTGTCGCCGATCGTCAGATTCATGCGTTTAAAAACAGCGCGAGCATTTGTTTAAGAAATGTAAGCGCTGTAGGAAGCGTCTTGCTTTTGTGTAGGAGCCCTCCGACTATCACGGCTATTGATGGGGTGGCATTACGCCAGTTGATTGCAAGGATGTTGCGTGCCGTTTTCGTTTTGCGCTGTTTTTCGTCGTCGTTCCACGCGTTGCCCGCTGTTGTCGGCCTTTGTGTTGAGTGTCTGTGCCTCCTCGATTGAAGCTGCCGAACCTGTCGCGCCGGGCCAGGAAGTGTTGCGCCAGCAACAACAGCAACAGCGCGATCTGCAACAACTGCAACTGGAACAACGCAAGCGTCAGCTGGAGCGTGGCGCGTTCGGGCCGGCGCCAGCGCCCCCAGCGGTCGCGCCAACCGTTACCCCTGATGAACGTTGCTGGCCGTTGAGCGGCACGCGCATCAGTGGCGTCACGTTGATCGACAACGACAAACTCAACGCCCGCATCAAGCCGTTGCTGGCGCCGTGTATGGGCGTCGGGCAGATCAATCATTTGCTCGCGACCATCACCGCGATCTACGTCGAAAAGGGCTACATCGCCAGTCGTCCGTACCTCCTCAGCGCTCCGGCGGCGGGGCAGTCGCTGGATATTCGGGTTGATGAAGGCTACATCGAGTCGATCGAACTGGCCGATCAGAGCCTGCCGGTGTCTCTCGGCGGCGCGTTCCCGAACATGCTCGGCGAACCACTGAACCTGCGCGATCTGGAGCAAGGACTCGATCAACTGAATCGCCTGCGCTCGGTCGACCTCACCGCCGACATCGCCCCCGGCAGCCAGCCTGGTGCCTCGCGAATCATTCTGCGCACACGCAGCGCCGCGCCATCGCGCTGGGCCTTGAACGCCGGTATCGACAACCTCGGCAGCGCCAGCACCGGGCGCGATCGCGACAGCGTCAGCCTGAGCCTCGACAGCCCGCTGGAACTGAATGATTTGTTGAGCCTCAGCGCCAGCGACACGCTCAATCAGGGCGACCGCTACAGCCGCAACGCCAGCCTCTATTACGCAATTCCTTACGGTTACTGGACCTACAGCGCGTTCGCCAGCCATGCCGAATATCGCGCGCCGTTCAAGTTGCCCAGCGTGACCTTTCACAGCCGCGGCATCACCGATCAGGTCAGCCTGCGCGCCGACCGGGTGTTATGGCGCGACCAAAGTCGCCAGCTCAGCGCCAACCTGCAATTGGCGCACAAGGACGTCGACAGCTACCTGGAAAATGTCCGGTTGGGTATTCAGAGCCCGACGCTGACCGTGGCCGAGGCCGGGCTCAATCTGTTCTGGCTCGACCGCGCCGTGTGGAACCTCGACATCAACTACGCCCAGGGTTTGCGCTGGTTCGGTGCCGACGACGATTCGCAACATCAGATCAACAACTTGCCCAAGGCACAGTTTCGCAAGTACCGCGCCGGCCTCAGCCAATGGCGCAATGGTCAGTTCGGCGCGCAGGCGTGGCAGTGGCAGAGCCAGCTCAACGTGCAGTACAGCCCGGACCCGTTGCCGGCCATCGAACAGTTGCTCGGCACCGACGATTCGGCCGTGCGCGGTTATCGCGTCAGCAGTGCGTCGGGCGCCAGCGGTGCGGTCTGGCGCAATACCCTGCGCCTGCCGCTGCGCAGTGAATGGCCGGTGCAGATTACCCCGCGAATCGGCCTCGACAACGGCTGGATCAAAGCCGATCACGGCGCCCAAGGGCAACGCCTCAGTGGCGCCAGCGTCGGTCTGAATCTGGGCTGGAAAAACCTGCAAGTGGACGTCGATTACCAGCGCGCCCTCAACACCCCCGACGGTCTGCAGCACGAGCCGCAAACCTGGCTGATGCGTGTCGGGGTGCAGATATGACCGCGACCTGAATCGATAACGCAGTGAACAAAAACAGCCGTCGGATCTGAGCGCGTCAGCCACGGCCAAGATTAAAACGCGCGACGTGATGCCGTACTCACATGGAGACGTTTTTATGCCAGCACACACCTTTGCATTTCATCTTTCCCCTCGGGGCAAATTGCGCTGGGCGATTGCCAGCCTGTTCCTCGCCGTGCACCTGCCGAACGCGATGGCCGGCGGTGTCGTGGTTGCCCCGGGGCCCGGCGGCACCGCGCAATTGCAAACCCAGGGCGGTGTGCCCATCGTCAACATCGTCGCGCCGAATGGTTCGGGCCTGTCGCACAACCAGTTCCTCGACTACAACGTCGACCGTCAGGGGCTGGTGCTGAACAATGCCTTGCAGGCCGGACAATCGCAGCTCGCCGGACAATTGGCGGCCAACCCGCAACTGCAAGGCCAGGCCGCGCGCGTGATCCTCAACGAAGTGATCAGCCGCAACCCGTCGGCGATCAATGGCGCGCAGGAAATCTTCGGCCGTGCCGCCGATTACGTGCTTGCCAACCCCAACGGCATTTCGGTGAATGGCGGCAGTTTCATCAACACGCCGAACGCCAATCTGGTGGTCGGTCGTCCGGAATTGACCGACGGCAAACTGCAAGCCCTGAGTACCCGTGACGCCAGCGGCCAGTTGCGGATCCAAAGCGGTGGCCTGCGTAATGCGGAGGGCTCGATCAACCTGATCGCCCCGCGTATCGACAGCCAAGGTGCAATCAGCGCTCGCGATCAACTGAACCTCACGGTCGGGCGCAATCAGGTCGATTACGCCAGTGGCCAGGTGAAAACCGTGGACCCGGCGGGCAATACCGCCGACGGTCGCATCGACGCCAGCCTGTTTGGTGCCATGCAGGCCGGACGTATCAACATCGTCAGCACCGCTGAAGGTGCCGGCGTGCGCGTGGGTGCGGTGCAGGTCACCGGGCGCGATGGCGTGCAGATTCGCTCCGCCGGCGACCTCACGGTCAGCGGTGCAGCGGTGGCCAACAGCCTCGACGTCACCCGCGCCGGCATCCGCAGCAGCCAGGGCGATGTCGGCCTGCACAGCGGCAAAGACCTGACCCTGGCCGCCACCGATGTCAGCGGCCGCGACGTGATTGCCGAGGCCAAACGCAACCTGACCCTGACCACCGTTGAAAGCCGCAAGCTTCAGGAAAAGCGCGAAAACTGGAACAACAGCACCATCGGCATCACTTGGGAAACCTACGACCGCACCCAGACCGATAGCGAAACCCGCCAGCATGGCAGCCAGATCGTTGCCAGTCGCGACGCCAAATTGTCGTCCGGCAAAGACACCGAACTGAAAGCCGCCAAAGTCGAAGCTGCAAAAAATCTCAGCGTGCAAAGCGGCGGCGATCTGCGCCTGAGCGCTGCCACCGAAAGCCATACCCAGACCGATCAGGGCAACCATCGCAAGCATCTGTGGAAAGCTGACTGGAACAACAGCAGCGAAGAGCAGCGCAGCGTCACCAGTCAGTTGAAGGCCGGCAATATCGCCCTGCAAACCGCCGCGTTGTTGCGCTCCGAAGGCGCTGAAATGACCAGCACCGGCGACCTGCAACTCGCCGGTAAACAAGTGGAAATCACCACGGCCGCGCGGACCAATCGCAGCAGCGACAATCGTTATTCCGGTGACCTCGTCGGCGGTGGTTTCTTCGGCAAGACCGGCGATGCCGACAAGGGCCAGACCCAGCATCAGGGCAGCAAGGTCAACGCCGCCGGCAAGCTGATCGTCAAGGCTGACGAGGTGCGCATCAGCGGCAGTCAAGTGCGCGGCGGCAGCGACGCCAGTGTGATCAGCGACAAGGGTTCGCTGGTGATCGATGGCGTACAGGACACCACGCACAGCAACAACCACGACAAAGACAGCAAGTTCTTTGGCATCAGCAAAGACGAGTCGCGGCAGAACAGCAAGGACAGCACCACGCTGCGCAGCGAACTGGTGTCCGACAGCAACCTCAAGCTCAAGAGCGCCAAAGACCTCGAAGTGGCAGGCTCGACGGTCAAGGCGGGCGGTGCGCTGACGGCCGACGCGGCGGGGGATGTCAACGTGCATTCCGCGCAGAACACTCACGACAGCAGCGCGACCACTGACACCCGTGGTTTCGATGCCTACGCCAAAGAGCAGACGCCAGAGCAGTATCGTGCCGGCGTTCACTACGAAGACAAACAGCAAACCGTGACCAGCAACGACGTCACCCAGCAAGGCTCCAGCCTCAGCGGCGGCAGCGTGCAGGTGAAGGCGGGCGGTGACGTCACGCTCAAAGGCACGCAGGTGAAATCCACGGCGGGTGACACCACGTTGAGCGGCAAGAACGTTTCGTTGCTGGCCGAACAGGACAGCCACCAAACCAGCTCTGACACCTCCAGCACCGGCGGCGGTTTCTACTACACCGGCGGTCTCGATCGCGCGGGCAGCGGCGTCGATTTCGCCCACAGCAGCGTGCAAGACTCGACCAGCAAAACCACGGCGCAAACCACTCAAGTGCAGAGCAGCGGTGGTCTGCACATCAAAGCCGACAAACTCGCCACCGAAGGCGCGCAACTGGAGGCTGGCAACGGTCTGCAGGTTGTCGCCAACGAAGTCGACAACCGCGCGGCCAGCAACAGCGACAGCAGCACGCACGCCGAGAGCAACTGGTCGGCGGACATCGGCGCCAACGTCGAGTACAAAGACATCGCCCGACCGATTGCCGGTGTCGTCAAGGAGGTCTTGAACGGCAAGGTTCCGGACAAGGATGCGCTGAGCAATCTCGGTCAGCCGAATGTCGGTATCGACGTCGCGGTCGGTCATGGCAGCGCGACTAAAACCGAGCAGACCAGCAACGCCGTGGTCAGCCGTTTTGATGGCGGCAACGTCGCGGTAAAAGTCGCCGGCACATTGCATGACCAAGGCAGCGAGTACAACGCCAGCGCCGGCACAGTGAACATCAGCGCCGACAGACTGGTCGCCGATGCTGCCAGCAACACTCACAGCAGCACCGATAACGCCGTGGATGCCAAGGTCGATGTGCGCGTCTACACCAAGACCGGTGAAGACGTGAATGTCGCCGGCAGCGGCGCGGGTGGCAGCCGCACCTCCAGCAAAGACAGTTCCACTGCGGTGGTCGGCGGTTATGCCGGCAGCCAGGGCGTAAACATCAACACTGCGGGCGATGCGCAATTCGCCGGCAACCGTTTCGACGGCGGTAAGGGTGGCGTGAACATCCACACCGGCGGTGATCTGGCGCTGAATCAGGCCACTGATCGTCAGCACAGCAGCGACAGCAGCGACAGCAGCCTGCGCGGCAATGGCTCGCTGACGGTCGGCACCTTGCCGGGCACCGACGGCACCAACGTTGACCTCGGCGCCGGGTTCCAACTCGATCACACCGGCAAGCAAACCACTGACACTCAAGCGCACGTGGCAAGTTTCAGCGGCAACGGCGTGCAGTTGAGCAGCGGCGGCAATCAGACCCAGCAAGGCACGAAAATCGACAGCACTGGCGCCATCGATTTACACGCCGACGGCAAACTCGATCTGCAAGCGGCCAGCGACACCCACACCGCCACCGGCAGTAATCTCGGCGGTGGCCTGAAGGGCGGTGGTAGCAAAACCAGCAGCGAGAAGAGCAGTGATCAGGGCGCTAACCTGAGCGCCAACTTCAACATCGGTCGAGTCAACGAGAACGCGCAAACCCTGACGGGCGGCCAGCTCAACGCCCAGGGCGCTATCGCCTTGAGCGGCGATTCGGTGCATCTGCAAGGCACGCAAGTCAGTGCGCCAAACGTCAGCATCGACGCGCAGAAGGGCGGCTACGTGCAGGAGTCGGCGCAGTCCACCGATAACCGCAACAACTGGAACGTCGCGCTGAACGCCGGCGGCAACCTGAGCAAAAGCACGCCCACCGCTGCTGACGAAAAGGCCAGCAGCGATCACGGTTTCAATGCCGGGGCCCAGGTCGCTGTCGATTATCAGCAAGGCACCTCGCAGCAGAACAGCCAGATCAAGGCTGACACGGTGCTGTTGAACAGTGCGGGTGACGCACAACTGGCGGGCGCGCGCATCGACGCGAACCATGTCAGCGGCAAGGTCGCCGGTGATCTCACCGTCGAGAGCCGTCAGGACTCGCAAACCCAGGCCAAGGTCGATGTCGATCTGGGCCTGACCGCGAAGAAAACCCCAGCCGATGACAAAGGAAAACTTGCCGGTACCGACTACAAACCGACGCTGAAAGCGCAGGGCGAATACGCACACAAGGACAGCGTTGCGCAGGCTTCCGGCATCAGCGCCAGCCAAGGGGTAAACCTTGCCGTCGGCGGCGCCACGCAATTGACCGGCGCGCGGATCACCTCGTCAGAAGCAAAGGTCGATCTCGGCGCTTCGAAGGTCAGCAGCAGCGACCTGAACAACCGTGACTACGGCGTCAAAGCCGGCCTCGACCTGCCGCACAAAACCGAGGAAAACGCATCGAAGGTCTCCCCTGAGAACGGCAATCTGAAAATCGGTCCAGTTACCCTCAGCGGTCATCTGGACAGCCAGACCCTGCAAGCGGGCATCGACGAAAAAGGCTGATCCCCAGCGCAAAACCCTGTAAGAGCGAGCCTGCTCGCGAAGGCGTCAGTTCAGTCAGCGAAATGCCTGACTGATGTGGCGCTTTTGCGAGCAGGCTTGTTCCTGTTTTTTTTGTGCTCGCTGCAAAACGGCAAGGGGTGTTATTTCCCGTGGCTCCTCGTAACACTCCGATTGATAGGCGCAGCGCAACGCGCCACCGCTAATACCTCACCGCTCTTGAATCAATCGATTGCCGCGATGCTGGCAGAGGTTGTGAAACTGTAGATCTGGCGCTGACGATTGTGCGCAACGATCATGCATTGGTCGAACAGATCAGTGACCATAAACTGCCAAATTCGGCACGTTCTTCACGTGTGGGATCTGATCCAGGGCGAGGGGGCAGTGATGGGGTTGATGAACTGCGGCCAGTAGGACGAGGAAAATATCAAAGCCGCGAAGGCCTGCGTAAATGACCGGGCGCGAGTAAAGTCAGTAAGATGTCGTTAATGCCCAATGGCCACTAGTCGCGCTTCGGGTTTCCATGGATGGCTTCAGGACTCTGAGTGCCGAGCGTCAAAAAATAAGGGGTGAACAATGGCAACGATCATTGGTGTGCACGGCATCGGGCATCAGTTCAGTGGTGAACATTCATTGGGTGAGCAGTGGCTTCCGGCGATCAAGGATGGTCTCGCGCGTGCCGGACGAGAGTTGCCTGACGAGGTGACCTTCAAATGTGCCTTCTACGGGGACTTGTTTCGGCCAAAGGGTAAAGGTGCGGTACCGCCCTACGGCGCCAAGGATGTCGATGCCTGGGAGGCGCAACTGCTCAAGGCATGGTGGGAGGAGGCGGCTAGAATTGATCCCGCTGTTCGCGCACCTGACGAGACTACCAAAGCGGGTCTGGTGACGTTCGTCCAGCGCGGTCTCAATGCGTTGACACGATCAAAATTTTTTTCCGGTCAGCTGGAGAAAATGATGATCAGTGATTTGAAGCAGGTCTATCGATACTTCCATGAAGATTCAATCCGTCAGGCCGCTCGTGACAGCATTGAAAAGTGGATGAATGACGATACGCGGGTGATTGTTGCCCATTCTTTGGGCTCAGTGGTTGCCTACGAGGCTTTATGCGCAAACCCTCAGTGGCCCGTCCAGCACTTGATTACATTGGGTTCGCCACTGGGCATCCGTAATCTGATTTTCGATGCCCTGCAACCCGCACCGCAACGTGAGCTTGGTGCATGGCCAGGCAACGTACAGCACTGGACCAATATTTCAGACAGCGGTGATGTAGTGGCCTTGACGAAAAAACTTGAGCCCTTGTTCATGCCGCGAATTGTCGATGTGAGCGTCGCCAATGGTATGAAAGTCCACGATGCGAGCCGCTACCTCACGACCCGGGAGGTGGGAGATGCCATCGCAGCTGCTATCTGACAGTTATCGACGTCGTTTGCTTGCCACTGGCACCAGTCAATTCGATAACCATGCAACGCTGTCGCGGGTTCCGGACGAGGTTGAAACAATCAAGTCGGCCTTCGGTGCATTGCACTATGAGGTCGTTCCGGCAGAACTTGATATGGATCCCCGAGAACTGCAGGATCTTATTTTCCAAACTTGTGCAGACTGCACTGAAAACGATTTGCTGGTGCTCTACTACACGGGCCACGGTGAAAGTGACAACCAACTCTATTTATTGTCCCGTGAGTCACAGCAGGCGGCAGAGGATCACCCAAGGCTGGCGGTAAAAGTCGTCGATCTGGCACAGATTCTGATCAAGACCAGCGCAGCGCAGGTTCTCTTGATCCTTGATGTCTGTTATGCCGGCACGGGAGCTGGTGATTTTCTCAGAATAGCGGCCGATCTGATCAGACAGCGGCCCTCATTGAGTCCTGCCTATGTAATCGCGGCCACGCGATCGCGAGATGAGGCGGATGAGGGTGCCTTGAGCAAGGCGTTGGCTAAAGCGTTGGCTAATCCCGATGGTCAGTTCGGCGGTGCTACGCAGCGCTACCTGGCCATGGATGAAGTGATGGAGGCGATCAGAGAGTATCTCGCCGAACGCTTTCCCAAGCAGGAAGCTCAATTGGCGGGTGCAAACCTGAAAGGTCGTTGCCTGTTGTTCCCCAATCCCCAGTACCGCCCTCATATCGGCCCAGGCCTGGATCTGGCCAGCCAGCGAGTGTTTGATGAACATTGGTTACCCAAAGCCGGAGGGGTCGAAGGTGGGTGGGGCGGGAGCTATTTCACCGGCCGTCATCGCGCGCTGCGACAAATAGGAGAATGGCTCGCACAGGTCGATACTCTAGGGCGCGTTTTGGTAGTGACCGGTGGCCCGGGAACAGGCAAATCAGCATTGTTGGGGCGCATCGTTTCGCAGTCTGAGCCGCGTTTTCGCGATCAGGTGATTGCAGTTGATGGATCTTCATTGGACGCTGCTGACGTACTACCTGAAGGCATCGTCGATATCGCCATACATGCCCGGCACAAACTGTTGAGCGAGGTATTGAGCGAGATCGCGGACAAGCTGGATCTGTCGGATCGTGACTTGCCATCGGTGCTTGAATCACTGGAAAAACGCGGCAGAAAAACGGTGATTGTCATTGATGCTCTGGATGAAGCAGCCGACAGCCAGACTATTTTGCAGCAGCTGTTGTTGCCATTGGCGGCATTCAAGCATGTCTTTCTGTTAGTGGGAACTCGCCCCGACGCTACTTCATTGCAACAGCGTTTTGAGGGGTTTGGGCCAGATACTGTGGAAGTCAATCTCGAACATTCGCTGCATACAGAGCCCGGCGAGGTGGTGTTGTACGTCGAGCGACGGCTGTTAGCCAGCGAAGAACCACGACGCTTTACGCCCTATCGCAAGCATCCCGAAATCGCTCGAAAGGTGGCCGAGGCTGTGGCCCAGCGAGCGAAGAACGTGTTTCTGGTGGCACATACCGTCGCACTCAGGCTGTTCAAGATGGGCAAAATGGTCGACACGAGTCGCTCTGGCTGGATGGATCATCTATCAACCGAGTTGGCTGACGCATTCAATCAGTATCTGGCCCCCTTGGACGAGGGTAAGGAGGGGCTGAATATCGCCACCGCTCGCGCGGTTTTGCTGGCTTTGGCGTTTGCCGAAGGTGAAGGCCTACCGTGGGCTGATTTATGGCGTTCAGCAGCCAGTGCCTTGAGCGGTCAGGCGATCACCGATGCGGATATCATTGCCGTTTGCAGATTTGCGGCGCCCTTCATTGTGGAGTCCATGGAGGTCGATCGGTCGGTTTATCGGCTTTACCATGAGCAGTTGGCAGAGCATCTGCTCGAAAGTGATGGCCAGGCCCCGGTCCTGTCACGCCACTTGTGGCAAGCATTGCTGGCCTGTGTACCTGCAAATTCCGAGGGGCGTCATGACTGGCTGCGTGCTCACCCTTATCTGAAACGTCATGCCGCAAGCTTCGCAGTCAAGGCGGGCATGTTACAGGCGCTCCTCGACGAACCGGCATTTCTGGTGGTCAGCGATCCGGCTATCTTGCGCCGTTATCTCAACCCTCAGTCGTCGCTCGCTCAGCCAATGGTTCAGGCCTATTTACGAGCCTTTGGAGCTTTGCGGGAGTTGCCCGAAGCAGAGCGTCGATCCTACCTCGCACTGACATCCCTGCAGAACGGGATTGAAGAGTCAGTTCCCTTGCCGGGCGAGGAGCGTTCTCGGTGGATGCCACTCTGGGCGACTTGGAATTCGCCTGAAGGCAACAGCGTGCTGGTTGCGCGAGATTCACGAGTGACCGCATTGAGTCTCGGTCAGTGGGATGACCGTACTCAGGTGGCACTGGTCGGGCGCGAGGATGGATTAATTGAAGTCTTTCAGCTCGACAATGGCAGGCAGTTGGCGGCTTGGCAGCCCATTGTGGGCAGCTGGATTTCACACTTGGCAATTATCGCAACGCCAAGCGGTGAAGTATTGGTTGCGAGTGGGGGGGAGGGTTGGCTGGCGACAACGAGTCTTCGAACCAAGCGCGATATTTATGTCCCTTTCTCTGAGCAGAACGGTCGCATCACTGCGTTGACGGTATGCCAGGAAGGCGATCGTTTTCTGTGTGTGAGTGCTCATGAGCGAAAGCTTGCACGTACCAGCTTAGATGACAGAGCTGAGCTGGAAGGTGATCTACGAGTCTGGGATTTGACTGACCTCGGCCTGATTCATCACAGAGTCGCTGCTTCACGCGCCCGTATTCTGGCAGTGGCGATTGTTTTTACTTCCGAGGGTCTTCGAATTCTGTCAGCAGGCGATAGTTTCTTCGATGGTGTGCGATGTGCCAGAACCCTGAGAATGTGGAAGCTTGATCTGGAGTTTCTGTGGCAAATACCTGCCACGATCGAAAGCGAATGTATTTCATCTATCCGCCTGCGCATGGTGGATGGTGCTACGTATGCGATAACCAACGATTTTTTCCGACCACCTCGAATTTGGCAAGTCCGGCCTGAAGAAATCATTCCTGTCTATTGCGCTCCGGATGATAAACGAGGGGCTTGGCTGTGTTATTCACAAGCTTCAAAAATTCTTTATCTGCTGGCTGAAGACGGAACAATTGAAAGCCAGACCGTTGAAGTAGCCAATCCTGTCGAAATCTCTTCAACGTTGACATCGGTCACGCGCATCGATGGCTATTGGACGGAGCAGTTCCGTACCGACAGCTTCAACTTGGGCACAAGTCATTTTTATCTGAGTAGCAACGCGGGCTCAGTCAATATGTGGAGCTTGAGGGACGCGCAATCGCCAGCACGCTCTGTGCAGAAAGGCCAATTTTATCCAGGCCACATCAAATGCATGTTTATGGACTCCATCGCGTCCAACACGATTTACTGTGGCACGGCCGCCGGAGAGGTCGTGGCGATTGACGAGATGAGCGGCCACCTGACCTGGACGTGTGAAATCATTCCGAATCAACGAATCCACGCAATAACCGGTTATGTGGATGAGGAAAAACTGCTGCTGGTCGTCGCCATTCGGGGGGTTATCTGTCTGGTTCCGGCAGGAGGTCAACTAGATCTCTCGGCGGTGATTCAGGCAGGCGATGATGTGACCCAGATGCAAGTCGTCTGGATCGATGACGAACCGATGGTTTTGGCTTCGGTGAATGAAGCCAACGTGAACGCCGTTCGCATCTGGAGTCTGCGTTCAAAACTGGAAATCAATACTCTTCGCAATGAGTTTGGAGCCAAATGGAATTATCAGCTCAGTTACGGCGAAGAAGACAAGCCCATCATGAGTCTGGTTTGTCTTGCTGGCGATGATGCCGCGCGAATTGTATTCGCCAGCAAGTATTCGCAGATCATGGTCGCGCAGCATCCGGTTCCACCCGCTGAAATGCCCAGGCTTTCACTGTTTGATACTTGGCGCATACCGGGTAGCGGCATAGCCGCAGTGCTTTCTCTGGCGCAAAGCATGGATGGTGAGTTGATCGCTGCCGGTACTGATTCAGGTCGAATTGCCTTGTGGCATTACCCAAGCGGCGAACGTCTGGCGTGCCAATCAGGCACTCACCTCAATGGGCGCATTCAGGCCTTGGCATTCTGCGATGCCAGCCCATCGCCACTTTTAGCATCAGGGGGGGAGGACGGTGTGGTCCGATTCTGGGATGGCGAATTGAATGCCCTGTTTCAAATCAGTATCAACTCACCGATTCGGGGAATCTGCTTCACCGCAATGGCCCGCATGGTTGTAGCGACCCATAACGGATTAGTGATGATCGCTCTTGATGAACAGATGCAGGTGGCATCTGCGGACCGTAATCCGGGAGGCAGTTGACGCGGTAATGTAATCGTTATTTTCAGCTGAAGGGTAACCGGCGGCCATTGCTAGATCGGCGGGCAGAGGAATCCATTGCTTCGCCTTAATAGGAAGCATTACTATTCACGCCCCTTTCCTCAGCACGCCGCCCATACTCCCATGCGTCCCCGCAGACCCGGCTTTTTCGAGCATTACGAAGAGTTGATCGGCACCTGGACTCGTCGCCTGCGCAATCGCGCGCAGGCCGAGGATCTGGCGCACGACACCTTTGTGCGGGTGCTCGAGTCGGATTCGGCGGCGGTGCAGCAGCCTCGGGCGTATTTGCATCAGACCGCGCGCAACATCGCGGTCGACGGTTATCGGCGCGAGGATCGGCGGGGCGCCATGGAGTCGGAGGCAATCGATCACGGTGCGTCGTCGTCTGGCGACCCGGAGCATTACATGCATGCGATCCAGCTGGCCGATTCCATCGAGCGCGCGCTGTCCGAGCTGCCGGTCAATTGCCGGAAGATTTTTGTCTGGCAGAAGATCGAAGGCCTGACCCAGGCGGAAATCGCCGAACGCCTGGGACTGTCCAAGAACATGGTCGAAAAGTATATGATCCGCACCCTGCGGCATCTGCGTGATCGACTGGACGGGTTGCAATCGTGATGGGGTGTGCCGTTGAAAAGATCGCAGCCTTCGGCAGCTCCTACAGGGGGCTGTGTGTGTTTATATTCCCGGCCGGACAGGACATTCCATGATGGATACTCGTGATTGCGCATGCGGGCAAACAACGGTGCGTGATGATGCGGCGCGCTGGTTTGTGCGTTTGCAGGAGCCGACCGTGGGTGCCGATGAGCAGCAGCGCTTTGACGCCTGGCTGAATGAACATCCGCAACACCGTGACGAATTCCAGTTGCTGCTGGGGCTGTGGACGGCTGCCGATCTGCTGCCGGCGCCACGTCTGAAAGCTCTGGTCGAGACGCCGAGTCGCCGCGAACGGCGGCCGTTGCTGCGTTATGCCGTGGCCGCCAGTGTGCTGGCGGTAGCGCTCGGGCTTGGCTTGTTCAGCGGCTTGAATCACCCGGCGGGTTACCGCGCCGAGTTCACCACGGCGTTGGGCGAGCGCAGGCATGTGGCGTTGCCGGACGGTTCGCTGATCGATATGAACAGTCGCAGCCGCTTGCAGGTGCGCTATGAAAAGGATCGCCGGTTGATCGAATTGAGCGAAGGCGAAGCGATGTTCAGCGTCGAACACGACACGTCGCGACCGTTCGTGGTCGAGACCGGTAACGGCAAGGTCACCGTGACCGGCACGCGTTTCGACGTACGTCGAGACGACGTGACGCAAACCCGCGTGGCAGTGGAGCAGGGCACGGTGAAAGTGCAGGCACGCAATGCCCCGGACCATCAATTCATCAGTCTGACCGCCGGCCTCGGCAGCTTTATCGATGCACAAGGCAATGTCGCGGCAGCCTATGCGGTCAACCCGGCAGAGCTGACCGCGTGGCGCAGCGGCAAACTGGTGTTCAACGACGCCAGCCTCAGCGAAGTGGCGGCCGAAGTGTCGCGTTATCGCGAGAAACCGTTGACCGTCAGCAACCCCGCAGTGGCCAGTCTGCGCCTGACCAGCGTGTTCAAATCCGACAACACCGAAGCCTTGCTCAAAGCCCTGCCGAGCATCCTGCCGGTGGCTGTTCGCACGCATGCCGATGGCAGTCAGGAAATAATTTCAAAATAAAATTCAGGTTTTTTTCGAGTTCATCGTCTTCCTGTTCAACTGCAACTGGTTTGCATTAACAGCCGCACACTCTTGCGATCCACAGGACTACGTTCGACGTGAAAAACACCACTGCCAACAACAAAAAATCCCCTTGGTTACCGCTGGCCCTTGCTCTGGCGGTCAATGCTGCGACGCCGCTGGCGTTTGCCGGTGAAGCGATTCATATCCGCGCCCAGCCGCTGGGCCAAGCCCTGAGCGAACTGGGCCAGCAAACCTCGCTGCAAGTGTTTTTCAGTCCTGATCTGGTCGCCGGCAAACAGGCCCCGGCGGTCGAGGGCGACATCTCGCCGGAGCAGGCGCTGCGCCAGTTGCTGCAAGGCAGCGGCTTGGATTATCAGATCAACGAAGGTTCGGTAACCTTGTCACCCGCAGCGACCTCCGCCGCCAGCGATGGCCCGCTGGAACTCGGTGTGACCGACATCAAGGTGGTCGGTAACTGGCTCGGCGATGCCAACGCCGCCGTGGTGCAGAACCACCCTGGCGCGCGTACGGTGATTCGCCGCGAGGCGATGGTCGAGCAGGGCGCGATGAACGTCAGCGACGTGCTCAAGCGTGTGCCGGGCGTGCAGGTGCAGGACTCCAACGGCACCGGCGGCAGCGATATTTCCCTCAACGTCGGCGTGCGTGGCCTGACTTCGCGTCTGTCGCCACGCTCCACCGTGTTGATCGACGGCGTACCTGCCGCATTCGCCCCGTACGGCCAACCGCAATTGTCGATGGCACCGATTTCCTCGGGCAACCTCGACAGCATCGACGTCGTGCGCGGCGCCGGTTCCGTGCGTTACGGGCCGCAGAACGTCGGTGGCGTGATCAACTTCGTCACCCGTGCGATTCCGGAAAAAGCCACCGGTGAAATCGGCACCACGCTGGAAACCACGCAATACGGCGGCTGGAAACACATCGATACCGCGTTCCTCGGTGGCACCGCCGACAACGGCATGGGCGTGGCACTGTTGTATTCCGGCGTCAACGGCAACGGTTATCGCGAGCGCAACAACGGCAACGACATCGACGACGTGCTGCTCAAGACTCACTGGGCGCCGACCGATCAGGACGATTTCAGCCTCAATTTCCACTACTACGACGCCAGCGCCGACATGCCCGGCGGCCTGACGCAGCAGCAGTACGACAACAAACCGTACGACTCGGTGCGCGACTACGACAACTTCAGCGGGCGCCGCAAGGACGTGTCGTTCAAGTGGATTCGGCAGATCGACGAGCGCACCCAGGCAGAGATTCTGACCTACTACACCGACAGTTTCCGAGGCAGCACCATCGCTGCGCGCGATCAGAAAACCCTCAGTTCCTATCCGCGTTCGTACTACACGCTGGGCATCGAACCACGGGTGTCGCGGGTGTTCGATGTCGGCCCGACCACGCAGGAAGTCAGCGTCGGTTATCGCTACTTGAAAGAAGCCATGCACGAGCAATCGAGCCGTCTGGCGCTGGTCAATAACGAGCCGGTGGTGACCAAGTCTTCTGACGGTCACGTGTTCCAGGATCGTACCGGTGGCACCGAGGCCAACTCGGTTTACATCGACAACAAAATCGACGTCGGCAACTGGACCATCACGCCGGGTGTGCGCTTTGAACACATCAGCACTGACTGGCATGATCGCGCCGTACTCGACACCGCCGGCAAACGAGTGCCGGAAAAGAACCGCAGCATCGAAAGCAACGAACCGCTGCCGGCGCTGAGCGTGATGTATCACCTGTCGGACGCGTGGAAACTGTTTGCCAACTACGAAACCTCGTTCGGCAGCCTGCAGTATTTCCAGCTGGGTCAGGGCGGTTCGGGTGACAACACCGCCAACGGCCTCGAGCCGGAAAAGGCCAAGACCTACGAGATCGGCACACGCTACAACGATGACGTGTGGGGCGGTGAAGTGACGCTGTTCTACATCGACTTCGATGACGAACTGCAATACATCAGCAACGACGTCGGCTGGACCAACCTCGGTGCGACCAAGCACCAGGGCCTTGAAGCGTCGGTGCATTACGACATGGCGGCGCTCGATCCGCGTCTGGATGGCCTGACCGCCAACGCCGGTTTCACTTACACCCGCGCGACGTATGAAGGCGAGATTCCGGGCTTCAAGGGCCGTGACCTGCCGTTCTATTCGCGTCAGGTGGCGACCGTCGGCTTGCGTTACGACATCAACCGCTGGACCTACAACATCGACGGTTTCGCTCAGTCGAAACAGCGTTCGCCGGGTACGGGGGTGAATGCCGATGGCAGCTTCAACGGCAACTACATCACCGAAGGCTCGGCGGACGGGCAGTACGGCGACATTCCCGGTTACGTGACCTGGAACGTGCGCGGTGGCTATGACTTCGGACCGCAGGTGTCGAACCTGAAGTTGGGCGCGGGGGTCAAGAACGTCTTCGACAAGCAGTACTTCACGCGTTCCAGCGATAACAATTCGGGGATGTATGTGGGGGCGCCGCGCACTTTCTTTGTGCAGGCTAGCGTCGGTTTCTAACTGATCGTTCCCACGCTCCGCGTGGGAATGCAGCCCGGGACGCTCTGCGTCCAAAAGCGGACGCGGAGCGTCCATTGAGGCATTCCGACGCAGAGCGTGGGAACGATCTCATGTAGGAGCTGCCGCAGGCTCGGGCCGCGATCGGACGATCTTTTGCTTCAGACCTTCAACACCTTGCCGCCAATGGCCACAGCGACCAACAACAGCGCCATCAAGCCAAAGGCAAAACTCAAACTGCTGGCATGCGCGACAAACCCGATCACCGCCGGCCCGGCGAGAATCCCCGCATACCCCAACGTGGTAATCGCCGGCACCGCGATGCTTTCCGGCATCACCGTCTGCTTGCCGACCGCCGTATACAACACCGGCACGATGTTCGAACAGCCGGCGCCAACCAGCGCATAACCGACCAGTGCCGCTTCCCAGCTCGGTGCAAAGGTTGCCAGAGACAATCCCGCCGCCGCCAACAGGCCGCCAAACAAAATGATCCGCGTGGCTCCCAACTTACGCACGATGCGGTCACCCATCAAGCGTCCCGCCGTCATGGTCAGGGCAAACGCGGCATAACCCAATCCGGCATAGGCCGTGTCGATCCCGCGCTCCTGCGCCAGAAACACCGCGCTCCAGTCCAGCGCTGCGCCTTCGGTGAGAAAGACGATGAAGCACATGCCGCCGATAAACAGCACGATGCCATGCGGCACCGCAAACGCCGGCCCTGAGCTTTCACTGCCATAGGGCAACATGTGCGGCACGCACTTGAACAGCGCCGCGATCAGCACCACGACCACCACCAGCATTGCCGCCAATGGCGTCAAGCCAAGGCCGAGCAGGGCGCTGACACCGGCCGCGCCGACAATCCCGCCCAGACTGAACAGACCGTGGAAGCCCGACATCATGTTTTTGCCGCTGGCGCGTTCGACGATCACTGCTTGCAGGTTCACCGTCGAGTCCACCGTGCCCAAACCAGCGCCGAACATGAACAGCGTGGCGACCAGCGCCGGAATCGACGACACCGTCGCCAGCAATGGCAGCGCCGCGCAGATCAGTAACGTGCCGCCGGTGGCCACTCGCCGACAGCCGAAGCGCGTGGCGAGAATCCCCGCCATTGGCATCGCCAGAATCGAACCGACGCCCAGACACAACAGCAACAAACCCAGCGTGCCCTCATCCAGTCCGGCCCGTGCCTTGGCGTACGGCACCAGTGGCGCCCACGCAGCGATGCCGAGCCCGGCGATGAAAAACGCGATGCGCGTGGAGATCTGTTGCAGGCGTCCGGGGACGAAGGTGTCTTGAGGGTTGAGGCTGGTCATATCAAATCCTTGGCAAAAAACATCGCGTCCCCGAAGGACATTGATCCGGCGTCGAGGTTCGATTGCCGTTTATTCGAGGACGTGCAGCCGACATCCTAACCTGTGTTGCACACCACGACCTGCAGGAGCTGCGGCACGCTGCGATCTTTTGATGTTTTCTTTGAAGATCTGGATCAAAAGATCGCAGCCTCGTTTCACTCGACAGCTCCTACAGGTGATTGCGGTTTAAAGTGGGGCTTCGACAACAGGGTACGAGGGCGGGTGATGACGCGGTTCTACGATGCACGGGGCAATATCTATGGTGTTGTTTCACCGCAAGCGCTGCGCCTGGCGGGCGTTGATTTGCCTGCCAGCGCTGCCGAGTGCGCGTCGTCGCGGTCGTCGTGGAGCGCGGCGGCGATCAGCCTTTGCTGTGACTGGCCTGAAGGCCAGCGTCCACCGAAGAGCAAATCCCATCGCAGCGATGGCCTGTTGATCGGCCCGTTCCAGGCCTCGCCACCGTTCGATGTGTTGATCGTCAATACCGACGGTTCGCTGGCCGAGCGCAGCGGCAACGGCCTGACGATTTTTTCTCAGGCACTGAGCGAGCAAGGGTTGATGCCGCAGGAGGGCGCGTTGTTGCGCGTGCATCACGATAAGGGCGAGCCGGTGCAGACATCCGTGAAAGCTGCCGAGTTCGACGGTGTGCAAGGGTTTTGGCTGGACCTCGGTCAAGCGGATTTCGGGCCGCGCGCGGTGGATGCGCAGAACGTTGAGAGTGTCGACTTCAATGGCCGAGAGGTCAGCAGTATTCAGCCATTGGCGAAGCTCAATCGTGCCTGGTCGTACAGCCAATTCGTGCGTATCGGCAATCCACATTGCGTGACGCTGCTCGACGACCAGTCAGCCTTGCCGAGCAATGAACAGATGCGTGAGTCGCCGCTTGATCAAGGCCTGACCCGCATCGCCTACGCCGTACCCACCGGCGCAGGCCAGCCATGCCCGGCAGGCGTCAACCTGCAATGGGCGGTACGCGATGCCGAACAACGACTCATCGCGCGAGTATTCGAACGCGGCGAAGGGCCGACGGCCTCATCCGGCACCAGCGCCAGTGCGGTGGCCTGTGCGGCATGGCGGGTAGGTTGGGTCGCGGCGGGGGAAGTGCAGGTGGTCATGCCCGGCGGCACGGCACCGATTCTGCTGGAGGAAATCGACGGTGAGCGGGTGCGCGTCAGATTGTTTGGTACGGCGCAGTTGATGAGCTGAGTTTAAAACCGCCATCGCTGGCAAGCCAGGCTCCCACAGGGTTGGGTGCGACACACTAAATCCTCTGTAGGAGTGAGCCTGCTCGCGATTGCGGACTACCATTCATTCAAATGTTGCCTGATACACCGTTATCGCGAGCAGGCTCACTCCTACAGGTTATGTGTTTTGTTCATGTGCACCACAAAACCTGTGGGAGCCTGGCTTGCCAGCGATGAGGCCATCAGCCCCGACGACAATCTCAACTCAGATCGGTACTGAACTCCACCACCGGCATCTGCCGCTTCATCAACACCTTGCCGCCGCGAATCGAATACAACGGCAGGCCCTGGCTGCGGATCACTTCATAATCGCTGTCCGCCGAGAGAATCAGCAGGTTCGCCGGGCGTCCGCATTCCAGTCCGTAACGTTCGCCCAGATGCATGGCCTTGGCGCTGTTGTCGGTGACCAGATCCAGCGCACTTTGCAGGTTACGGTAACCGAGCATGTGGCAAATGTGCAGTCCCGCCTCGAGCACGCGGAGGATGTTGCCGTTGCCCAGCGGGTACCACGGATCGACGATCGAGTCCTGGCCAAAACACACGTTCATTCCGGCTTCGAGCAACTCGTTCACGCGCGTCACACCACGGCGTTTCGGGAAGTTGTCGAAGCGCCCTTGCAGGTGAATGCTTTCGGTCGGGCAGGAGACAAAACTGATCCCCGAATGCCCGAGCAGACGGAACAGTTTGGCGCAGTAGGCATTGTCGTAAGAACCCATCGCCGTGGTGTGGCTGGCGGTGACGAGGGCGCCCATGTCGCGGCTGCGGGCTTCTTCGGCGAGCACTTCGAGAAAGCGTGAATGCGGGTCGTCGGTCTCGTCGCAATGCACGTCGACCAGGCAACCGGTGCGCTCGGCCAGGTCCATCAAAAACTTCACCGAACTGACGCCCTGATCGCGGGTGTACTCGAAATGCGGAATCCCGCCGACCACGTCCGCGCCCATGCGGATCGACTCTTCCATCAACTCGCGGCCATTGCGGAACGACTCGATGCCTTCCTGCGGGAACGCGACGATTTGCAGGTCGATGAGGTGACGGCTTTCCTCGCGCACTTCGAGCATCGCTTTCAGCGCGGTGAGTTGCGGGTCAGTGACGTCGACGTGAGTGCGAACATGCTGAATGCCGTGCGCGGCCAGGGTCTGAATGGTTTTTTTGGCGCGGGTCTTGGTGTCTTCTTCGGTGATGGTGACCTTGCGCTCGCCCCAGCATTCGATGCCTTCAAACAGCGTGCCGCTCATGTTCCAGCGTGGTTCGCCGGCGGTGAGGGTGGCGTCGAGGTGAATGTGCGGCTCGACGAAGGGCGGCACCACCAGATTGCCGCCGGCGTCGAGATCATCCGGGCCAAGGGTGGGCGCTTCGGTCTGCCGGGCGATGCTGCGGATCAGGCCGTCTTCAAGGTGCAATTCGTGCAAACCTTCCTGGTTGCGCAAACGGGCGTTGATGATGTGCATCAGGCGAATCCTTTTTTATAGGTCTTGTAGTGGCGCGGCCGCGCTGCGAGCGCCGAGCACGCCGGTGACGATGACATACGTTAACGCGGCAGCGGCGATGCCTACCAGCGGCGCAACCCATGGCGAGCTGAACGCCGCGACCGTGCCGACCGCGTAAGCCCCGAGGCCCGGCCAGTTGAAGGCTGGCAGCCGTGCGTCGGCGAGGCGCGGATAACGCCCGCGCCAGCGGTAGAAAAAGTCCGCCATGATCACTCCGCCAATCGGCGGAATCACCGTGCCGAGCAGAATCAGGTACGGCACCAGCATGTCGTACATGCCGAGCAACGCGAGCAGCGTACCGATCACCGCGCCGGCCAAGGTCACGGTCTTGCGCCGACCGGTGCGCAGCAGGTTGCAACCGGCGACGGCGAAGTTGTAGATGGTGTTGTCCTGAGTGCTCCAGATGTTCAACAACAGCATGGCCATCGCGGCCATGGCAAAACCCTGCAACAGCAGCACTTCAACCACGTCGGGTTGTTGATAGACGATGGCACCGTACGCGCCGATCAGCACCATCAGGCCATTGCCGATGAAAAACCCGATCAGGCTGGCCAGCACCGCAACGCGCGCCGAACGCGAGAAACGCGTCCAGTTGGTCGCTTGCGTCGCGCCGCTGACGAAAGTGCCGAACACCAAAGTGATCGCCGTCGACCAGTCCAGCGAACCACTTGGCACGACGCTGAGCAATCCTTCGAAACCGCCGACCTTCACCGTCGCCACCCACATCGACAGCATCAGCAGCAACATCATTGCTGGTACGGCGATGTACGAGAGAATTTCCAGTCCGCGATAGCCGACATACGCCGTGGCGCAAAACATCAGGCCGAACAGCACCATCAAACCGAGCACCGTGCCCTCATCGAGATCAAAGTATTTGCCGATTACCACCGCAGCGGTAGCGGTGCCCCAGGCGTACCAGCCGATTTGGGTAAAGCCAAGGATCAGGTCGCTGAGTTTGCTGCCGACTTCGCCGAAGCAGAAGCGCCCCATCAACACCGAATTAAGGCCGCTCTTGAAGGCGATGTAACCCAGCCCGGCCGCGTAGAGTCCCAGCAGCAGATTACCGACGATGATCACCGCGATCATCTCGGCGAAACTGAACGCAACCCCGAGCTTGCCACCGGCAAACATGGTCGCGGTAAAAAACGTGAAGCCCAGTAACACCATCGCCGTCGAGGCCAGGCCTTTGCGCGCGTGCATGGGGACTTCGCTGAGGGGGTAATCGTTGCCGGGAGCGTTCTGCGTCATGGGGCGGTCCTTGCAGAGAAAGAGAAGACGCGGAGAAGGGTTGCAGTGGTCGTGCCATGTTCCGGTTGGCGCGGGTTATGTATAGACGAGTCGCGTGGATTAGCGCGAAATCGGTGCACCCGAACACACCAAAGCCCAATGTAGGAGCTGCCGAAGGCTGCGATCCTTTGATTTTGTTTTTTAGAAGCAAGATCAAA